>CAZBOE010000076.1:0-7467 GCA_964493365.1 uncultured Tepidisphaeraceae bacterium | reverse complement strand
GGGGGTCGCGGAAGCTGTGCGGCGGATCCCACAGTTGAAGCGGGATGATCACGTGCTGGTCGCGGTGCGGCGCCATCGGGTCGGCGGCGTAGGCCGCGAGCGTGGCTTCGCGGATGATCTTGCCCGGCTCGCCCTTCTTGCCGACACGCTTGGTGCGGGCCCATTCGCCGACGGGATCGATCAGGTGGTGGTGCTGGGTGGTGACAAGCTGGTGTCGACCGGCCGCCCTGCTCACCTCGACGGGGGCGAAGTGCATGCCCTGCGAGGCGCGGATGGCGTAGACGTCGAAGCCGACGCCGGTGCCGATTTCGCCGGCCGACTTGCGGCCGTATCCCAGCGGCAGCGCGATCACCCCGCGCGGCTGACCGGGCTGGAGGTAGACCGGGATCTCGATCGAGCGGCCGTCGACGGTCAGCTTGACCATGTCGCCGGTGTTGAGGCCGAGCCGGCGTGCGTCGGCGATGCTGATGATGGCCGCGTTGTCCCACACGAGCTTGGTCATCGTGTCGGGCATTTCCTGCAGCCAGGGGTTGGAGGCGAATCGTCCGTCCCACACGCTCGTGTCGGGAACGAACCGCACTTCCATCTCGCCCGCGGGTGTCTGAGCGGGCCCGCCGGCGATCGGTCCGGCGGCTTGCCGGAAGGCGGTCTGGGGGACAAGCCCGTCGTGCAATGCGGTGCGGAATGCCGCCTCACCCGCGTCGGCGGTCAGCTGCGCGAAAGTCCGCCGGACGATCTGGTTGCCATAGAGCAGTTCATCGCCCGCGATCAGGGCGAGCACTTCGATGGTCGAGCGGGCGTCGAAGAGCGGGAGAATCAGCGGCTGCTGGATGACGACGGTGCCGTCCCAGGAGCGGGTGTCGCCCCAGGCTTCCATGTAGTGTGTGCGGGGGAGATGCCAGGTGCAGACCGCGGAGGTTTCGTCGGCCAGCACGCTGTGGTGCATCGACATCGGCACCGACTTGATCCGCTCGGCGAAGTTGAGGTCGGCCGGCGCGTCGTAGGCGGGGTTGCCGCCCAGGATGAGCAGCGTCTTGACCTGCCCGGCCTCGATGGCGGCGGCGAGCTGCTGGATCGACCCGGTGTCATTCGCGGCCGCCGCGACATAGCGAACGGTCGTGCCCTCGGCGCCGATTTGCTGGTTGATGAGGGCCGCCAGGCCCTTGACCGACTCGGGGAGGTGACCGCCGACGGCGACCACCGAGTGAGTCGGATCAGCCTTGATGTCGGCTGCCGCGAGCCCGACCCATTTTTCCTGCTCGGGCGTAAGCTGCGGCGCGGGCACTTGGCCGACACCCAGCGCCGCCGCGAGGGCGGCCAGCAGCGCGACGGCTTCGGACGGCTTGACGCCGATGCGTTCGTCGGCGACGCCGCCGGTGATCGAGAAGATCGACTCGGCGATGTACATGCGGTTCATCGCGCGATGCCCGGCATCGTCGGCCTTTCGCCGCATCTCAGACCAGCCGTGGGCGTGCATCGTGTGGGCAGGATGGGTGCCCAGCAGATCGGCATCGATGCTGACGACGGTGACCGCCCGGGCCAGGTCGAAGACCGGGCGGATGCGCTGCGCGCCCGAGTCGATCGATTCGCTGGCGGTCGGCTCATACTCATACCACTTCATCGCCGGGAAGGCCTGCGCGAGCCGGCGACGCATCGCATCGACGCTGGGGCTGCTGGTGGCTTCGCTGAGCACGGCGAACTCGGCGCCGCCGGTGTCGGCCATGGCCGTGAAATGCGGGGTGATGGCCGAGCGGAACGCGTCCCAGGTCGGCACGACCTCGCCGCTCACGTTGTTGCGGATGCCGGTCCTGCGGGCCATGTCGTAGAGGTCGAGCACGCTCGCCTGGGCGTAGCGGTTGGCCGACCCGAGCCGACCGTTGAAGGTTGCCGACTGCGGATGGGAGGGGTTGCCCTCGACCTTGATGGGCCGGCCGTCAAAGGTCTGAACCACCAGCGGCTGGGCGACGCCCGCGAGGTCCATCGCCGTCGCATAGCTTTCGGGCACACCCGGCACGCTGTTGATCGCGCCGACGACGTAGGGCGCGAGCTCTTCCTTAGGCCAGCGGCGGCAACCCGAGAGCGTGAGCCCGCCCAGCGCCATGGCGGCGCCCATCAGCTTGAGGAAATTGCGGCGCGGCAGCGAGGCGACGGTGTCCGGGTCGTAGCCGGGAAACTCCTGCGCCAGGTGAGAGTCGATCTCGGGCGAGCCCGCGAGTTCTTCGACACTGCGCCAGTATTTGGATCCGCTTGCGTTGCTCATGAATGACACGCTGTTGTGGTCGTCTGATCGAATTGCTGCCGCTGTCGCGCTGCCCCATCCTGTAAAGCCTGCCTCAGCGGTGACAGGTCGAGCAGGAGGTCATGTACATCGGGTCTTTGACGCCGTATCGGGCCTTGAGGAAGGCGCCGACATCGAGCTGGGTCACGCCCTTGTTCGCCAGTTCGGGTCGGTCGGCGATCATGTCGGCGTAAATGTCGGGGTTGGTCGTGCTCAGATCCGACGGCGTCCAGCCCAGGTTGGTCACCTGATCCTTCGGGCGGATGTGCTTCTCGGGCTCGCGGTGGCAGTCGAGACACCAGCCCATGCTCAGCGGCTGGTCCTGCCAGACGACTTCCATCTGATCGACGCGGCCGTGGCAGCTCACGCACGACACGCCCACGTTCACATGGGCGGAGTGGTTGAAGTAGGCGTAGTCGGGCAGGTCATGAATCTTGACCCACTCGACCGACTTGCCGCTCGCCCAGCTCTCCCGCACCGGGGCCAGCAGGTTGCTGTTGGCCTTGATGTTGGTGTGGCAGTTCATGCAGGTCTGGGTCGGGGGAATGGCGGCGAAAGCCGCTTTGTCGACGGTGGTGTGGCAATAGAGGCAGTCGATGCCCAGCTGGCCGACGTGGAGCGCGTGCGAATAGGGCACGGGCTGCTCGGGCATGTAGCCGACGTCGGTCGTCTGGGGAGAGAACGCGAACGCCAGGAACGTGGGCATGTAGACCGCCCCGCCGCCGACCATCAGCACGATGAACGGGAGCAGGAGGTTTGCCCATCTCGGGAAGATAAACCGCCGCTGGCTGCTGGCAGGGCTGGTCTTCGCTGGAGCGTGTGCCATGTTGGTGCAGTTAAACTCGGACGCCCGTTATGCCGTGACCCGCACAGGTCGCGACGAAGCAAGAAGAGGACGCAGGATGTACCGGCGGCCGCGATCGTTGGCAAACCGCCCTGCCTTCTGCGACAGGGCCAGCCAACAACGTGTGCGCCGGCGAGTGGCCAATCATGGGCAGTCGATCACGTGGGTCAAACTACCGCAGGTGTGGCATTGTGCCGCATGGCTTCCTGTGGCCGCAAGCCGAACCTGATGCACGGGTTATCAGTGATTTTGGTAACTGTGAAGATGAGATTCAGCCGCAGTTGGCTCGGCGAGCCGCGCCGCCGGCGTCGGGTGCGTCGGACGGCTATTCGAGCGGCGGGTACTTGCTCAGTTTGCGCTGCAGGCTGCGGCGGTGGATGCCCAGCTTGCGGGCGGCCTGGCTGATGTTGCCGTTGCAGTCGTAAAGAATCCGCTGGATGTGCTCCCACTCCACCCGCGCCAGGCTCGGGATGTTTTCCTCGAGGTCGATGTCATGTTCGATCTCGCCTTCGAGTTCGAGCGCCTGGATGATCTGGTCGGTGTCGACGGGCTTGCCCAGGTAGTTGGCGGCGCCGCGGCGAACGGCCTCGACCGCCGTCGCGATCGACCCATAACCGGTCAGGACGACGATATGCATGTTGGGCTCGAGCTGGTGGAGATCACCGACCAGGTCCAGCCCGTTCCGGTCGGGCATCTTGAGGTCGACCACCCCATGGGTGGGCTTGACCCGACGGGCCACCGCCATGGCGTCAAACGCGTTGGCGGCGTCGTACACCTCGAGCCCCCGCTGCTGGAGCGCGCGAACCAGCCGGGTGCGAAAGATGTTGTCGTCATCCACGCAGATAATCCGACGGATCCGTTGCCCCGGCGCAGTCGGCTGTGGGTTGCCGGGCTGTGGGGTGTTCGCGATTGCCATTGAACCAACTCCCTTAAATTGATGCCCGCGGCGCGGGCGATTGACACACTCGAGCTTCGGGGCGTCCCGGTTTGCCAGGGGCCCGGAACTGCTGGGGACCCGGGTCTGCCAGAGGCCCCAATCTGCTAGGGGCCCGGGGTGGACGCCGTCGAAATCGCCGCGATCACGCCCGTGTCGATCGAAGGCTCCTTCGACCGGGGAAGCGCCAGCGTCGCCCGGGTGCCTTCGCCGACCCGCGACTCCATTGTAAACGATCCACTATATTTTTCAGCCACCAGCCGCACGAGGAACAGCCCCATGCCCATGCCCTTGCCCGGGGGCTTGGTGGTGTAGAACGGCTCGCCGGCACGCTTGAGCACTTCGGGCGACATGCCCTCGCCCCGGTCGGTCACGATCATTCGGACCCACCGGGCGTCGGCCTCGACGTCGAGCGCCACGGTATCGTTCGCCGTCGGCTTGCCCTCCTGCCGCGCCTTGGACTCGACCGCGTCGAAGGCATTGTTGACCAGCACAACCAGTGCCTGCTGGACCGGCCTGATCGGGGCGCTGCCGACGGCGCCGCCCGACCCGTCGTTGACCACCAGCCGCGGCGCCTCGGCCGGGTCGAGGTCTTCGATGGTCATCGCGACCAGCTCGGGCACCTTGAACCGTCCGTCACGCAGCGGCGCTTCGTGGAGCACCTCCACCCGCATGCGGTCGATGATGCGCCGGCAGCGGTTGACCTCCTGGCGGATCAGTTCGAGGTCTTCGGTCAGGGCAGGGTTGTCATTGCGCCGGCGCGCCTCGAGCTCGAGCTCACGGGCGACCAGCGCGATCGTGCCCAGCGGCGTGTTGAGCTCGTGTGCGGCGCCCGCGGCCAGCGTGGTCAGCGCCGCGAGCCGCTCGTTACGAACGGCCGCCTCGCGGACGGCGATCAGCTCCCGCTCGCGCAGGCGGAGCGTCCGCTGCACGCGGCCGATGAAGTAAGCGGTCAGCACCGCGACCAGGATCACCGAGAGCCACTGGCCTGAGTCGATGATGCGGTCGCTGTAGGTCGTGCCGAGGTCGAGCGGGACGTATCCGAAGAACAGCGTGGTGTAGCAGAGGGCCGCGAACGTGACGATCGCCCACACCCACGCGGTGTTGAGCGCCACGACCGCGACCGCGACGTGGATGAGATAGAGGATGGAAAAGGGATTGGACGAGCCGCCCGTGAAATATAGCAGCATGGTCAACAGCCACACATCGAGCATCAGCAGCGACGGCACGACCCAGCCCGGCACAGGGGGCGGGCTGGCCGGCATGCCGCACCAGAGCAGCTGGGCCAGGATGTTGGTGAGGATCGCCGTGCCGATGACGATGCCGATCTGAAGCGCCGGCAGCGGCGTGCCCAGGCCGTAGACGACGACAAGCACCGCCGTCACCTGCCCCGCGACAGCGAGCCAGCGGAGCCGCGTCAGCCAGGTCAGCACGATGAACGGCTCGCGAACCGACAGAGTCTGGTGAGTGTCGACCATTATCCCTGTTTGTATACGAACGCCCGCGCCTTCGTGGAGTGTGGCCGATTGTCGCGAGGGTGTCGAGACGGGCTATCTTGCGGCCGATGCCGTCCGGTCGACGCCGGGGTCGATTGCTCCGGCACGGCGCGACAGGTCGCTGAGCGGACCGAACGCCAGGAAGATCACCACGAGCATCGCCGCGCTGACCGCGGCCAGTCCGCTGACCGCCAGCCGCTGGGCGGTGGTGAAGGGCGCGGCTTCGCCGGGCGAGGGCAGACGCCGGGCGTCCGCGGGTGCAGGCTCGGCCGGTTGTGGAAAGGTCGGCTGCGCTGAGATCGGGGCAGGCACAGGCGCCTGGAGGTACATCAGCCCGATGAGCTTTGCGTAATAGTAAATGCTGACGACGGTGTTGATCGCGACCGCCGCGACCAGCAGCCACAGCCATCCGCCGGCGGCGCCCAGCAACGCCATGATGTTGAACTTGACCATAAACCCCGCCAGCGGGGGCAGGCCGATCAGGCTGAGCAGGCAGACCGCCATCGCGCCGGCCAGGAGGGGCGCTTTTCGCGACAGGCCCGACAGCGCGGCGATGTGGCCCGAGCCTTCGCGGCGCTCGACGGCCGCCGCCACACTGAATGCGCCCAGGTTCATGAACAGATACACCGCCAGGTAAAGCAGCATTGCCGGCGCCGCGTCTCCGCCGGCGGCGGGCAGCGCCAGGGCGCAGAGCATGTAGCCAGCATGGGCGATGGACGAATAGGCCAGCAGTCGGCGCAGGCTGACCTGCGGAAACGCGCCCAGGTTGCCCACCGTCGCCGAGAGCGCTCCGATGACACCGGCCGCCACGGGCAGCGCCGCGGCAGTCGATGAGGCCGACAGCGCCATCGCGTCGATCAGCCTCGCCGCCAGCACGAGGGCCGCGCCCTTTGATGCGACCGACAGATAAAGCGCCACCTCGTTGCCCGCGCCCTCGAACGCGTCGGGGCACCACACGTGCAGCGGCACCGCAGCGATCTTGAACGCCACGCCCACCCCCACGCAGGCCAGCGCCACCGCGAGCAGCGGGCTGCCCCCGTGGGCGTGCAGCGCCATCGCCCCGGCGGACAGGTCGAGTGTGCCGGTGATGCCATAAAGCAGCGACAACCCGTATGCGGTGAGCCCCGCCGACGTGGCGCCGAACACCACGTATTTCAGCGAGGCTTCGGCGCTCCGCCGGCTGGCCTTGCGATAGCCCGCGAGGATGTAGCCGGCAAAGCTGCTCAATTCGAGCGAAAGCAGGATCATCAGCAGGTTGTCGGTTCCGCCCAGCAGCGACAGCCCCAGCGTCGCCCCCAGGAGCAGCAGCAGGAACTCGGCGGTATCGGTCGGCCCGGCGCGGTCGGACTGCGTCGCCCACCACAGCAGCAGCACGCCGGCGGTGAACAGCAGCAGGATCGCCTTCCACGACAGGGCCAGCGGATCGAGAACGATCATGCCATGCCAGAGGGGGCTCTCGACGCCGATCGCCCGGGCCGCCAGCGGCACCGCGAGGATCGCCAGGGCCAGCGTGAGCCAGGCGACCACAAAACACGCCCGTGCGATGCGCCGGGCAAGCAGCGGCGCGAGCAGCACCGCGACGATGCCGGCCGACAAGACCAGATCCGGCGCCGCGGCGACGAGCTCGTGTCGAGCGGGCAGCGCCGGCACAGGATGGGCCGCCACCACACCTGCATCGGCCCGCGGCGGGGCCGGCGCACCCGCATCGGCCGACAGAGCGGCGGCCGCGGGTTGTGCCTGCGCGAGTTGGAGGCGAAGGGCGTCCAGGGTCAGCCTCCCACCGACCGCGCCATGGCGGCGAGCACTGCGTTGACCGTCGCGTCAGTCCACACGAACACGAATACCGCGGGCAGGATGCCCAGCAGCACCGCGCCGACGGCCAGGGGGATCCGCACGCCCGGCACCCCCTGGCCGG
>CAZBOE010000075.1:7023-18996 GCA_964493365.1 uncultured Tepidisphaeraceae bacterium | reverse complement strand
TGGCAGCGCGCGCGCCGCGCCCCGGCGACGGTTCCTCACCCACGAGGAAACCCTGGCGATCGAGACCGACCCGCAGACCTTCCAGTACAAGGGCGGCGCCGACACCGAGGGCGTCACCACGGCGCTGCAGGGCGTCACTCGCTTCGATCCGAACCGCGCCGGCCAGGTCGTGCTTTTCGAGACCAGGGACGGCCGCCTCATCGTCGCCGACGGCCACCAGCGCACCGGGCTCGCCCGCCGCATGGCCGCGGCTGGGCAAGAAGATGTGGGCGGCATGGCGGCGGTGATCTACCGCGAGGCCGACGGCTACACGCCGGAAGAGGTCATGCGCCTCGCCGCGATCAAGAACATCGGCGAGGGCTCCGGTTCCGCCGTCGATGCCGCGCGGGTGCTGAGGAGCAGCGCCGAGACCGTCGAAGACCTCGGCCTGCCGCCGCAATCGGCCCTGGTCAGGACCGCCGAGGGGCTGCGCCGGCTCTCCGACGAGGCCTTCGGCATGGTGGTGAACGGCCGGGCCAGCGAGCGCGACGGCGCCATCGTCGGCCGCGTCGTCGCCAATCGCGACGCCCAGATCGGCATTCTCGGCCTGCTCGCCCGGCTGAAGCCCGCCAACGCCTTCCAGGCCGAGTCCATCGCGCGGCAGGCGGCGGCGGAGGTCACGACCGAGACCCAGTCGAGCCTCTTCGGCGACGAGGAGGTCGCCGCAAACCTCTATCTCGAGCGCGCGAAGATCCTCGACAACGCGGTGAAGCGGCTCGCCGACGAGAAGCGCCTCTTCGGCACGCTGACCGAACGGATCGAGGCGATCACCGCCGCCGGCAACGTGCTGGCGAAGGACGAGAACGCCCGCAGGGTAGACCTCGCCGCCCGAATGCGCGATTATCTTGCCTCGCAGGCCAACCTGAAAGGGCCGATCAGTGACGCACTCAGCCAAGCCGCCCGTGACCTCAAGGCCGGAACCCCTGTCGCAACGGCAACAGGACGCTTTCTCGAAAGCCTCCAGCGAGCAATGGAAGTGGGCGGGGGCCGAGGCCAAGCGGCTCCGGGCGGAAGAAGCGTCGATCAAGGCGAGGGCCGCCGAGAAGAGCCGCAACGTCAGGAAGTAAGCCCGCCCGAGGATGATCTCCTCGCGGCGATGGGCGTGAAGCCGGACCCGGCGACGCGGCCTGAACCGAAGCCCGAGCCCGCACCGCAGGACGGCGACGACCTGCTTGCCGCCATGGGCGCGAAGCCCCAGAAGAACCCCGAGCCCGACCGCCGCGCCCGCGACGAGGCCAGGGTGCGCGGCGGCCAGTCGAAGATCAGGACCGGGGCACCGCAGAAGGACGCCGGGCCGCTCTTCGACACCCAGGGCGACATCGAGAAGGCGGCCAAGCCGAGCGGCCATGACCTGATCATGCGCGGGCGCGCGATCCTGGCGCCGTTCGAGCGCGACAGAGATGACGTCTTCGACCGGAACGCCGGCGACGACCTCACCGGCTCGGCGCACGGTCGCGCGCTGGCCGACGAACTGGCCGGGGCGGCAAGCCTCAAGGAAAAGACCGACATCGCCGTGCGCTGGGTCACAGAGCAGGGCAAGAGGACGGGCGTCGAGCACGGCGTCATCCTCGATGCCGACGGCGTTCCCCTCGCGATCATGTCGGGCCACAAGTCCGGCGTGTCGTTCCATTCCGCTGTCTGGCGCGCCGGAGCCGCCGGGAAGATCGCGGTTTCGGTCCACAACCACCCATCTTCGGGTGGCCCGTCAGCGGCGGACCTTGCCATCCTCGCGCTCTGGCCGAAGCACCGCCTGGTGATTGCCGGCCATAATGGCGACCGTCACGAGATCACCGCGACCGATGCCTTCGACAAGGCCGGAACGGTGGACGATGCGCAGCCCGCTGAGGCGATGGCACCTGTCAGAGAGGAACTGCAGGCCATATTCGACGCGATCCGGATCGAAGTGAACGCCCGCGCCTGGGAGGTTGCCCGCGAGCGCAACCAGTCCGACGACGGGCTTGCCGCCTACACCAATGCGGTCCGGCGGGCCTTCGCGCTGGCCATGGAACGGGCGGGCATGATCCGCTATACTCAAACCGCCGAAGGGCTGCGCATCATGCAGGCCGAAGGCTTCGACTTCGAGGCGATCTATGGACAGATTTCAGGCACTCTCGCTGATCGGCTTGGACGGGCCGGATTCGATGTCGTCGAAAAAGGACGTGCTGGCCGAGATCAGGCGGCTGGAAGCGGCACCGAAGCCGCACCACCCGGAACTGACAGCCCGGATCGAGAGCCTGCGCCGGATGGCGAGCGAGGCGACCGAGGAGGGCGGGTTCCGCCGCCCGACGAAGTAGCACCCGACGACTTCGACGCCGCGCTCGATGCGGTGTTCGGCGCGGAGAAGCCGGAACCGAAGGCCGAAAACTTCAACGCAAAGGCGTTCGACAAATCCCGAGCCGCGACGATTGCGGCGTCGAAAGCCGCAGGAAATACCCATCTCGACCAGGTTGAGCCTGCCGTCGAAAACATGCGCGGCAAGGCGATCTATTACGTTCATGATCCGAAGGTGCGCGGCGTCATCAGAACGGTCTCGAACTCGAAGGAGGTCGTCGTCCACTGGTCTGATGACTATTCCGCCGAGAAGGAGATGGCGGTCGAGAAGGTGTATGGCAAAAAGCGCGTGATGGAGTCCTGGTTGGCACCATCCGACCTGAAGGATTATGTTCTAGGGACGCCAGGCGCCGAGAAGAAGGCCGCGCGCCCAGCCTCCGACATCGCTAAAGACCTCGGCGACCTCTTCAACGAGTCCGAAGACCTGTTCGGAGAAACGCCGCAGCCTCAGCGCAGCATGACGCAGCGTGAGCGCGCGGAGATGGAGGCCCGCGCCAGACAGTCCAAGATGCGAACGTCGGTTCCGCAAAAGGACGCGGGGCCGCTCTTCGGCGATCAGGATGACCTTTTCGGGTTCAATGAACCCGTACCGCAAACGCTGGCGGATCAGATCGAGGCGCTGGACAGCGTCATTCCCGGCTGGACCGAAGGTGCCGGCGGGATGTTGACCAACCCGCACACGCGCGGCGGCATCATCGACAAGGCCATTGCAAACGGCGAATGGTTCGTCGTGTTCGGCAACGGCTGGGAATCGGTCGACGGCTACAAGACGCGCGGCGAGGCCGTGGCAGAGTTTGTGCGCTCGTCGAAAGCCGGCACCGACCCGACGAAATACCGCAAGGCCGTGCCGCTCTTCCGCGAGGCGCTGGCCGGCGTCGACATGGCGGCGATGCCGCGCAAGGACGTCTTCGTGGCGATGATCCGCCCGCTCGCCGCGGCCGGGCTGGGGCGCGAGGCGGTGGCGAAGATGCGGCCCTATTTCGACCGTTTCCTTCGCGATCTCGACGATGGTATAATCACGCTTGATCAGGAGGCCTCCAATGCACCAGGCACCGGCGGCGATCTGGAACGCGATCGCGGAGACGCAGGATCTCAAGACCGATTGGGCAAGGCAGATGTTCCCGCTGCCACCCGAGGAGATGGACCTCGCGCTGGAACGCGAGGAGCAACGCCTGATGGACGAGGGGAACTCGAGCCAGGTGGCGAGCGCGTATCTCCTGACGATGCCGCTCCTGTGGGAGCAGGACGCGATCAGGGCATTCAAGGCGATGGGCGGACCGGGCAACAGCCTGCCGATGATCGAGACGGTGCAGCAGGCCGTGATGATGGCGAGCCGCGAATACCCGATGACGACAGCCCAGCAGCGGTCACTCGCGGAACTGCTCGAAACGCCCCCGCGGTAAGCGACCGCGTCGCCGCCCAAAAGGCGGCCGACGAGATCGCGGGCCGCGGCATCCGGCTCGCCGACGAACAGAACGTTCGCGATACCCTGCCGCTTCTCCTGCCCGAACAGCAGGACGACGTCGTCAAGATCGAGCGCCGGTTCCTGAAGCCCGACGGCCACGGCATGCTGATCACCAACGGCACCGGTACCGGCAAGACCTATTCCGGCGGCGGCGTGATCAAGCGCTTCGCCCAGCAGGGCAAGACCGACATTCTCGTGCTCGCCCCGTCACAAGGCATCCTCGACCACTGGATCGACGCGCTGCACGATCTCGGGCTTTCGGCGACGAAACTCGAAAGCACCACGGATGCTGGCCGCGGCATCGTGCTGACCACCTACGCCAATGCCGGCGTCAACACCGCCCTGGCGCGGCGGAAATGGGACTTGGTCGTCTCCGACGAGGCCCACAAGCTCAGCCAGAACGCCGCCGGCGACCCCACCGACGCGCTCAACACGCTCCGGGCGATCACCAACCGTCCCGCCGATCTCTGGCGCAAGTCCGACATGCTGCACGCCGACGAATGGGCGAAGATGAGGGCGATGAAGGACGGCGAAGCCAAGACCGCCGAGGCGCACCGTCTCTTCAGGCGGCGCAGCGCCGAGGTCGAGGCGATGGCGAAGGAGCCCCGCCCGAAGGTGCTCTTCCTCTCGGCAACGCCCTTCGCCTACGACAAGAACATCGACTACGGCGAGGGCTACCTCTTCGACTATCCCGAGGATGGCCATGTCGGGCACAGCCGGCAGAGCGGGCAGAATCTCTTCATGGTGGCCAATTTCGGCTACCGCATCCGTTACCACAAGCTGACCAAGCCAGACGCCAACGTCGACAGCGGCGTCTTCGAGCGCGAATTCCACGAGAAGCTGAAGCGCGAGGGGATGCTCTCCGGTCGCCATCTCGACATCGAGCCCGACTACGAGCGCCGCTTCGTGCAGCGCGAGGACGCCCAGGGCGCGCAGATCGACGGCATCCTCGACTTCATCCGCCAGGAGGCCTATGGCAAAGGGCCAGACAAGGACGCCTATTACGCGCTCCTGCGCAGCATCAACAAGAACTTCAACTACCTGCGCCGGATGCAGCTCCTCGAAGCCATCAAGGCAAAGGCTGCGCAGCCCGACATCGACAAGCATCTCGAGATGGGCCGCAAGGTCGTCATCTTCCACGATTACAACGTCGGCGGCGGATTTAATCCGTTCCGGCCCGGCGCCGGCCCCGACGGCCCCGCCGATCAGGCCGCCTATGAAGGCTATGCGGCGCTGATCGCGGCCAAGCCAGAGGCGGAAAACCTGAACTTCACCGGCTACCTGCCGCCGGTCGAGGAACTGAAGCGGGCCTACGGCAAGCGCGCCGTCGTTTACAACGGCACGATTCCGACAAAGGACCGCGCCATGGCGAAGCGCGACTTCAACAAGGACGGCTCCGGCGTCGACATCATGATCGTGCAGTCGGCGGCCGGCGAGGCTGGCATCTCGCTCCACGACGTCACCGGCAGCCACCAGCGCGTGCTGATCAACCTCGGCATGCCGACGCGGCCCACCACGGCGCTGCAGGAGGAGGGCCGCATCCGCCGCGAGGGCTCGGTTTCCGACGCGCTCTTCCACTACTACACCATCGGCACCACCTGGGAGCGCCAGGCCTTCGCCCGCAAGATCGCAGAGCGATCCGGCACGGTGGAGAACCTGGCGCTCGGCAACGAGGCGCGCACGATACGCGACAGTTTCATCGAGGCCTACGAGAATGCGAGCCCGTGGGAGCCGGGCGACACTGATGGCAAGGGCGGCAAGGCGCGCGACCGCGCCATTGCCAAGGCCTCGCCCTACGAGATCGCCAAGACCCACTATTTCGGGCGGATGAAGACCGCAGGACGGCGCGACCAGCGCGAGGGGATCGACTTCTACCCGACGCCGGAGCCCCTGGCCTTCAAGATGGTGGAATGGGCCGGCATCCGGCAGTACGAGCGCGTCCTTGAGCCCTCGGCCGGCGACGGCTCGATCGCGCGCTACTTCCCCGAGCATTCCGACCGCACCATCGTCGAGCCGTCCGCCGACCTGCTGTCCCGCGCCGAGCTGCGCGCCGTCGGCGCCCGGGCGGTCGGCTCGACCTTCGAGGCCTACCACATCGTCAACAAGCACCACGTCGTCGTGATGAACCCGCCCTTCGGCATCGGCGGCAAGACCGCAATGGAGCACCTGGCGAAGGCGGCCAGGCACCTGCGCCCCGGCGGGCGCATCGTGGCGCTGATCCCGACGGGGCCGGCGGCCGACAAGCGGTTCGATGCCTGGTGGGACAGCGACGACAGCATGGGGCTCGTGCGCTCCGCAGAGGTCGCCCTGCCGGCGGTGACATTCGAGAAGGCCGGCACCTCCATCGCCGCCAAGGTGGTGATCCTCGACAAGATTCCATCGCCGTCAGATCGCGACGCGCAGCGCGAGATGGCTGGTGGAACGAAGCGCATCAACATGACCGGAGCCAGCACAATCGGCGAATTCTTCGACCGGCTGGAAGGCATCTCGGCGCCCGACAGGCCCGCCCAGCAGCGCGACGCCGCCGACGAGATCATGGACGAACAGGAGGTGGCGAACCCACCCATGGCCGCCCCGGAGCGCCCCGCAGCGCCGCTGCACGGGCCCGAGCAGGCCTTCACCACCGCCGAGACGATCCACGGCAAGACCGGCGAGAAACTGTGGGTGGCCACGGCGACGAAGCGCGTCGATGAGGCGGCGTGGAAGGCAACGGTTGCCGTCGCCAAGCGCCATGGCGTTCTCGTCCTACCGGGGCCGCGGCGCCATTCCCGGCTACCAGTTCAAGAGCGAGGCGGACCGGCAGGCCTTCATCGACGACATGAAGAAGCCGACGACCGGCTTCGAGCAGCCGGCATGGCACGGCTCGCCGCACATCTTCGACCGTTTCTCGCTGGACGCGATCGGCACCGGCGAGGGCGCGCAGGCCTACGGATGGGGGCTGTACTTCGCCGGGCGTAGGGGCGTGGCGAAATTCTATCGTGACACCTTGAGCCAGCGCTCGTTTACCCTGATCGTCGGCGGCGAGCGGATCGGGACGCCGGAAGACAGGAACACACGCTTTGCGGATTACACGGCCCGCCAGCGCGCCGCCGTGCGGGTGGCGCAGTCCATCGACGAAGGCATGGGCGTCGATCATGCACTCCTCTGGGCCCGCAACGCCCTGCGCAGCGCCGAGATCGGCGATCTGACTAAGTTTCAGATTGAATCCGGGTGGGGCGACGTCGAAAATCTGCGCGAGGTCGTGCGGATCATCGAGGGATGGCGCGACGCCAACATCAAGATCGAGAGGGGCCGCCTCTACAAGGTCGAGGTTCCGGAAGACAGCGACCTTCTGGCATGGGACGCGCCGCTGAGCGAGCAGTCGGAGAAGGTGCAAGAGGCGCTTGCCGAAGCGTGGTTTGCTCATCCCGAAGCACACAATCGGCAAACTGGCGCGGAAATCTACTTTGCTGCCGTCAACGATTATGGTTCACCACGCGCCGCCTCCGAGGCCCTGCGCGCCGCCGGCATTCCCGGCCACCGCTATCTCGACCAGGGGTCGCGCCAGCACCCGTTCCGCGTCGATTACGGCAAGGACGGAAATTACAGCGACCACAACAGCTATGCCGAGGCGAAGGCCGAACTGGACGAGATCAAGGCGCAGTTTCCGAACGCCAGGATCATCGACAACGGAACCTACAACTACGTCATCTATGACGACGCGGCAGTCGACATCACCGGCTTCGAGGAGACCGACCCAGGTTTCGCCCGCGACCCCTACGACCCGCTGCCGCGCGAGGCCATCGCGGCGATGATGCCGCGGCTCCGTGCCGAACTGGACCGGCTCGACCTCAAGCGCGTCCGGATCTTCCAGGACAACACCGCCGCCGACTGGCAGGGCATGTTCCTGCGCTACCCGGGCGGCGGCATGGAGATCATCATCGGAGCCTCGCTCGACCCGATGAAGACCATTCACCACGAGGTCATCCACATTCTGCGCAGCATGAACCTCTTCACCCCGCAGGAATGGCGCGCGCTTGAGATCATGGCGGCGCGCAAGTGGGTCGAGGAATTCGACATCGTCGCGCGCTACCCGCACCTGATGCCGTCCGAGCAGATCGAGGAGGCCATCGCCGAGGCCTTCGCCGAGGCCGCCAGCACCCGCAAGGCGCCCGGGAAGTCGCTCATCGTGCAGGCCTTCAACAAGATAGTCCGCATCTTCCGGGCGATCCGCAACGTCTTCAACGGCGCTGGCCTCAACACGCCGGAGGAGGTCTTCGGCAAGGTCATCGCCGGCGAGCTGACCCGGCGGAATGCCGGCAATACCGGGGCGCTGACCGCGTTTCAGGAGGAGGAGCGGCTTCAGGCCGGACGCACCCTTCTTGACGCGCGGATGGTCGAGAAGATCAAGGTTGCCATTGAAGCCGGCGGCCGACCGGACCCGGCGTTTCCTCTGCGGGCGATGCCGCCGGTCCTGAATGCGCTGGGCGTCAGGAACACACCGCTGATCGTGCGCAAATCCGTCTTCACGAAAGCCGACCAGAAGCACGGCCTTGATACCGATGAGGTCGTGGATGCGATCAACGCGCTCCGTGACCCGGTGATGGTATTCGACTCCGACACGCTCAAGGACGGCCTGGTGGCACTGGTCGAGACGTCCCGCGGCGGCACGATGGTCGTGGCGATCCATCCAAGCGATGAAGTCGGCCGCATGGAGGTGTCCTCGATCGCATCTGTCTATGAGAAGACCGATGCCCGCATCATCCCCAACTGGATGACCAAGGGTCTGATGCGCTACATGAACAAGAGAGCGGCCGAGGCGTGGTTCCGGTCCAGAGGGCTCCAATTGCCAAGGGAGGGAACCGCGCATCGGCGCAAGATCAAGATACTTCAGTACCGCGACGTCTTCAAGGGTGGGCCCGGCCTCGAGGCACCATCGGCAAAGTTTCAGGCGGCACGAGTTCCGAACCGCCAGGCGCGCGCCCACATGGCGACGGCGATGGGCAGCACCGCCGCCTTCATTCCCGACCGCAGGGTGTGGGAGGAACTGACGCGGGCGGGCGCACCGATCTGGCAGCGGCTCCGTCAGGGGGCAGGGGCGGCGCACGACGCCATCGACCGGGCCCGGATCGTGCTGCAGGACCGCTTCCTGCCGGTGCTGCGCGCCCAGGAGGCCGTCGAGCGGCGCCTCGGCATGCCGCTGCCAGCCGATCACAACGCCTACATCGCCGAGACCACCTTCTCCGGCAAGGTCGGCCGCCATCTCTTCGAGATCGACGAGGATTACACCAAGCCGATCATCGACCTGATCGCCGGAACCCGCGGCGCGCTCACCGCCGACGCGGTGGGCGAATGGCTCTACGCCCGCCACGCCATCGAGCGCAACGCCCACATCGCCGGCATCAACCCGAAGATGCCCGATGGAGGCTCCGGAATGATGACGGCGGACGCCCAGGCGATCCTTGCCGCGGCGGCGGCCGGGCCCCATGCCAAGACCCTCGCCGAGATCGGCAACCTCGTCGACAAACTGCGCGAGCGGACGCTGAGGCTGCGCGAGAATGCCGGGCTGATCACCCATGCCGAGGCGAACCTCTGGCGCACGCAATACGCCCACTACGTCCCGCTCAAGGGCTTTTCCGAGACCGACCACAGCGAGGCGGTCCTCTATCTCACCGGCGTTGGCCGTCGCTTCGCGGTGCGCGGCCCGGAATCGCGCCGCGCGCTCGGCCGCCGCTCCGAGGCCTTCAACCCGCTGCAGGCGGCGATCACCCAGGCGCAGGAGGTTGCGATCCGCGCCGAAAAGAACCGCGTTGGTCAGGCGCTCTACGAACTGGCAAAGGATTTCCCTTCGCCGGCGCTATGGTCGGTGAAGAAGATCGCGATGAAGCGCTACTTCAACCGCACCACCGGGCTGGTGGAGACTCGGGCCGAGAACCCCGCGCAGACCATGATGGACCCGAACGAGACGGCGGTGAAGGTGGGCGGGAAGGAGTACCGCATCACGTTCCACGACCCGCGGCTTGCCCGCGCCGCCGACACGGTGGGCGCCGACCAGATGGGCTGGTTCCTCTCGGCGATGTCGATGGCTGCGCGCTACTTCTCGTCGATCAACACCATGCTCGACCCGTCCTTCGTGGTTCGCAACGCCTTCCGAGACATGCAGGCGGCGCAGATCAACATCCGCAACTTCGGCGAGGCCGACCGCAACGCCATCGCCAAGGCGATGATCCGCGACTGGCCCAAGGCCTTCGTCGGTGCCTTCCGCGGCATGGGCAACAAGGCCGATAGCGACTGGACCAGGCATTACCGCGAATTCGAGAAGGCCGGCGCCAAGGTCTCGTTCTGGCGCCTCGACCAGCCCGAGGCGGGCAAGGCCGATCTCGACAAGCGCATCCGGCTGGCCGGCGGCTCGCGGCTGGGGCCGGCCTCGCGCTTCGTGCGCCTGTCGACCCGCGACAACCCCGTCCTCGGCTTCATCGAGCGCACCAACCTCGCCGTCGACAACGCGGTGCGGCTCGCCGCCTTCGTCGCGGCGCGAAAACGCGGATGGCCAGCGCAGGACGCCGCAGCACTGGCGAAGAACCTCACGGTGAACTTCAACCGGCGTGGCGAATGGGGCGCCACGATCAACGCGCTCTATCCCTTCGCCAATGCCGGCATCCAGGGCACCCAGATCATGTTCCGGGCGATGACCTCGAAGCGCATGGCGAAGTACGTCGTCGGCCTGATCGCCCTCGGCATCATTCTCGACGCGGTGAATGCCGGGCTCTCGGTCGAGGATGACGACGGCGAGCTTGCCTACGACAAGATCCCCGACTGGAAGAACCGCACCAACCTCGCGGTGATGCTGGGCCCCGAGGCGGACGACGCCGCGAACATCTGGATGCCCTACGGCTACAGCCTGATGCCCTATCTCGGCCAGCAGATCGGCAAGGTTCGGCGCGGCGTCAAGGAGCCCGGACAGGCGATGGCCGATTTCGCCGCCGCCATGTTCGGCGCCTTCTCGCCGCTCTCCGGCGAGACGCTGAACGCGGTCCTCACGCCCACCATGCTCGACCCGATCAACGAGATGGCGATGAACGAGGACTGGCTCGGCCGCCCGATCCGGCCCGAGAACGCCTATGCCGACTACGGCCCGGACGCCTACAAGTATTTCGCCGGCGCCTCTGACGCATCGAAGGCGCTGGCCGACACGATGAACCGGGCCACCGGCGGCAGCATCGCCGAGAGCGGCCTCATCGACGTGTCGCCGGAATACATCGACCATATGTTCGGCTTCGCCACCGGCGGCATGGGGCGCTTCGTCGGCCGCACAGTCGACGTGATCTCCAAGTCGGTGACCGGCAATTTCGAGGAGATCGAGAGCCGCAACATCCCGCTGGTGCGGGATGTCCTCTACGAGACCGGCGACTGGCTCGACCGCGACCGCTACTACCGCTTCCGCGACGAGGTCCGCGAGGCTAGGGCTGCGGTCAAGGCCTACAACGCCGCCGGCCGGCCCGTCCCGCGCAACGTCGCTGTTCTCGATGCGCTCTACGATGATATGCTGGCGGCGGAGCGGGAGTTGAAGAATCTCCGCAAGCAGGGCGGCGAGGGGCAGACGCGGGTGTTTCTGGCATTCAACAGGCAGTTCCTCAAGGCGGCGGGAAAGCAAGGTGAGTGATCCGCTGATCGGTGGCGTCATCGCGGCTGTCCTGGCTGCCGTCGGCGCTCTTCTCTACGCCACCGGCTATTCCGCCGGGATGAAGGACTCGCCCGCCCACTTCGCCTACCGCGAGACGCGCGACGCCGCCGACGAGGCCATCTGGCGCGACCTGCACGCCGAACACATCGGCGAGCCCGGCACCTGCCAGGCCATAATCGACCTTGTCCGCGACGACCTGGCCGGCTCGGAACTGGTGCCCGAGACGGTTTCGCCGCACAAGGAATGACCTCTCCCGCATAGTCCTCCTGCACATTCGGCCCGGCGGTTTCCGGGCGCAAAACGCAGGGGAACTGCCATGAAGCACGAATCCATCGCGCACACGCTGACGGCTGACGTCGGCGCCGGTGCGTCCTTCACCGTCTCCTACCCCGCCGGCCGGTCGGCCGACGACTATCTCGGCGGCAGCGATCACTTCATCATCTCAGACACGATCCGCACGCTCTTCGCCTCGTCC
>CAZBOE010000075.1:3612-6933 GCA_964493365.1 uncultured Tepidisphaeraceae bacterium | reverse complement strand
CTCAACGTCGACCGGGCCGAGCGCGACGACGCGACCACCCTCGCGAACACCGCGAAGATGGCGGAACTGACCGCGGTCAAGATCAGCCTCGGCAAGCCGGCCACGGCCGACCCGAACGGCTATGTCGAGAGCCAGGACCTCACTGCGGCCGGCGTCTTCTCGGTCCACGCGACGGTCGCGGCTGCCTTGGCGGCGGCGGCGCTCGACGGGGTCGCCGACGTGCCGCGCAACGTCGTGGCGGGCTGGACAGGCGCCGCGGTCCTGACCGGCACCGACGAGTACGGCAATGTCGTCGTCGAATCCTCGGCCTCCGGCACGTCCTTCGCCGGCAAGAAGGCGTTCAAGACGGTGACCGGCATCAGCGTCTCGGCCGACGTGACCGCGCTGACCGTGGGCACCGGCGACGTGCTGGGCCTGCCCTGCTTCATCGCCGACGCCGCCGACGTGATCCGCGAGCTGCAGGATGACGCCGTGCCCACGGCTGGCACCATCGTGGCGGGCTCGAATGTGACCCCGACGGCGACTACCGGCGACGTGCGCGGCACCTACGACCCGAACTCGGCCTGCAACGGTTCGCTCGACTTCAAGCTGGTCGCCTTGGTGCGCTCGGCCTCCTACAGGGGCCTGGCGCAGTACGCCGGCTGATGACGGGGCGGCCGGGGCGATCCTCCGGCCGCCTTCCCCTCCACTCTCAGCGGCGCGGTCATCATGCCCTTCAACGGAACATCGAAGCGGATTGAACGCCTCTGGGCCTTCGTCGACCAGTTCGCGGCCGGCGACGACGCGACGCGCTCGGATTTCGATGCTTCACACGACGACATCAACAACAGCGTAAACGCGGCCATCGCCTATCTTGAGGGACTGGCTTCCAGCCTCGTCGATCCGCGCTATCTCGGGCTTTCTGCAACACCGCCGACCACCCGCGCCGACGCCTCGGCACTGCAGGACGACGACCTCTACATCAGTTCCGCCACAGCCGATCTCGGCGTCATCTACGTCCGCTCTGGCGGAGCGTGGAACCGGGCCACCGACTACAACGCCCCCTCGGCCTTCTTCAAGACCCTGCTCGGCTCCGCCGACGCCGCCACCATGCGCGGGCTCCTGGGCCTCGGTTCGGCCTCGCAGTCCGATGCGAGCGCCTTCGCCACGGCGGCGCAGGGCAGCAAGGCCGATGAGGCGATCCCGGCGCCGGGCGGACTCGCCAAGCTCGTCACCGACTGGTCGACGGCGCTGCTCACCAACATCGCCGGGCTCTACCGCACCGCGATCGGTGCCACCGACTCTCCGAACACGACAGACGCATTCGTCGGGGCATTTCTTAAACGCTCCGGCACCGACGGGGCGATGCTGGCGGCCTCGCCGACCCAAGGACGATTCTTCGTCTCCACGATCCTGTCCTCGGTAAAGGGCAAGTGGCACGAGCTGTCGCGGCTGCATCTCGACAAGGTCACCGATCTCGACAACCAAGGCGTCGGTCTGATGGCGGGGTTCTTCGACCAGGACGCCACCGGGGCGCCTACGGGGCTTGGCAGTTATACCGGCAACTTCCTTCATGTCGGCACCACGAGCGGCGGCGTCGCTTCAAGGATGCAGATCGCCACCATCCCGGCGCTGGCGATGACCTTCACCCGGTCGCACAACGGCACGTCCTGGGGATCATGGGTCGCGCTCACCACCCGCAACACGGTCGGCGAGGAATTCCTTGGCGAGGTCGTGGCCGCATCGGACGCGACCATCGAGTTCAGCGCTTTTGACGACACGCTCTACGAATCCTACCGGATCGTACTGCAGAATATCGTGCCGTCGACCAATGGCGTTGATCTGAACATGCAGCTCTCGACCGATGGCGGGTCGACCTTCATCAATTCGGGTTATCAATGGGCCGGGTCGAGGAACACGACCACCGGCAACCAAACCGCGAACAACGCCGCAGCATGGGAGTTGAATGTCAACACCCTTGTGGCGAATACCGCCGACATCGGTCTATCCGGGGAAGTCATTCTCTTCAGTCCTGGCAATGCTACCACACGCACGATGGCACAGTGGAGCGTGGCCTTTGTCGACACGGGTGCGGGAAGCATCAACTCGCAAGCGGGTGGGTTTTGTGGTGCGGCGCCGGCCGTTCACAACGCGATCCGGTTCTCTTGCTCATCCGGCAACATCGCCACCGGCAAATTCAGCTTTTACGGCAAGAGAAAGGCTTGATCATGACAGTCCAAACCCTGCAACCGGGCGCGAGCGGCAACACCGGTGCTCTTGCGGCTGACAACGTGTTCTTCGTCGCCAAAGGAGTAGTGATGCTCTCGACTGACGGTGGCGCCACCAAAATTCCGTTCTACGGACCCGACTCCAACGTCGAGAACCGCGGCGAGAAGGTCGTGTTCTCGTCTGGGCTGACCGTCAATTTTTACAATGATCGCAATGCCGTGGCCGAACTTCTCTACATGCCCATCTGAGCCATGAAACTCTGGACCGCAAAGAACAAGAACGCCCAGTGGAATACGTCAGCGTCCGTATTCCAGAAGGCGCTCGGCCTGAGCGCGCCGGCCGACCCCGTCTTCACCGCGCAACCGTCGATCACCGGGACGCTGCAGGTCGGGCAGACACTCTCGTGCAGCACCGGCACCGCCACCGGCACGGGGACCGTGACCTATGCGCGCCAGTGGCTGCGCGACGGTGTGGACATCGCGGGCGCGACCGGCGCGACCTACACCCTGCAAGCGGCGGACGACCTGACGACTATCGGGTGCCGCGTGACGGCGACGGACAGCGTGGGATCGACGGCGGCACTTGCGACCGGCGGCGGGGCCGTCACCTACGCGGCGCCGACCTTCTCGGTGCAACCGGCCTTTGGTGCAGGCAGCTATTCGGTCGGCCAGACCGTCACCTTCACCGAAGGGACAGCGGGTCCGGCGGCCAGCCTGACCATAGAGCAGTTCGATCTGGCCGGAGTGGACAAGCGCGGCGAGCTGGCCGGCACGTCCTGGAACAGCACGGGAGAAACGGCGGGTACGATCAGCCTGCGGGTGCGCGCCACCAACTCGGGCGGCACGGTGCTGTCGAACATCGTCACGGTGGCGCTGGGTGCCGCGGCGGTGGCCCCCTCGGCCTTCACGGCGGGGCAATGGACGCTGGCCGACAGCCCGAGCGCGGGCGGTAACACCTTGCTTCTGACCGTCACGGCCCTGCCCTCGGACGGCGGGTCGGCGATCACCGCCCTGCAATACGCGGTGGACAGCGGGTCGGGCTACGGCGCGTGGCAAACCATGAGCGGCACCGGGACCGGAGCGCGGTCGATCACGGTCTTGGCCTCGACGCTGG
>CAZBOE010000075.1:0-3602 GCA_964493365.1 uncultured Tepidisphaeraceae bacterium | reverse complement strand
ATCCGCGCGGTCAACGCGGTCGGCAACGGCCCGGACAGCGACGTGAAGTCGGCCACGCCCACGATCAGCACGGCCCCGACCTTCGGCTATCTGCCGACCCGCGACGAGGGCACCACGGGCGATCTTTATGTGGATGCCGCGTCCGGGTCGGACAGCAACGACGGCCTGACCCCGGCCTCGGCCAAGCAGACCATCGGCGCGGCCATGGCGGCGGCGATGGCGGGCAGCGAGATCAAGGTGCGCGCGGGCACCTACCGTGAGCGGGTGGACTTCACCGGCAAGGGTGGAAGCCTTGGCAACCGCACCACGGTGAGCGCCTATGGGACCGAGCGCCCGGTCATCACGGCGGCGTCTGCGATCACCGGTTGGACCGCCTGCACGGTGGCCGACCAGCCGGTTGTGGGGCCGAATTACGCCAGCATCTACAAGAAAACCGTCCTCAAGAGCCTGTTTGTTGGCAGCGATCCCCGTTCGGCGCACCCCTACGAGGCAGGGGTCAAGCTGTCTCCGGCCATTTCGTGGAAGCCGAACCCGCAGTATCCGAACAGCGAGCAGGCCACGTCGCAGTGGTGGACGGCCGACCTGACCGTGACGGTGGCCCACAAGCTCAACTACACCGCCCTGACCGGGGCCTTCACGGTGGGCCAAGTCGTCACTGGTGCGGACAGTGGGGCAACGGCGACCATCACGGCCGATGACGGATCGACCCTGACCATTTCCGGCCTGAGCGGGACGTTCGACCCGGCCGAGGCAATCACCGATCCGCTGGGCGGGGCTGCAACGACGAACGGAAACGAGTATGTCGCCATTCTTGGCTATCAGGACGCCTCGGTCACGAGCCTTTACACGCAGGCGCAGATCGAGAATGCGGATGTGTTCTTCCACCGCTTTCCGAACACCAACGCCCGCACCAAGGTCGCGTCCTTCGACACGGGAACTGGCACGATCTATCTGACGGATCAGAAAGGCGAATACGAGAACAACTCCTACAAGGACAACTACATGCTCATCAACCTGCTGCCCGCCATACGGCAGGGGCAGTGGGGCTTCACCGACGACAACGCGACCGACTGCACGCTGTATGTCTGGCCGAGCAACCCGGCGAACATGACCAGCGGCATCGAGATCACCGAACGCGGGGCCTGCATCACCGCCGACACCGTGAGCCATATCGAGATTCGCGGTCTGATCCTTGAGCGCGCCTCGGCGCATCCCGGCGGAACGTCATCGGACGGCAACTATGCCTTCAATGCGGGCGGCGTGAGCAAGCGCAGCAATGTGGTCATCGACAACTGCCTCATCCGCGACACCTATCGCAGCGAGAGGGACTACGCCCCGATCTGGATCGGAAACGTGGACGATTGGCGCATCCTGAACACCACGGTGCAGGATGCCTACAACCAGTTCGGCATCTTCTGCCAAGGGCAGGCGTGGGATTCCGGCGGCATGGCCACGGGCGGGTGGGCGGATCGCGTCCTGATCCAGCGCGTGGACAACTCGCCGTTCCGCATCTATGGCAACACCAAGGGGGCCGTCACCAATTCGCTGGCGCGCAACGCCGGGGTCGCCGCCCACGCCAATAAAGGCAATAACTATTCGGATTGTCACCAGTTCCTGTGGCTCAACTGGGACACGCGCGGATGTTCCGGCTACCAGACTTGGCAGAGGGCGTCGAGCATCGCGTTGGTCAACTGCGACATTCCGGTCAGCTTCGGCGGGTCGGACGGCCGCGCTATCGTGGACCAGAACAGCACCGGCACAAACCTGTCTCCGGCGACCGAGCAGGGGATCAACGGCGACAGCTACATCCTGAACTGCATCACCGAACCCTATGTCGAGGCCGTCGCGGCGGCGCGAACGAACGCGCTGACCATCGCGCAGGTGCTGGACACGGCCGTGCTTTACACGGTCAAGAACTGCGTCCTGCACGGGGCATCGACGGTCAATCCGGCGCTTCTCAAGGCAAACGGGTGGAAGAACAATGTGCTCACTGCCGGATCGACGCTCGATGCGTCCGACACGACAGCGACCATTGCCTCGGTCTATGCCGATTACGTGACCGGGGACACATCGGTTCTGCCGGGAAGCCCGACCGTGGCCCTGCCCGGCGCGGATGTGAGCGCCGAGATTGCCATCATCAAGTCCTGGGTTCCGCAGGTGCCCGCGACCCATTTCGACACCGACGCCTATGGAAACGCGGTGACGTGGACCGCGCCCGGCGTGGGTCCGTTCCAGGACGTGTCGCAGGCCCCGACCGTCGATCCGATCTGGATCAATCGCCCGACGATCAGCGGAACGCCCACGGTCGGATCGTCACTGACCGGTGATGCCGGGTATCGCGTGGCCTTCCCCTTCCTGCCCGTGACCTACCAGTGGCGCACATCGTCGGACCTGATGACGTGGACCGACATTCCGGGGGCCACCGGCGCGTCCTACACGCTCACGTCCGGCGAGACCGGCCTTTATGTCGGCCGTGCGACGATCTGCGGAAGTGCCGAGGCTTTCGGCTATGTCGGAACGGCCGTGAGTGCGTCCTATCCCCTCGGCAATCCCGCCGCCGCGCAGGTGCGGTTCGCCTCGGACGGCGGCACCCAGCACGAGACGCCGACCTTCACCGTCGAGAACCGCCCGATGGTGGTTCTGGTCGCCAACCGCCTGTCCACCGCCGCAAACAGCCCGCAAACCCTGACCATCGGGACGCCCGGCCGCGCCTACGGGACTGGAACGGCCATTCCGCAGGTGGGCCTGCATCGGCGAGGGTCGATCCAGATCACCGCGCACTACATCGCGGCGCCCGGCACCGGCAGCGTCACCATCCAGCAAGAGGGCGCGGAGAACACCGCCTATGTGGTCGCGGCCTATTACGTGGACGGCGCGACCGGGATCACGGCAGGGTCGAACAATCAGGGCACGACCACGGTGGTGAACCCCAGCACGACGACCACGGCGGCCAACTCCATCGCGATCTACATGGCGATCAAGTCGGGCGCGAACACCGGAACCGGATGGACCACATCCGGCGCAACCCAGCTGGACATGAACAAGACCGACACGCTGTCGGACGGCATCTGGGTGGTGACGGCCTATGAGACCGCACCGACCGCCGGGGCCACGGCGACAGCGACATTCACCAGCGACGTAAGCGGCACAGTGATCGGCGCCGTCTTTGAAATCCTGAGCTGAGAGGGGCCAGCATGAAGATCCGCTACACGTCCAACAAGCGCCCGATCGGCGACGGGGTGCGCATCACGCGGGTGAGCAACGGCGGCCAGACGCTGGAGGTGATGACCGACAGTGTCGCCGGAACGTTTTCAGAAATCGAGCTGGTGGCCGACGCGCCTGCCTCTCCCCCCGACCCTGAAACGCCGCCCGACCCCGCGCCACAACCGGACCCCGCCCCCGTGCCCGATCCGGGGCCAGATCCCGATCCGGGGCCTGACCCCGCGCCGCAGCCCGATCCGGTTCCGGCTGCCGGATCGGTGCGCGCGCTGGCCGGGTGGAAGCCCGACCGCGATGACGGGACGGATTGCGACATCCTGATCGAGCCGGGCGGCCCCGTGCCGTCCTGGGCGGCGGCCGAGCCGCTGGTGCGGGCGCGGATC
>CAZBOE010000074.1:15122-19030 GCA_964493365.1 uncultured Tepidisphaeraceae bacterium | reverse complement strand
GCCTCCTTCTCCGTGTCGATGTAGGCGTAGTTGCCGTTGCCCTTGTCGGCCAGCTGCTCCATCTTCGCGTCCTGCAGGTTGCCGCTGCCGAAGCCGAGCACGGAGAGGAACACGCCGGTCTTTGCCTTTTCTTCGATCAGCTGGACGAGCTCTCCGTCGCTGGTGACGCCGACGTTGAAGTCGCCGTCGGTGCAGAGGATGACGCGGTTGATGCCGTCCTTGATGAAGGCCGACTGCGCCATCTGGTAGGCAAGCTGAATGCCCGCGGCGCCGTTGGTCGATCCGCCGGGCTGGAGACCGTCGATCGCGGTGCGGATGACCGCGGCCTGGGCGCCGCTCGTGGGCGGCAGCACCAGCCCCGAGCTGCCCGCATAGACAACGATCGTGACCTTATCCTGCTCGCGCATCTGGTCGATCAGCTTGTGCATCGCCTGCTTGACCAGCGGCAGCTTGTTCGGCTGCTGCATCGACCCTGAGACATCGAGCAGGAAGACGAGGTTGCTCGCCGGCCGGTTCTCCGTCGCCATCTCCCGCCCCTTGATAGCGACGCGGACCAACTGATGCCGCGGAGACCAGGGCGACGCCGCCGACTCCACATGCACCGCAAACGGATGCGGATCACCCTCGCCCGGCGCGGGATATCCGTAGGGGAAATAGTTGATCATCTCCTCGATGCGCACCGCGTCGGCCGGCGGGCGCTGTGCGCCGCTCAAGAACCGGCGGACATTCGCGTACGACGCGGTATCGACATCGATGCTGAAGGTCGACAGCGGATGATCGCCGACGCGGGTGAAGGCGTTGTCGGTGATGGCGGCATAGCCCTCGGTGTTGTGCGCACGATCACCACGAGCCCAACCAATCTCCGGGGCGTCATTGGCAACGTACCCCCAACCGCCCTGAACCGGTAAACCCACCGAGGTCTGGTTGAAGACCGTCCCACTTGGTGGTTCACTGGGAAGAATCACCGAATCGTAAGGACCGCTCACACCATCGCGTCCGGCGGCGATTGCCGCGGGTGATGACGGCGATGCCGGAGCCGCGGGCGAGGCCGTGGGAGCGAGCGACAGTTCGGTTTGAGCTCGCCGATCTTTCTGCTCCTGCAACGCCTGCTCACCCTTCCTCTGTGCTTCCGGCGCTGCAGGCGCTACAAACACATCTGCGACGGGCGGCCGATCAATGTGCCCTTTGTCATTGAGCACACTGGGTGAAGTCGGCCCCGTCGCCCTTGGCAACGCCACACCGGCGGCTTCCCGCCTGACCTCTTCCGCAGCGGCGCGATCCGCTGACGGCGTCACCATCGCCACCTCACGCGCCGGCTCGGCCGATCGCATGGCGCTCCACACCACCACCCCGGCGGTGGCCAGCAGCAATGCCGCGGCCGCCCGCAGCGCCCAGGGCGATGCATACCAGGATGATCTGCCCGCGTGCGCCCGGCGCGGCTCGGCATGGCCGGCGGCTGGAGCGATCTTCATTGATCCTTTCGCCGACGCGTTGCCCGCCATCGCCTGGCCCGCCATCGCCTCGGCCGCGAAAGCCCCGCGGACGGCTTCAGCCGATCGTCGGATCGCCTCGATCCGCTCAGCCAGCGCCGCATCGGCGACCGCCGCCGACCTGATCCTGGCGGCCACGTCATCGGCAAGCTCGCCCAGGACAAACGCCGTCAGCGTCTGGTCATCAAACCCAATGTTTTCCACTGCGTCGCTCATGGTTGTCTCCAGTCATCAAAACGACGGGTTTCCCGCCCGGTCGCCCCCGCGTGAAACCCTACTGACCCAGTTGCTCCCGCACGGTTTTGAGCCCGGTGCTGATCAGAAAGCCGACGTTGGATTCGCTGATGCCCATCACCTGGGCGATCTGCCGATAGGTGAGGCCCCCGTCAAACTTGAGGCGGATCGCCTCCTGCTGCCGCTCGGTGAGCGTCCGCAGCGCCGCCGTCACACGGGCGGTGTCATCGTGCATCGACATGCGGGCGTCGGGCGCCGGCGAAAGATCGATCTGCTCTGGCGGCTGGCTGGTGAGGGTCATGCGACGGTCCTTTCGCCTCTGGTCGAGTGCACATCGGCGGGCGACGACGAACAACCACGCGGCCGGGCTCGAATCGAGCTTTGAGAGGTCGCCGCGCGTCTGCTTCCACAGCCGCGCGAATGCCTCCTGCACGACATCCCGCGCCGCTTCGTGACGCCCCAGCAATCGGGCGGCATAGCGAAGCAGCGGCCCGCCGTGGCTTTGCATGACCGCGTCGATCTGGCGCGAATCCTCTCGGCCGCGGTCAGGCGTCGGGCTGGTGGCGTTCATCGTCCATCCGTTGTCGGCCGGCCCGCGACGGCAAGTATCCGATCGCGGGTCTGTTCAAGCCGGTCTCTGCCCCTGTAGACGCACGAGCGGGCACCGTCTTAGAAACAAAGCGCGGAAAAAAGTTCCGGGGCGGATGAACGTCGCTCAGAGCGCCGACCTGGAGGGATCGGCCGACGACAACGCGGGAGCAGACAGATCGTGCGAAGTTTGCCCATGCGATGTCTGCCCATGCGACGTCTGCCGAGGCGACGTCTGCTCAGGCCCCATCCGCTCACGTGCCGTGTGCCCGGGCGACGTCGGCTTCGGCGACGCCGGCGCGGGCGGAGGCGTGTAGGGCCTGACGATGATGGCGGCCGGGCCCAGATCAGCGGGCGGGGGCGGGATGTGACGATAGGTCCGGCTCAGGCGCAGCAGCTCGGGCACGTTGATCACCTCATACGCCTGCCCCTGCGGCGGCGCAAAGCCACGCTTCCAGGCGGTCACCGCGTCATCGCCCGGCTCGGGGCGGACGTCAAAGACGGTCCGATACCGCAGCCGATCGGAGGGGATGACGTGGTTAAAGGCCTGTGCGTCGCCGATGAGATAGAAGACCGCGTTCTGCTGCTGGAGCGCGCGAAGGTCGTCGGGCACGAGGAAGCGAAGCTCGGCTTCGCCGTCCATTCCATAGAACCCCGACGACGCCACCTCCGCCAGCGCATCGACCCGGGGATGAAGCATCGACATCGACACCGCGCAGCCGATCAGCACGGCCGCCAAAGCCACGACCTTGCCCGCCCGCATCGCGACGACCCCGCCGACGAGCACCAACCCCGGCACCAGCGCGGTATAGAGAAACCGGCCGATCAAGTGCGTGCCCACGAGCCAGACCAGCGTCATGCCCACCAGCATCGCAGCCACGAAGCGACCCACCGGGCTGCGCAGAGCGAGCAGCATGCCCAGCAGCGCCATGGGCGGCACGACATAGCCGTATTGCCAGGACCACAGGCCCTGGCTCCATAGCGCCGCAAACCGGCCGACGATCGAGGCCTGCTCGGCCCGCGGCGCGTGGGCCGCCTCAAACCGGGCCACCTGCTCGGCCGTCAAATGCGCCGAGCCGAAAAGATCGGTCGCCAGCGGGAAGACGGGGTTTGCTGCCCACATCGCGTTGCGCACCAGCCAGGGCGCAAACAGCAGCAGGGCGCCGACCCCAAAGACCACGACGCCCGCCGCGAGATGCCGCCAGTGGACGCGCTTTCGAACCGCGGCACACATCGCCAGCGGGATGACGACCGCAACCATCACGACGGCCACATATTTGACGCCGCAGGCCAGCCCCGCGCACACACCCGCAAGCGACATCCACCGCACCACCAGCCACGGAGCGTTTAGCCGCCGAGCGGCATTGATCGCCCACGCGGCCGACAGCGCGGTGTAGAGCAGCAGCGCCGACTCGACATACGCCACGCTGCCGAGCATGGCGGCCCACGGCACGCAGGCCAGCGCGACCGCCGCGACGACACCGCCCGCCGTGCCCGCGACCCGACGCGCAGCGCAATACGTCGCGCCCGCGGCCAGCGCGGTGAAGATCACGCTGAGCGACTGGGTGAAATACATCGCCGACCAGGGCCCGCCCA
>CAZBOE010000074.1:0-15112 GCA_964493365.1 uncultured Tepidisphaeraceae bacterium | reverse complement strand
GGAAGTGCATGCCGGCCAGCGAGTGAATCTCGACGCCCATCGGGAAGAACGAAAACACGTTGTGTTCGAGCGGCACGATCCGCCCGAGGTCAAACCATTCGCGCGGCACCTGCAGGTGATAGGAGACGACGTCATACGGGTGTGGGTCATCGGGCTTCCACGGCAGGACCGGCATGATCGTCGAGACCAGCAGCATCACGCCCAGCGCCGGCATGGCCGCGAGCCAGAGCCAGGCGATGCCCGCGGGCTGGCGCATCCATCGCTCGAAGGGGCGCGAGTCGAACCGGGCGATGACGTCGCCATGGCGCAACCAGACGGCCGCCAGCCCCGCCGCGAGCGAGACCGCCCCGACGCCGATCACGCTCGCGCGTGACAGCCACCCGGCGAGTCCCAGCCCCAGCACCGCAAAGCCCGACACCCCGATGCCCAGCGCGACGACGGTCACGGCGCACAGGCCGGCGTCGATCTGCCCGCGAGCCGTCCGCCGCGTCCACAGACCCAGCAGGGCATAGCCCGCGCCGCACGAAGCGCCGACCCACGCGAGGGCCGCCAGCCCGTCGGAAAGCAGCACCGACAACACAGTCAGCACATGGCCGACCCCGGCATAGCCGCCCATCACGGCAAGGCAAAGCACCGCAGAAGTTGCGATCAGGATGCCGCGCGAGCCGGCCGACCAGGGCGGCAGCCCTGCCGCGCCGGGCGTGAGCAGGTCATCGGCGCGCATTCAGTTCGGCTCCGTCGGAAGCTCACCGGCGGATGGCGAAGCCTTGGGCAGCGCGCCGGTCGGAACGGCCGCCTGTGTCGACGACGCCGCGGGGTTTGCCTGTTCCGACTCGTCGCTCGACGCGCGTGGCTCGGCGCCGTCGGCCGGTTCGGATGCAGGATCGCCCGCGTCGCCCCCGAGCAGCTTCTGCACCGAGGCCATGTATTGCTGCGGATCGGCATGGCTCTGCCCGCCATGACGAAGCAGCCGGATCGGGTCATGAAGCAGCTTGCTCACCACCCGGCGGGTCAGTTCCTCGACGGCGGCGCGATCGGCGTCGTTGAGATGGCCCATCCGCGCGATCGTGCGGTCGAGCTCGACCTTGGCCGCCTCGTGGTAGCGCTGCCGCAGGAGCTCGATCAGCGGCCCCATCGAGCGGGCATGGTGCGCCGCGTGAAACTCTCCCACCTCGCCTGCCACGATCCGACGTGCCGCCTCGACCGCCTCGCGCCGGCTCGACTGCGTCGACGACACCACCTGCTGAAGGTCGTCGAGGTTATAGAGATAAACGCCTTCGAGTTCGCCCACGCCCGGCTCGATGTCGCGCGGCAGCGCGATGTCGATGATGAAGATCGGCCGATAGCGCCTCGGGCGAAGCAGCTTCTCAAAGGCCTTGCGTGTCACGATCGGATCGCGGCTGCCCGTCGATGTGATGACGATGTCCGCCGCGATCAGATGATCGGGCAGGTTTTCAAAAGCCACCGCCGAGCCGGAAAACCGCGAAGCCAGCCGCGCCGCCTTGCTCAGGTCGCGGTTGGTGATCAGGAGCCGGCCGGGCCTGAGGTCGGCAAAGTGCTGGAGCACCAGGCGGCTCATCTTTCCGGCGCCGATGCTCAGCACGGTCTTGTCGCTAAAGCCTTCGAAGATCCGCCTGGCGTAATCGACCGCCACACTCGCCACGCTCAGCCGCCCCTCGCACAGCGCGGTGGTGTTCATCACCTGCTTGCCGACCTTGATCGCGTGCTGGAAGAGCGGATTGAGCAGCGGCCCGGTCGCCCCCAGCCCGCGGCATTCGTCGTAGGCGCTGCGCACCTGCCCGATGATCTGGGTCTCGCCCAGCACCATCGAATCGAGCGACGACGCGACCGAAAACAAATGCTCGACCACCGCCCGGTCGACCATGTGGTAGACGTGTTCTGCGATGGTGGTCGCGGAGATCGAATGAAAATCGGCGAGAAACTCGACGATCTCCTGCACACCGGGAAACACGTGGGGCGAACCGTTGCCGTGCGAGTATTGCCCGCGGCCGATGTAGAGCTCGACACGGTTGCACGTCGACAACAGCACCACTTCGGTCTGCGGATAGCGTTTGCGGAGCAGCGCCACCGCCGCCTGGCGCTGGGCGGGCGAGAACGCGAGCGTCTCGCGGACCTCCAGCGGCGCGGTCGTGTGGTTGAGCCCGATGAGCAGCAGGCGATGCATCAGCCGCTCGCCTCCTCTCCGCCCGTCGCGGGCTGGGTGGGCCGGGTGGTCTCCGCATCCGTGTTGGCGGGCATGACCGTGTTCACGGGCGTGCCGGTGTTCGCAGGCGTGCCGGTGTTCGAAGGCGTGGCCGTGTTCACGGGAGCATCGGTGTTCGCCGGTGCATCAGTGTTCACGGGCTGATCGGTGTTGATGGGCTCGCTGGTCTGGGCAGGCTCTTCGACCTGCAGCGGCATGAACTGCACGACCACGACCGTCCCCACCATCAGCAGAAAGCCGAGGATGCTCAGCATCGCCGAGCGGCGTCCGCGGATGGCCGGGTTGATTGGGGCATGGAGGACAACCGCATAAACCAGCCACACCGCCGTCGCGAGGGTCACTTTGGGAAACAGGTCCGCGTCGGCAATGCGGTGCACGCCGCCGCGGGCGAAGTAGAACACGCCGGTGATGATGCCGATGGTGAGCAGCGCGAACCCGAGGGTCACCGAGGTGAAGGCGAGGTGTTCGAGCCGCTCGAGCGAGCCGAGCTGGGCATGACCGGCGAGTTGTTTTCGACGCAGTCGGCGGCTGACGATCAGATACATCGCCCCCGCCGCCGCCGCGACGGCGAACCCCGCGGTGCCGCTGTAGCTGGTGACGCGGTGCAGCGTATACCAGGTGGCCGGCACGTAATCATGCGGCTTGGCGCCGCCGAAGACGATCGCCGCCGCCAGCGACATCACCACCATCGGCAGCAAAAACCAGTCGAGCCCGGGCACGGGCCTTCGCGCCTGCACATAGGCGAGGAACCCAGCGAGAAGCAGCCCGAGCCAGACGAAGGCCGCGAAGTTGTCTTCAAGCGGAACCCACCAGCGTTCGGAGTAACCCGCGGTGATCAGCGCCGAGGCGAGCAGCACGGCGGTGCCGACCCACAGGCAGACCCGGGCCGCGGATTTGATCCAGGCCTTGTCCCACCAGAGCCGGGCGAGGGAGAAGCCCCAGCCCGCCGCCAGCAGCGAGCCGGCCGACGCGACGAGAGAAATCTGTCCGCTGCCGAGCATGCCCATCCAAGTATAACCACACCAACGCGACACTTTTGGGGCTCAGTCGCCCGCGAGCATCTTGTACCGCCCGGCAAGCCAATCCCAAAGCCGGGCCGCCGTCGCTTGGGCATCGCCCGACACGACCTGCGCCAGGGCCTCGTCACTGGCGAGCAGCGCAAACACCTCGCGCCGCTGACCCGGCTCGATTGCCTGTCTGACCCGCGGGCGAAGCACCGTCATCGCCTCTGCCAGTGTGACCACCGACGGATCGATCGCGGATTCGACAGCCGAGCGGATCCGCCGAGTCACCAGCGGGCTGCCGCCCGAAGAGACGGTTATTGTCACCGGCCCGCGTCGCAGGATGGCCGGCGTAGTGAAATCGCCCGCGTCGTCTTCATCGACATCCGCACGGCAGACCAGCGCGCCACGCGAGCGGGCGTCGCGCACGACCGCGGCGTTGACCGCGGGATCGTTCGTAGCTGCAAAAACCAGCCGCGCCCGCTCGAGGTGTGCCGGCCGGTATCCGTCGGTGATACGCCGCACCCGCCCTGCCGGATCGGACACCGCCAGTTCGGGCGAAAATGCCGGCGACACGACGGTGATATCGCCCGCCCCCGCCTCGAGCAGCCCCGCGACTTTTCGCGCCGCCACGGCCCCGCCGCCGACCATCACGATCGGCAGCAGGCTCACATCGACCATCATGGGATAGGCCGCCGGCACGCTGCCGGATTGTACGCGATCACCCTGCCGACCGTGATGAGGCATGCCCGGTCGGCCGGTTGGGGGGAAAAAAATGCCGGCCGTGGAATAAACCACGGCCGGCATCGCCAGAAAGTGGGAAGGGGAGCGTCGCAGGGGCCGATCATCCTGACCAGCCACCTATCGGGCGACCACCCGCCGAAGGGGGCGGCGAGTGGCTGCGTATGCCCGACACCGATGATCTACAATTCGACCCCGCCGCGGCCAAATCAACCTGCCCACTTTCGACCGAAAATCGCGCCAAAATCCGGTCTTTGGCCGCATGAGTCGGTCGCCCGGGCGGCGTCTATGCCAGCAGGCGGGCCCATGTGTCAGCGGCATAACCGAGGTTGAGATCGCGCTCGACCCGCGCCCGCCCCGCCGCACCCATCGACGCCCGCAGCGCGGCATCGCCCGCGAGCCGCACAATCGCCTCGGTCCACTGCTCGCCCGTGACCGCATGCAGCCCGGTTGTATCGGCTGTGACGAGTGTGGCATTGGCGCCGACCGGCGAGGCAATCGCCGGCAACCCGCTCGCCATGTATTGCACGATCTTGAACCCGCACTTGCCCAGCGTCCACGGGTCGCTGGGCGTCGGGGCGATCCCGACGTCGGCCTCGCCGAGTGCCGCCGCCTCGCCCGCCCGTGACCAGGGCACAAACTCGACCACAAGCGACTCGGTCGATTCGACCGACGCGTCGGCGATGATCCTGAGCCGCAGACCGGCGACCCGCCGCGCAGCGGCCTCGACGAACGGCAGGTGTTCGCGCAGATAAGGCAGCGTCGACCGCGACCCGATCCACACCAGCGTCGGGCGATCGGTCGGGGCGTGCTGCTTGACGGTGTAATGCGCCGGATCGACCACGGTGGGCAAAATGGTGATCGTGTCGTCGCGTCGGCCGCGCTTGCGGAAAAAGTCGGCGAGATAGTCATTGCCCGCCACGACGTGATCGACCGAATCTGCCACGGCGGCAAATCGCCGCGCCAGCCGCCAGCGGTGAATGGGCCCGCGCCGCGTTTGTTCGAGCATGACCGCGTCGTCGAGGTCAAAGATCAGCCGACGCGCAGCATTGCGGAGCACGCGCATGTCGCCCGGGTCGAGCAGCTTGCGCTGAAGCACGACCGCATCAAACTCGCCCGCCGCCGCGAGCATCCGCCGGCGCGCCAGGATGCCCCGCGGGCGGACATCCACACGCCAGTCGATCTCCCGCTCGCGCAGCAGCGGAACGAGCTGATCGATTCGCAGGCGGTATGACGCCTGCTGAAGATTGTTGGTGATGACCAGGACGCGCTTCAAGCCCCGGTGTTGTAACGCGCACCACGGCTGCCCGCACGATCACGCCGACGGCCAAACGCATCACTGTCGCCCAGCACACAGCCCGCGAGGCCATGCGAGACGCGCGGGCCAGACCGGAATGGCGGGCCATGCCCGGCTGACGCGCCAAGGCAGGCTGCGGGCGGCGGGCTGTCCATGACCGGCGCGTCAGCTGAAGCCCCCGCCACGGCGAAGCCCGCGACGGCGAAGCCCGCGAAACGGGCGTGGCCGGCGGGTTGTGCATCGACTTATCGCAATCGCCCGCGCCGCGTGCTAGCCTCGGGGCCATGAGCCGTGTCTCGCTCAACGTCACTGCGCCCCCCGACAACCCCGATGCGCCGTGGTACGCCGACGGCCTCAGCTTCACCTGCACGCAGTGCGGCAACTGCTGCACGGGCGGGCCCGGATATGTCTGGGTCTCCGAGGTCGAGATCGACCGCCTCGCCGCCCACTTGAAGATGGAGCGGGATGAGGTGCTGCAGCGCTACTGCCGGAAGATCAGCGGCCGCATCAGCCTCAAAGAGACGCTGCGCGCGGGCCTGCATGACTGCGTGTTTCTCAAGGAAATACCCGCCGAGCCGCGCGGCGCAGGCGGCGTGGCTCAGACGCGGCGCGTCTGCGGCATCTACGCCGTCCGACCGCTGCAGTGCCGAACCTGGCCGTTCTGGCAGGGCAACCTCGCGTCGCCCGAAAACTGGTCGCGCGCCGGCTCACGATGCCCCGGCATGGACCGCGGCCGGCGCTACACGCTGCAGCAAATCGAATCCCTGCGCGACGCCCCCGACTGGCCCGACAACCCACCCGGCTCCGACGCACCCGGCTCGTCCGGCTCCCACTCGCCCCCAACTCCGCCCCACCCCCGCTAATGCCCCAACCGCTCGCGCCACACACACCGCCCAAGCGCCGTGCAAAGGCCATGCATCTGCAGTGCAGCCGTCCTCTCCCAGTGGCGCAACCGCCAAGTGGCAGTCGCGATGGCCCGCCCGCATCGTCGTGCATTTGCAGTGCAGCCGTCCTCTGCGCGTGGCGCGGGCGTCCCGCCCGCGTCTTCACTCCCTCCATTCCCCCGAGCAAGCGCAACCCCCGCCCCCGGATCACACCTCACCGCGCATCGCCCAGAATCGGCAACTGCAACTTCACAGCCGACCCCTCATCCGACGCGACCGAGCCGACATCCCCCAGCCCCGGCGCGGCCCCCACGTAGCCCTCATCCACCCGCTTCACGTCGCGCATCCGTGGCGACGCCGCCGGCTGAAGGTCGGGTGAGTCCGGCCCGTCGTGGCGCTTGATGACGTTGTAATACTGATCGCGCTGCGCCGGCACCCAGCCCGCGTCGCGGATCAGCCGGCAGATCTCCCGACTCTCGAGCCGGTAGGTCGTGCCCGCGGCGCTGACGACGTTCTCCTCCATCATCACGCTGCCCATGTCGTTGGCGCCGAAAAACAGCGCCAGCTGACCCACCTTGGGCCCCATCGTCACCCACGACGACTGCAGCGACGGGATGTTGTCGAAGTACAGCCGCGCGATCGCCAGCATGCGCAGATACTCGTCTGCGCCCGCCATTCTCACCACCCGCCCGCGCAGGATGTCGTCATGCTCCGAATCGTCGAACGGACCGTACACGCCCGGGTCCCATTCCTTCGCCCGGCCCAGCGGCGTGTTCTCGCGCTGGAAAGGCCAGTGGATGAACGCCGTGTATGACCCGAACGCCCGCCCGCTCTCCACCGAGTCGACCTCGAACGGGCTCTTTTCGAAGACCCCGCGATGCCGCTCGATCGTCCGCCGGATCACGCCCGACAGCGCCCCGCTGTTGCCGAGCCGCCTGGCGTCGTGTCCGTGGGCCGCCTTGCCGCCCTGGCCGGCCTCCCCCAGCGCCAGCGCATAGTCCTGCATGTCGCGCAGCGCCCCCATGTGCTCGATCCGCTCGCGCACGAATTCGATGTGCCCCATCATCATGGTGCACGAGGTGTTGAGCCCCTCTTCATGCGCCACGCGCATCACCCGCAGCCAGTCATCGCCGCTGCACTTGCCGATGCCGATGCGCCGCCTCACCCGCGGCGCGAAGATCTCGCCGCCGCCGCCCGGGATCGTGTCGAGACCCGCGGCATGGAGCCGGCGGATGATCTCGCGCACGTCCATCGCGAAAAACCGCTCAAACTCCACAAACTCCGGCGGGCTGAATGCATGGATGTGCACCGTCGGATAATTCTTCTTGATGTACCTCAGCAGGTCTTCATACCACTCGAGCGGGAGCCGGTCGTTCATCCCGCCCTGCATCAGGATCTGCGTGCCGCCGATGCCGACCAGCTCGGCGATCTTTTCACCGATCTGATCGAAGCTGAGCGTATAGCTGTCGCCGTCTTCGTGGTCGCGGCGGAAGGCGCAGAAGGTGCACTTGGCCGTGCAGACGTTGGTGTAGTTGATGTTGCGGTCGATGACGTAAGTGCGGAAATCCTCGGGATGAAGCCGCTGCGTCACCTCGTGCGCCCACTGGCCAAGGTCGTGCAGCGCTGCGCGCTGGTGGAGCTCGAGCGCTTGTGCATCGGTAAGCCTCGCACGCCCCTCGATCACGGGTCGAATATCAAAGCTGAGTCGGCTGCTCATGGTTTCAGAAGTGTATGAACATCCGATCTCACCGGCGAGCCACGGTGTCTGTTCTAACAACCGTGAAAGTTGACGCACCGCACGTTGAGCCCGCCCCCGGCCGCGCTGATCGCCCGGCCCGTTTTCCCCCGCCCAAGCCACCCGATCAGCCCAGGCCGGCGACTTTGCCCCGGCTGGCTTACTCGTCCTCGCCAGCCTGCTCGCCCCGGCGGCTTACTCGCCCACGCCAGCTTGCTCACCCGGGCGAGTTTCGTTGTCCCGGCCGGCTTCGTCGCCCGGGCCGGGCTTACACCCCCCGGCCGGTTCGTAAGCCCCAGCCCGGTGTCACTTTTGGGGCCCGGTGACGGGCGATCGCCCCACGCCCACCGCCACCCCTACGCTCGCGGGGCCCTTGCGTTATCATCGCCGTCGAGATGGGTTTCTTTTCCAAAACGCTCGACAAGCTCAAAGGCGCGCTCAAGAAGACCGCCGACGTCCTCAACACCGACGTCCGCACGCTCTTCATCCCGGGGCGTCAGATCGACGATGCCTTCCTCGCCGAGATGGAGGAGAAATTCATCCGCGCTGATATGGGTGTGGCCAATGCGACGCGGATCGTGGCCGCAGTGCGTGACCGCTGGCGTTTGGGTCGGATCAAGAACGCGAAAGACGCGGAGTCGGTCGTTCGCGAGGAATTGCTCAAGACCTTTCCCCCCGAAGACCGCGAGCTGCGGCTGTCGGGCGCCAAGCCCAGCGTCATCCTGGTGGCGGGCGTGAACGGCGCGGGCAAGACGACGTCGATCGCCAAGCTGGCGTGGCTGCTCAAAGAGCAGATGGGCAAGAAGGTGATGCTCTGCGCCAGCGACACATTCCGCGCCGCCGCGGTCGATCAACTGGGCATCTGGGCACAGCGGATCGGCGTTGACATCGTCAAGCACGCGACCGGGGCCGACCCGGCCGCCGTCGCCTACGACGCCGCCGAGGCCGCCAAGGCGAGGGGCATCGATGTGCTCATCGTCGACACGGCCGGGCGACTGCACACCCAGCACCACCTCATGCGCGAGCTGACCAAGATCCGCGACGTGGTCTCCAAGCGCATCGACGGCGCGCCCCACGAGGTCTTGCTCGTGCTCGATGCCACGACCGGTCAGAACGCGGTCGCGCAGGCGAAGCACTTCAAGGCCGCCATCAACGTCACCGGGCTGTTCCTCGCCAAACTCGACGGCACCGCGCGAGGCGGCGTGGTCGTCTCGATCCGCGAGCAACTGGGCATACCCGTCAAGTTCATCGGCCTGGGCGAAACACCGGCCGACATCGAATCGTTCGACCCGACCCGTTTCGTCGATGCCCTGTTCTCACAGACCACGACGGAATAAATGGTCGCGGCGGGTCGTGCCGGTTCGGGGGAGGGTCAGGGGGTCGGGGGGATTCGCCATCGGATGCTCGCAGCGCGCCGTCGTCGGGCCTGGAGGGCGCGAACTTCGCCGTCGACGAGGAAACGCCGATAGCACTACTCGCGCGACTTGGTTGACGTGCTGATGACGAGCACGGGCGGGCGCGGTTCTGCTCGGCGTTTTGCGCTCACGCAAACGTCGTCGATGCGCGTCAACGGGGGTGTCTACCGCTCCGCCCACCTGAGCCATGCTTCGCGATAACCCGCCTCGACTTTCCGCGCATAGGGCGCTTCAGCCATGTAGCCCGCGGCCAGCATGCGATCTCTGATCTCGCGCCTCAGTTCGACGAGCCGGTCTATGTCGAGCCCCAGCCCCGCGGCGGCGGCGACATAGCCGTCGACGTCGGCCGCGGCGAGGTCTCCCAGCCCGATGCGGGTCAGCGGGCCCAGCCCGGTTCGGCGGTAATGGCAGTCGCCCGTCAGTGTCACCAGCGGCACGCCCGACAGCAGCGTGTCCATCGTGGTCGTGTGGCCGACATACGGAAACGGATCGAGCGCCAAGTCGATCTCGGCAAACAGCGCCAGATATTGCCGCCTCGGCCGGCGCTGGACGAACCTCAGCCGCTGGGCCTCGATGCCGCGGCGGGCGAACCAGTCGGCCAGCCGGTCGTCGATGGCGCGCCCGCCGCCGGTGAGCAGCATCAGGCGCGACCGGGGCACGCGGCGCAGCACACTTGCCCAGGCGTCGATGAGCGGCTCGTTGAGCTTGATGACGTTGTTGACCGAGCCGAAGGTGACATAGCCGCAGCGCGTCACCGGCGCGGCGCGATGGTCGATGACATCGTCGCCCATGTAGCTCCAGGCCGAGCCGTCGATCCTCACCAGTCGCTCTGTCCAGAGGTGCTGGGTCATTCCCGGCGGATCGTGAAACGCGTCGGTGAACTTGATGTCAAACGTGGCCAGCCCGCTGGTGTTGGGATAGCCGATGTGATTCACCACCACCGGCGCGAGCCTGGCGCGATGGATCACCAGGCGCGACTGACCGACATGCACCGAGCAGTCGACCAGCACATCAATGCGGTCATCGATGATCGCCCGCTGCATCGCGTCATGACTGAGGCCGTAGGTTGTCCGCCAGTGATCGACCTTGCCCCGCACACGCGCCGACACCTCGTCGTCGTAGGGTGTGTCGCTGTAGACATAGACTTGGTGGTTGCGGCGGTCGTGGCCGCCCAGCAGCCGCTCGAGAAACCGCGTGACCGGGTTCTCGCGAAAATCGGGCGACATGTAACCGACCCTCAGCGGCCGATCGGGCGTGCGGTCGGTCACCCTGTGGAGGCTGGGGGCGTCTCCCGGGGCGTGACGCCGGGCCCACTCGATGTGGGCGGCGAAGATCGCCCGCGCGTCTGACCCGGGCGGGTAGTGCATCGAATAGATCAGGTTGCTGTGCACGCGGGGGTCATCGGGCGCGGCGTCGAGCGCCCGCCGATATGCCACGACCGCTTCCTCCGGCCGGGCCGACTCCTGGTGACACTTGCCCAGGTTGTTGTGAGCCGCCGCGAGCGCCGGGTTGAGCTCGACCGCCCGCTCGAGCACGACGATCGCCTCGTCGAGCTTCTGCGCCGAGCGAAGGATCGCCCCGAGGTTGGCGTGTGCGCCCGCGTCGCCAGGCGAAAGCTCGACCGCGCGACGACCGGCCGACTCGGCTTCGCCCAACTTCTGCAACTCAAACCACGCCGCCGCCAGGTCGTTCCAGGCCGCAGCGTCGTCGGGTCTGACGGCGACGACAACGCGCAGCGCCTCGATCGCGGCCGCCAGTTTGCCCTGCCGCCCCAGCGAGATGGCCAGCAGCGTGTGCACCTCGGGGTCGCGCGGCATTCCCGCCGCCGCGAGACGCAGATGGGGCTCGGCATCGCCGTGCCGGCCCTGCCTCATCGCCACCGCGCCGCGAAGGTGGTGGGCCCGGTGATAGGTCGGGTCGTGTCCGGCGATCTGCCTGGCCACGTCGTCGGCGCGATCGAGATCGCCGGCGGTGAAGAGCCGCCGGGCCAGGGCAAATGCGTTGTCAAAGCGTGGATCGGGCAAAGCCGCTCACCGCCCTCGGGGCCCGGGCCAAAGCCGCCCCGCCGGCCGATCATCGCGCACAAGCCGCGAAAGGCGTGCCCGCTCCCGCGCGACCGCGGCGGGAGGCGGGCGATGCCGATCGGGGCTCATCAGCGCTTCTTCTTGCCGTAGAGCGACCGCAGCGTGTTCGACACGCTGGCCGCCCGCACGCGCTCGGCATCAATGCTGCCTTCATTTCCGACATTCACCTGGAAGCTGTCGGTCTGGAGCAGGCCCACCGAATCGGCCACCGGCTGGATGATCTTCTCGCCGTTGAGAAACACGTCGACCGTGTAGTTGACCGGATCGGTCGTGGTCGTGGGCGGGGGCACCGCGTCGACCAGGTTGTAGACCGCGACCGTGTAGGCGCCGCGCGGATAGTTCCGGCCCCACGAGGCGATCTCAAGGCCCTCGGGGCCGACGCTGTTTCGCCCGATCTGTCCGCCCGAGCGGCTTGTCCGCGGATATTTGGCGGCGCGGGTCGCCTCGGCCTTCGGATCGCCCGGCACCAGCGACACCGTGAAAGGCGGGTTGGCCACAAAGTCGGGTGAGCTCGCGGTCGTCAGCGGCGACACCACCGCGAGGTTGAGGTCGTTGAGATTGCGGGAGGGTCCGCCGTCCCAGCGGAGCACGAACTGCAGCGTTCCGGGCAGAAACGCCAGGGCCTCCGCGTCGGGGACATTGAGGTCGCCCACGTTGACATCGCCCTGGATGAAGCCGCCCCGCGCCACAAGGGTGGCCACCTGGAGCGCCTCGCCCTGGCTGGCCGCGATCTCCGGCGACACCGCGATGATCGACGCCGCCAGCGCCTGCTCGGCCGCCGAGTTCTGATCGTTCTGCACCGACGCCTTGCCGCCGCCGCCGAAGGCGACGAGGTTGCGCCGCAGGTTGGTGAACTCGGCCCGCCCGGTGAGGCTCGTCGCCACCACCGGATAGCCCGCCTCGTCGACCAGGCTCACGATGGTGCCGCGGACCGCCAGCGCCGAGTTGGGGCTGCGGATCGTCGAGTCGTGCTCGATGCCCGCCGCCTCGACCTTGAACACCGGCACCTCCGGCGTCACCGCCGTCGCGCTGGCGCCCAGCGGCTTGCTGTCGAGCCGCACGCGGCCCTGCTCCATGCCGACGTTGGTGGTGATCTTCTGCCCGTCATACACCGCCTCGAGGATGCGCGTCGTGCCCAGGCGGTCGAGGGTGTAGGTCGTCTTCGGCGGAATCACAAACTGCACGGCGCTCTTGTCGCCCGTGCGGATCTCGGCGTTTTCGCTCAGCACCATGCCCGCCTTGGCCGGCTCCCAGGGCGAATCGGCATCGCGGCGCACCTCGGCCAGTTCGCCCTGCACCTTGGTGATGATCGCCTTGAGCTTCACCGGCGCCTCGGGCGTGGCGGCGGCCATGTCCTGCATCACCATGCTGAGCAGGACGGGAAGCTGCCCGTCCACCAGCGAGAGGTCGGTCTGGGGCGTTTCGACGATCAGCGGAATCTCGTCGTGCTGCCAGCCCATCTGCGCGAGCCCCGCCGGCGGCTCTTCGCCCGGGAGATATTCCGCCGGCTTCTCGGCGGGATCGCCCTTCTGATAGTCCTCGATCTTGCCGATCAGGGCCGCGAACTCGGCCCCGCTGATCGCCTGGTTGGGCGTGCACTCGGGGAACAGCCCCTCGGCGATCAGCGCCCGCGTCGAATACCGGGGCGTCGGTCCGACGAGCCGCGAGGTCAGCCCGCCCTTGATGTCCAGCATCTTCGCGACCGCCACCGCGAGCGTGCCGCGGGCGACAGCCTCATCGGCCGCGCCGTCAAAGCCGCGGGGCAGCATGCCGCGCTCGCGGAGCGCCGCCACGCGCTGTTCATAGGTCGCGGGAGCCGTTCCGTCGGCATAGAGCAGCAGCGCGTGCATGGCGTCGTCGTTGCTCGTCAGCGGCACGCGCGAGAGCTGATACCAGAACTCGCCGCGCTGCGCGGGGTCGGGCCCGCCGAGGTTGGCAGTCAGTGGCTGACCGACCCGCGCCGTCTGGCATCCGCACGCCATCACCGCCAGCGCCAGCGCCGCCGCCGCAACGGTGACCCGCTTCGCCGATCCGCCCGCGCCGCCCATCCGGTTAGAATGCATAGGTCACCGCCGTGTAGATAAACTGCCTGACTTCGTCGTCGGTCTCGACCGCGCCGCCCGGGAAGAAAATGCCGTAGCGGAGCGTGATCGTGACGTCTTCGAGCACCTGCCAGTTGATGAAGACATCCGGCTCGATGCCAAGGTATCGGTTTTCGTCGGTCACTTCGTCGATCGTGCCGTTCTTCCTCACCTTGTTGAACACCAGCACGTCGAGCCCGATCTGCAGGTTTTCGGTCAGCGCGGTGTCGGGGAAGGGGAAGGTCGACACGCTCGCCCGGGTGATGGCGATGTTGCTCGCCGGCGGCGCGAAGGCCAGCCCGTTGAACACATAGCCCAGGCTGTTGAACGCCTGGTCTGACGTGTTTGCGTCGTTGCCGTTGAAGGTGTCGCTGGTGTTGCCGCGGTCGGGGTCGCCGCTGGCGATGATCAGTCCCGCGCCGACCCGCGTGCGCCGAGGGTCGCCGAAGAGATAGTCGAGCTGCACCAAGCCCGCCCACGCCTCGATGTCGTCGTCGGTCTGGTCGATCGGCTGAAACGTCGTGCGGCTGAAGCTGTTCGACAGCGACGACCCGTTTTCGTAGACCCCCTCCACCGTGTACACCAGCCGGTCGGTCAGCGCGCCGGTGGCGCCCAGGCCGAAGTAATTGCTGTTGTAGTCGTATTCGGTCTCGATGATGCCCAGCGTCACCGCTTCGTTGTTGGGGTTGTAGTCACGCTGCGCCAGGAAATAGGCATAGGGACGGTGCCGGCCGACCTGCACACTCGCCATCGCGCCGTAGTGGCCGCGGTAGGTCGTGTCGTCGAATTCCGGCCTCGACGTGTCGAAATCGCTCGTGCCGAAGACCGTCACGCCGCCCAGCAGGCTCACCGTCACCGGCCCGGCCCGAAGGTCGGCCCGGACGGCGTCGAGATAATTGCTCAGCACGAGCCCGCCCGCCCACTCGACATACTGCCGCCCGCCCTGGAAGACGAAGTTGTAATCGCCCGGCGCCGCGCCGTAGGCCGCAGCACGGTGGCGCTCGAGATCAAACCGGTAATAGGCCTCTTCGATCGTGCCTTCAAGGTGATCTTCCTCGTCGGCGAACTGGTCGCCCGGGTTGTAATCGCGATAGCTCATGCGCCCGCGGATGTAGAGCTCATGGGCGCCATCGAAGTTGACCCGCCCGTAGCCCACGGCGTCGTAGATCCACAGCGCGCGGTTGTTGAGCTCCGAGTCATCGACCGACAGCCATGACGCGGTGACAAACCCGCCATAGTCAATCAGCGCCCGCTGATTGACCGGCACGCCTTCGAGCACGCGCAGCCGCGTATCGCGCTGGATCTGCTGGAGCGTTCGCTCGAAGCGATCGAGGTCGGTCGGGGCCGCGTCCTGCGCCGCCACCGGCTGCTGCATCATCACGACCGCCGCCGCCCCCACCGCCGTCGACATCGCCGCGCGCCAGAATCCACGTCCATTAGAGCGTGAGGTATTCATCTTCCCCGATGTATTAGCCCTGTAGCCCGTCTCGCCGCGGCCCGACACCCGGACCGCCGCACGATGTGTACTTCGACCATTGTGCGTAAACCGCGTCGGCGGGGCAAGCCACATCCATCCACCTCCATCACCCGTATACGAGCGGTCACGCCCCGCGGATGCCGGCCAGCGTCGCGTCGGTCTTCGGCCGGTGC
>CAZBOE010000073.1:13078-19357 GCA_964493365.1 uncultured Tepidisphaeraceae bacterium | reverse complement strand
CCCGCCGCGCGGGTGGTCGCCTTGCCACGGGGCGACTGACGCGCGACGATGGGCCGCATGGACACCGCCGCTGCTTCATCCGACGGCATATCGGGGTCGAATCCGTCACTGACTCACACCGACACGCTGATCATCGGCGCCGGGCTGGCGGGGTTGTATTGCGCGGTGCTGCTCGAGGCGGCGGGCATCGACTGCGTGATCGTCGAAGCATTAGGCAATTGACGCGGTCGGCGGACGCGTGCGCACCGACGTGACCGCGGAGGGCTTCCGCCTCGACCGCGGGTTTCAGGTGTTGCTCACCAGCTATCCCGAGGCGCAGGCGGCGCTGGATTATCCGTCGCTGTTTCTGGGCAAGTTCATCCCCGGGGCGTCGATCTGGTTTGACCGTGAGTTTCACCGCGTGACCGACCCGCGGCGTGACCCGATGCATGCGGTCGCGACGGCGTTCTCGCCGGTGGCGGGGCTGCTCGACAAGCTCAACCTCGCGCGCCTGTGGTATGACCTGCGCCAGCCCGCGCCGTCGCGCCTGCTCGAGCGGCAGCAGACCACGACGCTGCTGGATCTCAAGGGCCGCGGGTTTTCGGACGGGTTTATCCGTCGATTCTTCCACCCGTTTTTCGCGGGCGTGTTTCTGGAGGACAAGCTCGACACGTCGAGCCGGTTGTTCGAGTACACGTTCAGGATGTTTGCCGATGGCGACGCGGCCATCCCGGCGATGGGCATGGGGGCGCTGACCGAGCAACTGGCCGGTCGGCTTCGCAAGACGCGGATCATGCTGGGGTCGCGGGTGTCGGTGTTGTCGCCGCTGGGGGCGACGCTGGCTGACGGTTCGCGGATCGGCGCGCGGTCGGTGGTGGTGGCGGTGAGCGAGCCAGAGGCCCGCGCGATGCTGGGCGAAGCCGCCCCGGGCACGCCCGACCCGCAGCCCTGCGGCACCACGTGTGTCTATTTCTCGTCGCCCAAGCCGCCGGTGGAGGAGCCGATCCTCATCCTCGACGGGCAGGGCGACGGGCCGGTCAACCATGTCGCGCCCGTGAGCAACGTGTGCCCGCGCGTCGCGCCGCCGGGGCAGGCGCTGATCAGCGCCAACCTCATCGGCGTGCCGCGCGAGAGCGACGAGGAACTGCTCCCGCAGATCATCGCGCAGATGACCGACTGGTTCGGCCCGCAGGTGCAGTACTGGAAACACCTGCGGACCTATCGCATCGCCTATGCCCTGCCGTCGAGCCGGCCAGACCGGAAAGAACCGTGGCGTCTGCCGTCGCGACTGCACGAGCGCATCTATCTCGCAGGCGACTGGACCGATTCCGCCTCACAGCAGGGCGCGCTCGAGTCGGCCCGCCGGGCGGCCGAAGCGGTGATGCAGGATCGGTAGGCCAAGGGCCAGGGCGACCAACGCGACATTTCGCGGCTGAGGCGATATCCGGTGGCCGATGCCACATCCCGTGGCGCGGGCGTCTCGCCCGCGGCGGATGAAAGGGTTGAACGGAGCAGGGAGCGTGCTGCATCCCACGCCGCGGGCGGGACGCCCGCGCCACGAGAGAATGACCCCTCCGCGACACGCCGGGGCGGCTGCCACATCCTGTGGCGCGGGCGTCTCGCCCGCGTTGGATGAAGGGGTTGGTTGGAGCAGAGAGCGCGCTGCGTCCCACGCCGCGGGCGGGACGCCCACGCCACGATTAATGACGCCGTTGCGACACGCCGGGGCGGCTGGGGGTCTTGAGCCTGAGCGAAGGTCAGCGTGGGCGCAGGTTGTTGCACGGGTTGCGGGTGATGCCGCGGCTGACGGTGGTGGCGCCGGCGCGGTGGGCGGCCGAGGCATGGTCGACGCGCTCCAGCGTGGCGCCCAGGTCATAAGAGCGGTTGTCTTTGCTCGGGCGGGTGTGGCGGATCTCGACGCGTCCGCTCCAGGTGAGCGGGCCGGCCTCGATCTTCATTCTCCAGACCGAGCCGGGGTCGATCGCGCTGGTCGAGCGGAGGCCGACGCCGGTGGCGCTGATGTTGCAGAGAAAGACCTTGGTCGGCACCTGCCCGCCGGCCAGCGGGTAGAGCATCGCCTTGCAGACCAGGGTCTGCCTGGGAGCGCCGCGGCGGTCGGCCGGGGTGGCATGAGCCGGGGTGGAATGCGGCTCAGTGGAACGGGCCGGAGTGTTATGGAGGGCGGCGGGCGCTGCGCCGGTCGAACTGTTGCCAGCGCCATCGGGGCTCGCGGACTCGGCGGTTGACGCGACGGCGTGAGCGGGGCCGCGACGCCGGCCCGCGTCGGCCGATTCGATCGAAGCTGTGGCAACATCGCATCGCACATTTAGAGCATCGGCGCGATACAGCCCCTACTTGACTCACAGGCGGAACATTTTCACATCCCGCGCCGCCCGGCGGGTGGGGACGTCTGAGAGCCCCTGAAACAACCTCCCGCGGATCGAAGCGCCGCAGCATCGGCTAGGGATCGAGGCGGCGAAGCGAAGCAGCATTGGATGGAAATACGAGCGAGCTTCGACAACGACGAAACCGAGCTGATGACGTAAGCAGCGGCCGTGCGAGGTTGTTTTGGAGGCTCTACGCCGGCTTGAGCGTGATGTGGATGATCTCGGCCGGCGCGTTGACCCGCAGGGGGAACCAGTTGCCCACGCCGTTGGAGACGACGGTCGAGCAGCGGTCGCGCTGATAGAGACCCGACCAATAACGGTACATGATCGGGCCGGGTCCGATATTGGGGGTGAGCATGAGCTGGCCGCCGTGGGTGTGACCGGTCAGGGTGAGCGGCACGCCCGCGGGCACGGCGTAGTCGAAGGCATGAGGGTGGTGCGCCAGCAGGATGGGGAAGGCCGAAGGGTTGCGCAGCAGGAGCAGCTCGCGCATGGACTGGGCGATGGCTTCTTCGCTGCGGTCGCGTGCCGCCCGCTCGCCCGGGCCGCCCCACCGCAGCCCCAGCAGCTGGACGGCCTGACCGTTGACCGTCACGCGGTCGGTTTCGTTGACCAGCAGGTTGAGCCCCGACTGGCGGACCGTCCGTTCGAAGACGGCCCGGCCGTCGAAGAGGTCATGGTTGCCCTCGACGACGAACAAGCCGTAACGAGACCGAATCGCCTTGAGCATGTCGCAGGCGGCCGGCAGATCCTCGGCGCGACGGTTGATCAGGTCGCCGGTCATGACGGTGATATCGGGGTTGAGCGCGTTGGTCTGATCGACGATGTCGCGCAAGACGCTGCCCTGGGTCAAGTCGCCGACGTGGGAGTCGCTGAGGTGGGCGATGGTCAGGCCGTCGAGCGCGGGGGGCAGGCCGACGACGGGGACGGTGATGCGCCTGACGCGGAAATGGTCGAGGCGGGTGGCGCTGTATCCCAGCGCCCCCAGTGTGATCAAAGGCGGCACAACCGACGCCGCGAGCAGGAACGACCGGCGCGAGAGCATCCGCCGATCGGGGGCAAGGTCGGGAGAAAGGTCGGGCGTCTGATCGGGCGTCTTGTCGGGAGCCTGACCGGGCGTTTGGCCGAGATCGCTGGTCGCCGGATGCGGCGGCTGGTTGCCTGCGGCGTGGCCGGGGGTTGGCGATGTATCCGTGCGACCGCCCTTCGCATGCCCGTTGGGCTGGATGCCAGGGGGTTGGATGACAGTCGGCTGGAGGCCGGGCGCTTGGCTGAGTGATTGATGGCCAAGTGACTCGTGGCCGGGTGATTCGTGGCCGGGCGGCTGGCTGGAAGACGAGAGGGGCTGCGGGGCGATATCGGGCGTGGCGCTATCTCGCGCGTCGCGGCGGCGCGACCTTGAGAGCAGATCGCGGGTGAGCAATCCCGTCGAGATGACCGTGGCCGCGATGAGCGTGCCCGGAAGCACGAACAGGTGCCAGATGAAGGTGAACATGACCAGCGCGGTCGAGAACGACCCGCTCCACCGAAACGACCGCCCGAGCAGCAACAGCACCAGGCTGCCGACGGCCATGAGCATGAAGCCGTGGTGAAGCACTTTCATCCAGCCCGGGGCCTGCCGACGCCGCTGCAGCCGGGCGCCGATCACCCACCAGGCGATGTCGCCGGCGAGAAACAAAGAGAGCACGATAAGGATGAACGTCGCCATGACAATGCCAGAGCCTGTGGGTAGATGACAGCGGCCGATTCGAACAATCGACGAGGCCACCCGGCAGACAGCCGCCGGCCGCGGGCGTTTGTCGCCGCTTGCGGTGTTGAGTGCCTGCCAAGGCTAGGCGCTCGCGGGGCGCATCGGCGACTTTGCCACGGATTTGGCTGAGCCTGATCGCCGCAGAAACACCCGCCCCCGGTCCGACGCCACGGCTCGCGGCGCGGCGGGCGGGAAGCGGCGACGGGGCGGTGACTTGCCCGCCCGCGGCAGCGACTTGGGGGCTGACGATCGGCCGCGGGATGTTTGCCAGTTACGCCGCCCGGGTTATTCTCGCGCACACCATGCCCACTCCCTCGCCCGTGTATTGCCGATCAGGAAACCACCCCAGCGCCGGCCGAGTGCGGCGAGTGACGGCGTATCGCACCGTCGTCGCCTGGGCGCTGATCGCGTCGGCGGCCGCGCTGACCGGGTGCGTGCGCCGGACGATCACGCTGACCAGTGAGCCCAGCGGGGCGCTGGTGTACATGAACGACAGCGAGATCGGCCGAACGCCGGTGACGGTGCCGTTTACTTATTATGGCGTGTACGACGTGCAGCTTCGCCGCGACGGGTATCAGACGATCAAGACGCGGACGAACGTGAAGGCGCCGTGGTGGCAGTATCCGCCGATCGACCTGGTGGCCGAGCTGTTTCCTGTGACCGACCGGCACACCTATTCATATACCCTGCTGCCGCAGCCGGACGGGCCGGTCGACCCGGGGGCGATTATGGACCGCGGGCTTCAGATGCAGGGCCGGCTGGAATCCGGCCGAAACACACCCGCCACGCGGCCGTCTGCCCCGGCGACGCCCGAAGACGAAGCGGCGCCGGACCTTGTGCCGCTCGAGGAGTAAGACGTTCGGGGTCGATCCGTATCGGCCGGGGAGAAAGGCCGTCACCGCCAGGGGGTTGTCACCGCTGACCGGTCGAACCAACGCCCTGGCTCAACCACGCGACGAACTGCTGCGCATCGAGGTAGCCTGTCGACCGAGCCGTCGGGACCGCGTCGGCATTCACCACGATCATCGTCGGGATCGCCTGCACCTGGTGTTCCTCGGCGATCTTGGGAAAGCGGTCGACATCGATCTTGACCGGGATGACCTGTTCTGTCGCGGCCGCCACGTGCGCGTCGGCCCAGGTCGTGCGGGCCATCTGCTGGCAGGGGCCGCACCAACTGGCTGTGAAGTAGAGCAGGACGGGCTTGCCCGTGCGTCTTGATTCGGCAAAGCCCATCTCGGCGCCCTCGGTCCAGCTGACCAGTTCGGCGGGCTTGAGCATGAGGTTGATCAGGCTCATCGCCACGATGGCCGCGACGGCGATGCCGACGATGGTGGTGGGGTTCAGGCGCATGGAAGGTCAGCAGAGGCCGCGGGTGGTTTGGGTCAACGCCAGGCGAAGCGCCGCGGGCGACGGGTGATCATAGCTCATGCCGCCCGGGATTTGCTCACCTTTGTTTCCGTGCCGGCGAGCAGCCGCTGGATGTTGGCTCGGTGGCGCACGATCACCGCCAGCGACATCAGCCCCGCCAGCGCCAGGAGCGGCCATTGCTCCGAGAACACCGGCCAGCCCAGCAGCAGCCCGATCACCACGAGCGCCGGCACGAAGATCGCCGCGCCGAAGATCGACCCGAGGCTGACATAGCCACTGAGCTTGACCGTGGTGCCGAAGGTTGCCACCACCACCACGCCCGGCAGCGTGAGATAGGGGAACACGCCGGCCATCACGCCGATGCTGGTGGCCACGCCCTTGCCGCCCTTGAATCCGATATAGGGGCTGAAGAGCGAGCCGATGAAGGTCGCGGCGGCGACGGCGAGCCAAAGCAGGTAATCGTCGGCGCTCAGCGGGTTGCCGGCCGAGTGCCAGTGCAACAGCGCGCCGGCCGCCCCGGGCGGCAACGCCCCCTTGGCCATGTCGAGCCAGAAGACCAGCCAGAAGTATTTCCGCCCCAGCAGCCGGCCGACGTTGGTGGCGCCGATGTTGCCCGACCCCTCTTTGCGCGGGTCTATGCCGTTGGCTTTGCCCACCACCAGCCCCCAGGGAATCCCGCCAATGAGGTAACCGACGGGCAGCAGAATCAGGATCGGGAGGGGCCAGGGCATAGGAGTGCTGAGTGCTGAGTGCTGAGTGCTGAGTGCTGAGTGCTGAGTGCTGAGTGCTGAGTGC
>CAZBOE010000073.1:0-12978 GCA_964493365.1 uncultured Tepidisphaeraceae bacterium | reverse complement strand
TGCGGATGATATCGAAGCCGGGGCGGATCGGAATTGGTCGGCCGCGAAGGTGGCGCTGGGTGAAACGGTTTTGGCGGTCGGCGGTTGTTGCGGTCAGGGGTTGTTGCGGTCGGGGCGCTTGCGGTCAGGGGCTTTGCGGCGTGGGGTTTTGGCGGTCGGCGTGTTGCCGGAGCGGCGCTATTGCCGGTGCGGTGTCGGCATCGCGCGGTCAAACCCCCCGGTCCTTCAGGAAGCTGGTCACCAGCGGCTCGATGCGCTTCTGGAGCTGTTTGTTGGCATAGCCCGCCCACGAGAGGCCGGTGGTGACATCGAGCGGGCCGTCGAGGGGGTTGCCCAGACCGTCGGTGAGGATGACGCCCGCCTCCTGGGCAATCAGCGCGGTGCAGCAGTCGTATGGGTGGCAGCACAGCCCCTCGGGCTGGCGCTGGATGCGGTAAAACAGCGGGCGCAGGTCGGCGTTGAAGCGGTCGTGGCCCATGATCAGCTCATAGAACTGCCCGCCGGTGGAGATGTATTGGTCTTCAAACACCAGCGCCTTGTTGACGTCGGCCGGGCCGATCAGCTGCGTCACCAAATACTCCATGATGTCGCTGCTCAGACGCTTGGTGCCGGGGAAAAAGTTGGCCACCATCGCAAAGCCGTGGGTGATGTTGTCGGCCTTGGACGGGTGGATGATCATGTCGGTCTGCTCGGCATAGCGCGCCGAGCGGGCATAGACATCCTCCCGCGCCCCGCGGGCCCCCTCGCCCTTGATCGCCCAGAGCACATCGGCAAAGCCCATCTTGCTGGTGGGCAACTCGGTCATGACCGCCACCTGAATATCGCTGAGCTTCGTGCCACGCCCCCGGTTGGGCGCCACGCCCGCGAGCGACCAGGCCGGCCGCTTGTCGTACATCAGCCCGCGCGTACCATCGACCGGATCGAGAATGACGCGGATCACCGCGTCTTCCTCCTTGATGCCCGCGGGGAAAACCCGCCCGTCTTCCGGCTCGATCCCCTCGGCCACACACACCAGCGGCATCGACTTGCCCCAGTGATCCATGAACTCCTCGATCACCGGCTCGATCACCATATCGATGCCGTAGATCGTGTCGGCCGACGTGCTCTTGCGCACCTCGGCATTGCCCGCCAGGTCATGCGCCCCCACCACCGCGCGCCTCACCTCGCGCTGCATCTCGCGCAGCCGCTGAACCACTTCCCGCCGATTGGGCACCGTCTCTGGCATAGGCGTGGGAGCCTAATCGATGGGGGCGGGTTCGTCGAAGGCAGCCTACGACCCGCCGCATCAGGTCGACGCGGCCTGCGACTTTCCCGCGCCATTTGCCCCATCATCAGCAGCGGCCGGGCCGGCGACTAGATCCGGCGGGGTCGTAGCACCGCACTCCGGGCAGCGATCGAGCAGCGGGCCGGCGGGGTCGGGGGTGGCGCGGAGGTCGTAGCGGCAATTCCCACATTGAACCCTCATTTGACGATGCACACCCACCATTCGCACTGCAATCTTCGTCATCCATCCGAGCAAAATACCAGCTACAGTGGCCGCAGCCGCGCCTTGAGCTTCAGATGTGTATCCCTGGACTACCGTAGCGTCGTCATGGCGGATTGAGGTCCCGGTCATGCCAGCATACGATACAATGTCAACGGATGGGCCCAGTTCAGAGCCGTAGTAGGAGTGCGCTAACGGCCTCACGTCGAGGGAATTGTTTATTGCGAAATCCAGACGCCATGGCGCTTCGTCGGCGCTCGCAGCCTCACGGCCGCTGTACCACCAATGCAGTCGTCCGTCGAGTAGATAGGCATGTAAGGAGAAACCCGGCCCATTCACCCATGTTATGGGTGAGTACCAGACGGATAGACCTATCGGCACTATCGTCAATAATGCCATCAGTGCAACGATCGCGACAACCACACCGTACGCCGCCTGTCTCCTAGGGAACAACATTGACAATGAACGTTGCCTCCCCGTCATTGAGGTCTGAGATCGTAACATTGTAACTCCGCCCTGCGCCTAACGCGGCCTGGTCGGTCAACTCAAGCTTGTTCCACCCTCTACCTGATTGAACCACCCGCGAGCGAATGTCGGTAACCCCGCCGCGTCCCGCAGTTGGTTGGACAATACGGCTTCTTTCCAGAGTTTCCTCGGTACTGAAGACGACGACCTCGCCCGGCATTTCCCGCATCACCGTCGCCGCGTATTCCTTCTCGGCCGCCAGAAGAATGGCAGGTGAAGAGGCGAAAAGGCTTAGAACCAGAAACAGATTGGCGGTTCTTCTACACATGATTCATGGACCCCGCATGGCGGCAACAGGCATTGAGCGGTACGCCAGGAGGTTCGACGATGGCCCCACTTGATCCAGTCGCATGAGCCATGCGGCCGCGGCAGCGGTTCGCCGCGCTCGTCGGACCCCTGATGCGTTGCTTCCTGACAGTAACGGTGCGGCTTGGAGCTTGGCAAGCGAATTCCCGCGTGCGTGCGCGAGTGTTGTGCAGGTGATCAGCACAAATGATCAACAAAGAACCGGTCGATCCACCGCGGATCGGCCGGTTACAAGGAGGAGGGTCTGCTGTTGCATTGCGGCGGCGCGGCGGTTGTCGCGTCGCCGCTGTCGATATGCTGCCGGTCGGTCCGGCCGCCGATCTGTGGCCGCCGATTTGTGGCAGCCGATTTGTGGCAGCCGGTTGCGGCGCTGCGGTTCGGCGCCGGCGGCGTGGCTATTCCACCACCTTGCCCTTGAATTGCTGTTCGAGTATCGCGCGGGCCAGCGCCTCGACTCTCACGCCGACGCCGGTCTCGCCGGCGGAGAAGTAGGAGCGGACGACGCCTTTCTCATTGGTGGCGACGCGGAGGTATCCGCTGTACCACCCCGGGTCGAGCCGCACCGCGCCGGGGCGGAGGTCGACGCCTCGGCTGACGCATGTGCCCTGCAGGTCGATGCCATCGGGCGTGGCGGTGACGATGGCGCAACCCTCGCCGCGCAGGGCCTCGATGACGGCATCGAGGGCCGCGTCGCGGGTGGCGTCGTCGGCGAACTGGTAGTTGAACTCGCCGGTGGTAAAGACGCGCTCCTGCATCGCCCACAGTTCGTCCATCAGCGTCGGGCGCTCGTGGAGGCTCTTGAGGAACAGGAGCACGGTGAGGATCGAGTTTTCGCCGCTGACGACGAGATTGGAGAGCGTGAGCCGGTGGTAGTAGTGACCCGATTCCTCGGCCGCCGCCAGCGCGCCGATCTGGGTCATGTAGTCTTTGATCTGCGAGTGTCCGTTGCGGAAGAGCGTGCAGATGGCGCCGAGCTTGCCCCACTCGGCCAGCGCCAGCGGCGAGACCTTGGGGTCATACAACACGGGCACCGGGTTGCGCGGGCTGATGCCGCAGGCCGCGAGGATCGGCACAAACGCGAAGCCGGCGGTGAGAATGCCGCGTCGGCCGCCGAAGACGATGCGGTCGCCGTCGCCGTCGATGCCGATGACGGCGTGCGCGTCGATGCGGGCGGCCTGATCGACCGCGGCCAGCATCTTGCCCTGGCTGGTCGGGTTGGGCGAGCCGGTGGGAAAACGCCCGTCGGGCACAAGCCGCAGCGGGTGCACCTCGCACCCGGCCTTCACCAGCGCCTGATACATCTCCGGCCCGGCCGACCCGTTAAAGGTGTCGAGCACGACCCGCAGGCCCGAGCCCTGATTCTTCTCCGCGTTCCTCCCGCTCAATTGCCCGGCTGACACCCCGGCGGCCTTGAGCGAATAGTCGATGTATTCGCGGCTCAGGTCGAGCAGCGTGAGGCTGCCGCCCGCGCGGGCGGGCAGGGTCTGTTCGCTGTGGTAGATCTGACGGATGCGGGTGAGCCCGCCCTTGGGGCCGCAGTCCTGCCCGATGGCGGCCACCGTCGGCACGGTGAACTTGACGCCGATGTATTGCGCCGGATTGTGCGAGGCGGTGATGCCCAGCCCCATGGTCCTGGGGTAGGTCTGGGTCACCCAGTGGGTCGAAAAATACCCTTGCGGCGTCGAGATCGGTTCGAGGCGGGCGAACACGCGGAAGCCGGCCTTGAGGGCGGTGCTCAGCCCGATCTCGATCACCCGGCCGCAGCCGAGGCGGGCATCGCGGGTGAAGACGATCGTGTCGACACCGATCTCCCGCGCATAGAGCAGCGAGGCTTCGAACAGCCGGGCGACCTGGTCGTCTGCGAATTCGTCGACCTCCCACCGGGCGTCATAGACCTTGATGGGGTCGCGCCGGGCGGCGGTGTTTTGGGGCGGTTGGGGGGTCGAGAGGATCGCAGCCGAAGCAAGCGTTGGCATTGGACAAAAACCTTTCGTCACGAGTCAGGCTATCACTGCCGGCATTGGGGCAGAAGTGACGGAGCGGCGCATGCGACACCCTGACTCATCGTCGAGTATAGATACCTTGGTTCAAGGAAAAACCCCACAACCGGCACCATGCGCAAACTTCTTGCAACCCCCATACTTTGCACGACCGTTCCATCTTGTGTATTTTAACGCGATCCGGGCGATGTTATGGGGCTCTGAAAAGGCGATGAAGTCGGCGAGATTGCTTTGCCGAACAGGGCTTACGAGAGGCAGGAGCGGGCCCGACGGATCGGGCCGCAGGGTGAAGGTCGGATCGGTTGCGGCGGGTCGCCGCAAAGCCGATCGATGAGGTCGGCGTGTGTTCGACCTTCGCCTACGGGCCATGGGCTCGGCTCCAGTGACCGCCCGCAGGCGGTTTGAATGCGGGCGTTGCATGCGGCCCCCTGCGGAGGCGACGCGACCGGAAGCGGTCGCCTTGACGCGGCAATTACGGAACGCCCCTCGCGGGGCGCGCCAAGGAGCTTGGGCGTGATCTTCGACCGCCTTCTGGGACTGTTCTCGATCGACATGGGCATCGATCTGGGCACGTGCAACACCCTTGTGTGCGTCAAGGGCGAGGGCATCGTGCTCAACGAGCCCAGCGTGGTGGCTGTCAAGAAAAACACCAACCGCGTGCTGCAGGACGGCAAGGCGGTGGGGCTGGTTGCCAAGGAGATGCTGGGCAAGACCCCCGGAAGCATCACCGCCATCCGCCCGCTCAAAGACGGGGTGATCAGCGACTTCGAAGTGACCGAGGCCATGCTGCGCTATTTCATTCAGCGCGTGCAGGGGCGGAGCCACTTCATCGGGCCGCGGGTGGTGATCGCGATTCCGTCGGGCATCACGGCGGTGGAGAAGCGGGCGGTGCTCGACAGCGCCGAGCGCGCCGGGGCGAGGCGGGTTTACCTGGTCGAGGAGCCGATGGCCGCCGCGATCGGCGCGGGCCTGCCGGTGACCGAGCCGACGGCGTCGATGATCGTCGACATCGGCGGCGGCACGACCGAGGTGGCGATCATCTCGCTGGCCGACATCAGCGTGTGCGAATCGGTGCGCACCGCGGGTGACGACTTCGACGAAGCGATCGTCAACCACATGAAAAAGACCTACAACATGGCGATCGGCGAGCAGATGGCCGAGCGGATCAAGATCGACATCGGCTCGGCGGCGCCGATGGGCGACAACGAGCCGACGATGGAAGTGCGCGGGCGCGACATGATCAGCGGGCTGCCGCGCAAGACGGTGGTGACCTCGGAAGAAATTCGCGAAGCCCTGCAGGAGCCGGTCAACAACATTGTCGAAGCCGTCACGCGGACGCTCGAGATGGCCGAGCCCGAGCTCGCGGCCGACCTGGTCGACAACGGGATCACGATGGCGGGCGGATCGAGCCTGCTTCGCGGGCTGACGACGGTGCTGAGCAACGCGACGGGCCTTGAGGTGCGGCTGGCCGACGATCCGCTCACGTGTGTCGCCCGCGGCACGAGTGTCTACCTGGAAAACCTCGAGCTCTGGAAAGACACGATGGAGAGCGACGCCGACGACCTCTAGTCGGGCGGCGCCTGGCGGACAGACGCGCGGGCGTGATCGGGGCGAAACGACGCCGGCGCTTCCGGGCTGACGACACAAACGAACCGCACCGATGGCCGCCCCGTGACGGTGATCTGGCGACGTCGGCGGTCGCATAGAGGGTGAGCCGGCATCTGGGGCGACACGGGCTTGTCATGCAGCTTCGATTCAACCATGTTTTTTCGGTGCTGATGGTGACGGCCGCGGCCGTTGCCAGCTTCGTGCCGTCTACCGTGGCGGAGCGACTGCGGGCGCCGGTGGCGATCGTGTTTGCGCCCATCGCCTATCCCCTCTCGGCGGCGGCAGGCGTCGTCAAGGATACGCTCGCCCCCGAACACCCACCGGTCAGCGGCGATCTGGCCACGCTCGCGCGGCAGAACGACCAGCTTCTCCGCGAGCTGGTCTCGCTGAGCGAACAGCTCGAACACCTCAAACAACTCAACGCCGACCGGGCCGCGATGGGCGCGCTGCGCGACGTGTCGGTGCCGGCGCGGGTGATCGGCGCCGATGCGGCCAGCGGTCGCTACACGCTGCACCTGCAGGTCGATGCGGCGGCGGGTGTCGCCGACGGGATGAAGGTGATCTACCCGGGCGGTCTGCTGGGCGAGGTGACCGGCGCCGCACTGGGGTCAGCGACGGTTCGGCTGGTTACCGACCCACAATTCAAGGTGGTGGCGCGGTTTGTCCGCATCCTCACCGACGAAGCGGGCGGCGTGAGCTATCAGCCGGTCAGCCAGCTTGCCCCGCGCGTCGATGGCCAACCCGACGGAACCATGGTGGTCAGCAATCTGCAATACAGCCTGATCCAGGAGGCGGGCATCCAGGTGGGCGACTGGCTCACCGTCAACGACGACGAATGGCCGGCCAACCTGCGCGGGTTGCGCATCGGCAAGGTGACCGAGATCGGCCTGCGCCCGGACAACCCGCTGATCGCCCGCATCAGGGTGTCTCCCACCGCCGACCTCCTCCGCCAGCGCGAGGTGATGGTGGTGAATCGAATTCGATGAAGGTTGATGAGCGGAGATATGGCAGAGACACACCCAGCACCGGGCACTCACCACTGATCCAATGCGTTGGCTGTCTTATTTCATCCTCGCTTACCTCACCATGGCGGCCCAGATCGGGCTGGCTGATCTGCTGATCCTGCGCGGCGCGAAGGTGAACCTGGTGCTGATCGCGGCGGTCTTCATTGCCGTCAACGCCCCGCGCGAGGCGGCGCTGATCGGGTGCTTTGTGATGGGCATGCTCCAGGACCTGCTCACGCAGAACCCGCCCGGGCTGCACGCGTTTGCCTATGGGCTGACCGGGCTGGCGGTGGTGGGCATGCAGCCTTATCTGTCGAAAGACAACCCGATCGCGCACATGGCGATGACCCTGCTCGGCGGGGTGATCACGGCGGCGGTGGTGTTCGCCCACAGCATGGTCGTGCCGATCGCGCCGGCCGCCACAGTCGACGGCGTCACGATCGACGCGGTTCGGCCTTACCTTGTTCCGCTGATCTTCGGTGTCATCTTCACCACGCTGGCCGCCGCACCGGTGTCGCTGATGCTCATGCGGCTCAAGAGCGTATTCGCCTTCCAGCAAACGAGACGGAGGGTCAGGGCGTATTGAGTGGAGTCGTCGTCGGCCGATGCCGATGCCCCGTGGACGATGTCCGTTCGACGATGCACGGTGTTCGATGTTCGGTGGTCGATGAATGGCGGTCGATGCCGGCTGGCTGTTGCACGTCGGCTTTCGGCCGGAGCGCCGCGTGTGTGGGTCAGCACGAATGATCTTCCGCACTTTTTGATTCACCCCCATGGCTGACCGTCCTTCCATGTTCGAGACGCGCCTCAAGGTCGTGCTGGCGCTGTTGCTGGTGGTGCTGGCGATCCTGGGGCTTCGGGCGGCGCAGCTTCAGATCGTGCAGGCGGGGGATTGGCGGCAGAAGGCCGATGAGGCCATGCGCCGCAGCCGACTGACCGACACGATCCGTGGGACGGTATACGACGTTAAAGGCCGCGTGCTGGCGATCGACGCGGGATGTTTCGACGCGTGCATCGACTACCGCGCGATCGTGCCCGACCCCGACCCGATCTGGGTGCGCAACCAGGCGGCCGCCCGCATCCGCGAGCAATATGGCGCCGCGTGGGCCGGCATGGATGCCGCCGACAAGCGGCGCATCCGCACCGAGATGTTTCAGGGCGTGCTCCGCGACATCAAGCTGATGTGGGAGATGCTCGCCACGCTGCCCGGGCAGACGCCCCAGAGCATCGCCCAGACCCGCGCCGCGATCATCAACAAGGTCGAGATGCGCAAGCGCAACGTCTGGTATCGCTCGTATGAGAAAGCCCTCAAGGAGCACGAGAAGAGCGGCCCAGCCCCGTGGTATGAGCGGTGGGTGCGCGGCGAAGACGGCGACGTGCCCCAGCTTGAGCAGTTTGAGGTGACCGTGGGCGAAGAGATTTCGACACACGTCGTCATCCCCGCGGTGAGCACCGATGTGCAGAACCTGCTGGCGAAAGACCTGTCGAAATACCCCGGGCTGGTCATCCGTCCGGGCATTCACCGGCAATATCCGTATGGCAACACCGGCAGCCACCTGATGGGGCGGCTGGCGCGGGTTGACCGAAGCGACATCGATGCCGACCCGTTTGTGGGCCACGACGACCTGCGCCGCTACCTGCCCAGCGACATGATCGGCCGGGGCGGCTTCGAGGGGCTCGGCGAGCGGATTCTCCGCGGGCGGCGCGGCCGCATCACGCGCGACATCGCCAGCGATCAGATCATCGAAGACGCCTCGCCCCACCCGGGCGGCGATCTGCGCACCACGATCGATATCGAGCTGCAGCGCGACATCGAGGCGCTGTTTGAGCGGTATTCGCCGGAAGACGGCTGGTCGTTCGCCGCGCCGGGGGCGGCGGTGGTGATCGACGTGCGGACGGGCGAGGTCAGGGCGCTGGTGAGCTATCCGACATTCGACCCCAACACGATCGACGACACCTACGCCTCGCTCGCCCGCGACGACATCAACCAGCCGCTGCTCAACCGCGCCACGATGGCGCAGTATGAGCCGGGGTCGACGGTCAAACCGATCATCGGCCTGGGCGCCATCACGCAGGGCCTGGCGGACATCCACACGACCGTGCACTGCGACGGCTACCTCCGGCTCGACGGCCGGCAGTATGGCGTCGGCCGATGCTGGACGACCTCGATCAACGGCGGCTCGACCCACCAGCAGATCCCCTGGGACGACCCTCACCCCACGGGCAACCTCCGCTACGAAGAAGCGATCCAGCGGTCGTGCAACATCTACTTCGAGACGATGGGCCACCGGATGGGCGTGGCCGGCGTGAGCCGATGGCTCGAGGCCTTCGGGCTAGGGCACCGCACCGGCATCGGCATTCCCGAGACCGACGGCGTCGTCCCCGGCGACTTCAAGCTCCCGAGCTATCTGCAGCATTCGACCGCGTGGTTCGCCTCGATCGGTCAGGGCAAGGTCAACGCCACCCCGCTTCAGATGGCCAATGTGGCCGCCACCATCGCGCGCGACGGCGTGTGGATGCGGCCCCGGCTGGTCGGCACCGAGGTCGATTCGCTGCTCGGACCGATCGAGCGCGAACGCCCCGATGTGCTCGATCTCGGTCTCGACCCGGCGGCGGTGCGTATCGCAAAGATGGGCATGGACGAAGTGGTCAACACCCGCGCCGGCACGGGCTATTACGTGAAGCGACCCGACCTTCACCTGGCGGGCAAGACGGGCACGGCGCAGGCGCCGGCGTTCTATGTCACTCGGCGCGACGCGGCGGGCAACGTGATGCGCGACGCCCAGGGCCGCGTCATCCGCGAAGCACTCCGCACCAGCACACGAGAAAACCCCAACCCGGTCGCCCCGTGGTATCGCACCACCACCCGCGGCGACCGCGCCCACGCATGGTTCGTCGGCTATGCGCCGGCGGACAACCCGCGGATCGCCTTTGCCGTGCTCGTGCAGTACGGCGGCAGCGGCGGAAGGGCCACCGCACCGGTCGTCCGCGGGCTCGTTGATGCCGCCATAACCCACGGTTACCTTGAAGGGACGGTGAGTCAGCCCGTGCAGGGCGGGCATGCCTCACCCGCCATGCCGGCGCAGCCCGGTCGCGATGCGACGCCTCGGGTGCGCCAGGCCGGGCAGCCTGCCGTCGAGCAACCGGGCGGCGTGCAACCGGGCGGTATACGACCGGGTGGTGTGCGACCGGGCGGAATGACACCCGGGCCGCAAGCACCGCGGACGGGTCCGCAGGAGACGGAGGCGGTCGGCATGGTCGAGCCGGCCGCGCCGGGAGAGGTAAGTGTCTGCAACGCGACCGCCAAGGCCTGTTGAGTGCGGCCCATCGAGGAGACGACCATGACTGCCGAACCAAGCCAGGCCTCGCCACCCGTGTCGACACAGGTCGGCGCCGCCGGCGATACCGCCCAATCCCCCGCCGCCGTGTCGCCCGCCGACGCGCCCCCTGCAGCCCCGCGGGGCGTCGATGCCACCATCATTCGCAGGGCATGGCGCGATCCGCACTCGCGGGCGTGGTTTATCGCTGCCGCGGTTGTCGCGGTCATCATGTTGTGGGTGCTGGGCGACCAGACCCTCCGCTGGTTGACCGAGCGCACGCTGATCAAGCAGGGCCTGGTGGTCAGCGCGCTGGTCGCCGAGGCCAATGGCATTCCCCGTGAGTCGTTTCAGCCCAAGGATTCGGAAGCCACGCTGGTGTTCACGCACGAGGGCCGGGAATACAAGGTGGCCGGGCGGCTCTACGGCCGGACGGAGCCGATCGTGGTCAAGAAGAACGTCGACATCCGCATCGACCCCGCCAACCCGCTGCGGTGGACCTACCGCAGCGAGCCTGTGCCGCTGGTTCAGGAACTGGTCGTGGGGCTGGCGCTCCTGCCGGCCGCCGCGGTGTTGGTGGGCATCGGCATGTGGCTGCGCCGCCGACTGATCAGCACATGGCGCGACGGCAATGCGACCGAGGCGCTGGTTCTCGAGACCGGCAACTCGCCCATCGCGCCGCTGTCACGGACGGTGAGGTGCGTCGACATTCACTCGAGCGAGCGTCGGCCGATCAACGTGTTTGTTCCCCGCGGGCGCCGCGTGGCCAAGGGCGACGTGATCTGGCTGTTGGTGCCGAAGTCGGGTCGGCCGGTGGCGGCGGCGACATTCCAATAAACCCCCTCGCCCCGGTGCTGGCGAAGCGGGCCCGCATCGACCGAGGGTGATGCGGCCTGCCACCGCGTATCCTGCCGCGGCGGCAACCGAGCCACCCGCCTCGCGGGCGCCTGCCGTCGTGTGTCGGCGGATGAATCGGCCCGCCCGCGATGAAGAGCGTTTTGAAACTTGCCTGCCGACCGGCATCGACCGATACAAGAACTGACCGGCATAAACCGAGCCACCCGCACCTGCCTCACAACCCGATCGGGGCTCGGCAGGGCAAGATGTGTCGCCATGGATGTTGCCCTCCGACGACTGCTCACCGCCACCAACTGGCCGCTGCTTATGGCGGTCAGCGTGCTGACGTTCATGGGCGCGGTGAGCATCTGGTATGACTCGAACATCACCGGCGAGGCGGAGGGGATCAAGCAGCTCATCTTCATCGGGCTGGGCGCGGGCATTCTGATGCTCACGCAGGTCTTCCACTATCAGCAGATCGGGCGCATCGCCTGGGGGATGTATGTGCTGAGCATCATCATGCTGCTCTACACCGTCATGCCCGGCGTGCCCGAAGGCGGCCTCTTCAGCGTGCCCCGCATCAACGGCGCGCGGGCGTGGATCGACTTCAAGGTGCTCAAGTTTCAGCCGGCGGAGATGACCAAGGTGGCGTTCATCCTGGTGCTGGCGCGATACCTGCGATTCAGGTCAAACTACCGCACGTTTGGCGGATTGATCCCGCCGTTCCTGCTGGCATTCGGGCCGCTGCTGCTGATTCTCAAGCAGCCCGACCTGGGCACGGCGATGGTTTTCGTCCCGGCGCTGGTGGCGATGCTGTTTGTCGCCGGAGCACGCACGAGCCACCTGCTGAGCATCGGCTTTGCGGTGATGATGATGATCCCGGTGGCCTGGCTGTCGGGGCAGAAGGGTGTGCCGCTGTTCGAGCACATGCCCTCGGTCGTCAAGGGCTATCAGCGCGAGCGGGTCAAGGCGATGTTCAGCGACGACCCGATGACGCTTCAGCGCACCGGGTTTCAGCAGCACAACGCCCTGATCGCCTTCGGCTCCGGGGGCCTGGCCGGCAAGGGTGTCGGGCAGATCGTCATCGGGCGGCGTGTTCCCGAATCACACAACGACATGATCTTCGCCCTCATCGGCGAGCAGTTCGGCTTCTGGGGCGTGTTGCTCGTGCTGGGCGCCTACGGCGTGATCTTCGTCACCGGCATCGAGATCGCCGGCTCGACGCGAGACCCCTACGGCCGGCTCGTGGCGCTGGGCGTGGTGGCCCTGATCGCGGGACAGGCCTTCCTCAACATGCTGGTGGCGATGAAGATGTTCCCCGTCACCGGCGTCACCCTGCCGCTGGTAAGCTATGGCGGCACGAGCCTGCTGGCCAGCTTCTTCCTCATCGGCATCCTGATGAACATCGGGCAGCACCGCCCGCTGGTCATGGCGCGCGAGTCGTTCGAGTTTGCCCACTGACCGCCCGCGCGTAGCAGCCCCCCACGCTCCGCACCCGACCCGCATTCATCCGGGCCATGCTCGTCTGGGGCATGCTCTCTGGGCCGTGGACGTCTCGGCTGTGCTCGCCTGAGCCGTGGCGCGGGCGTCTCGCCCGCGTCTTCACCCTCCCAATCCGGCTTGATCCACACCGAGCCATACCGCGACTACCGTCCAGGCACAGCCGTCGGACATCTTGGCCGCGGACGTCTCGGCCGTGCTCGCCTGGGCCGTGGCGCGGGCGTCTCGCCCGCGTCTTCACCCTCCCAATCCGGCTTGATCCACACCGAGCCATACCGCGACTACCGTCCAGGCACAGCCGTCGGACATCTTGGCCGCGGACGTCTCGGCCGTGCTCGCCTGGGCCGTGGCGCGGGCGTCTCGCCCGCGTCTTCACCCTCCCAATCCGGCTTGATCCA
>CAZBOE010000072.1:0-19618 GCA_964493365.1 uncultured Tepidisphaeraceae bacterium | reverse complement strand
GGGCATGGCTTATGTGCTGCAGCTCATGGCATCGACCGGCAAGAGCATCAGCGAACTGGTTGCGGAGATCCCGCGGTATGAGATCGTCAAGACCAAGTTCGATTGCCGGCGCGAAGACGCCAACCGCGTGGTCGAGGCGCTCAAGTCGCGGTTTGCCAGTGAATCGGTGGACACGCAGGACGGCATCCGCATCGACTGGCACGCCGCCCGCACGTGGGTGCACGCCCGCCCGAGCAACACCGAACCGATCATGCGCATCATCGCCGAAGCGCCCGACCAGAAGGCCGCGAACGAAAAGATTGCCGCGGTGCAGGCGGTGGTGAAGGACGTGCTGGGTTAGTCTGGTCCGCCTGTCGCCCCTGTTCCGATCGGCGAACGGGATTGGGTCACACTTGCCGGCGTCGCCATGCTTCGCGTCAACCTGGAATACGCGCCCTCGACCCGCGTCAACGTGGAACGCGTGGCCTTGGACAGCGCATCGCGCTAGTCGACGCCGCGCCGGCGGAGCGATTTGATTTCGCCGCGGCGGCGTTTTTCGTCGATGCGTTTGCGTTTCGACGAGGCCGACGGCTTGGTTTTTCGTCGCACCTTGGGCTCGACGCGTGCGCGGACGATCAGGTCGCGGAGGATGTCGAGCGCCGCCTGGCGGTTTTGTTCCTGCGTGCGGTGGGTCGAGGCGGCGATGTGGATTTCGTCATCCTGCGTCAGACGCGATCCGGCGAGGTGACGCAGGCGGAGCACGACCCGCTCGGTCAGGCCGCGGATCGCGCCGACGGGCATCCACAGGTCGCACTTGGTGTTGACCTTGTTGACGTTTTGCCCGCCGGGCCCGCCCGAGCGCGAATAGCGGAGGCGCAGGTCGTCTTCGTGAGCGAACACGCCCGGGGCGATCTCAACGCCCGGCGGCGGCTGCGGCGGCAGATCGGGCTGCTGGCTCATGGGCGAAAGCTTACCGCGGATGACACTTTCTGCCCGCCCCGCGGATCGGAGGTCGACCCGGCATCGTCGTCATCGTCGAGCTGTGGCAGCGGCAGCGGGAAATTCGCCTCGCGCGGCGGGGGCTGGCTCAGCCGCACATGGCGCGTCGTGCTGGCGAGGAAAATCACGATCAGCAGGATCACCAGGTTGAGCCGCATCCAGCTCACCGGGCGGTCGGGCGGGGTGCGCCCGCCGGTCAGAAACAGCGAGATGATGATCGCGATCAGCGCCGTCGAGGTGTGGGCGGCCCACCAGACCACGCTCCGCAGCGGCACGGACGGCTCCGTACTCAAGGCATAAGAAGCCCAGTGCTGCCAGGTCTGCACGACGCCCGTCACCACCAGCACGCCGGCGCTGCTCCAGACGATGCCGCGGAACATCCAGCGGGCGCGGCCGAAGACGGCAAGCTGATGCTCGGTGCGCAGTTCGCCGATCGCGACGGGCACAACCATCTCGTAGAACAGTGTGCCCCCGACCAGCAGGGTCATGCACACGATGTGCAGGTAGCGGGCCATCAGGTAGATCAGCCCGTAGAGCAGTTGGTCGTCGACCATCGCCCCAGATCATAACGACAATCGACCCTGCCCCCCAGTGGCGACGGTGTTATCATGCGCGCCGCGCGGCACCCCACCGCATGCCGGTGGTATGGCGGCCGATGATTCCAGAGACGTGTGCCGGGCGAGAGCGCGGCCCCGCAACCCGTGACCAGCGGAGGAACAGTCATGCCAGCGAGAGTCGGCGTTGTTCTCAGCGGCAGCGGCGTGCAGGATGGGTCGGAGATCACCGAGGCGGTGGCCGTCTTGATCGCGCTCGACCGACGGGGCGCCAGGGTCACCTGCTTTGCCCCCGACGTTGACGCCCCGGCCATCAACCACCTGACCGGCAAGCCCGAGAAGTCATCGCGAAACGTCCGCGCCGAGGCGGCGCGCATCGCCCGCGGGCGGGTCACCCCGCTCGACAAAGCCCGGGCCGACGAGCTCGACGCGCTGATTCTGCCCGGCGGCTTTGGGGCCGCGAAAAACCTGTGCGACTTTGCCGCAAGCGGCGCCGAGTGCACGGTCATCCCCGATCTCGACCGCCTCATGCGGCAGATGCACGCGGCGCGGAAGCCGATCGGTCTGGCTTGCATCGCCCCGGTGATCGCGGCGCGGGTGTTCGGATCGCACGGCACCGGCTCGCGCCCCGCGGTGACCATCGGCACCGACGAACAAGCCGCCGACGCCATCCGCGCCATGGGCGGCACCCCCCACAACCCCGGGCCCGTCGACGCCTGGGTCGATGAAGCCAACCGCCTGGTCAGCACCGCCTGCTACATGAACGACGTCGGCCCATGGACGGTCTACGAAGGGGCCGAGCGCATGGTCGAAGAAACCCTCCGCCTCACCGGCGACCCCGCCTCGCTGATCCGCCAGTCGATGGCGATCGTCGAGCGGCCGGTGTGAGACGCCCGCCGATGCGACCCGCGGACATCAGGCGATCCTGACGCGACAACGCGCCCGGGTCATCGCGCCGCAACCGGCGCCGAAGACTGCACGGCAGGCGATCAAGGCGCCGTCCCCGTGACGACCGGCGGCGCAGCGGGCGATGCCGGCGCCGCGGCGACCCTGGCGGCGGCATCGAGGCGCTTGAGCTGTTCGATCACCTGCGTCGCCATATCGCGGCTGAGGGGTTTTTCGAGTTTGTAGGCGGTCGTCTCAATCTGGTCATACGCCACGACCATCGGCGCCAGGTCTCTCTCGTTCGCCTTGGCGATGACCTGCGCCACCAGCGACCCGGTCGCAGTGTCGATGATGCCGCCCAGCGCTTCGCCTCGCACACGGACCTCGCGGCTGGGGACGACGAACATGCCGATGATGGTCAGGTCGAAGACGTTGAGCGCGGTGTCTGACACGCTCGAGTCGAGCGTGCCGCCGATGACCAGGAGGTGGGTGAAGCCCAGCGCCCGGGCGCGCTCGGTGAGGAGTTTGACCTCATCGAGCGGCGTGGACGGGTTGGGCTGGGGATAGAACCCGCGATATTCATATCGGGGCTGGTCGCGCATCGGCCAGGGAATGGGGGCGGCGCGGGCGACCACGGTCGACTCGGCCGACAGGCGCGTGAGCAATTCGTCAGGCGGCGCGATCTCCCCCACCTGCGCCACTGCGAGTTGAACGGGCAGTGTCACCGGCGCAGACCGGGGGGTGCCCAGGTCGATGCTGCTCATGGCTCGCGGGGCGGCGGTGCCGTTGTCGCGGCTCGACAAGCCGCCTCCGCAGCCCAGCGAGAGCATTGACGCCGCGAGCACGACCGCCGCGGTCAGGCGGGGTCGGGTGAAGAGGCGTGCGTGGGTCGTCAATTGGTTGATCGTGGAACACTGCCGTGCCGTCATCGTCGTCTCCTGACAAGCCCGGCTCGACGCGTCACCGGAGACCCGCTGGCAGCGGGATGCGCGGAAAACGCCTGGTCGAGCCGACGCCCAGCTCAGAGCGACGGATATGCCGGCGAGCTAAATTTTTTAAACCCCCATTATATAGAGACTTATCAACCCTTATCCGGCCACATCATGGCGGGCTTGCGTACAGCCTATGCACACTCTCAGACATCTGATGATCATGTCTTGGATCGTGGCGTAGTGGTTTCGAGCGTGAGCTGATCGATGCCGCTCAGGCCCAGCACCTCATGGGTGTAGAACGGCTCGGCGTAGGGCCGGCGGATCCGGTTGCCGAAATAGGCGCTGGTCTGACGGACCTGCTCGGGAAGGCCGTCGGGCCCGAACTGGCTCTTGTAGCAGGCGCACGCTTTGAGCTTGGTCTCCATCGCGTCGGTCACATCGAGGACGAACGTCGGCTGAAAGCTCAGCAGCAGGTGGGTGGCGAAGTAGTAAATGATGCGCGGCGGATACCACGGCTCGCCGACGATGTCGGTCTTGGTCAGCTTGGCGTCAAACCGCGCGTCTTCGCCGATGCGGGTGACCGCGACATGATCCGGGTGGGCGTCGGTGGGATAGGGAAGAAAGATGATGTCCGGCCGGTGGCGTCGATACTCCGTCGCCATGCGGTGACGCGATTCGATGTTGTGAACCACCTGCCGGTTGGTGAAGCCGACCAGCGACCGCGTTACGCCCAGCACGGCCGCGGCTTCGGCGGCTTCGCGGGCGCGGGTCTCGACCGATCCCCTGGGGGTGGGCTCGCCGTTGGTGGCGTCGAGCAGGTGGACCCGGTGTCCCTGGCGGACGAAGGTGGCGATGGCGCCGCCCATGCCGAGTTCCTGATCATCCGGATGCGGGCCGACGACGAGAATCGATGCCATGTGAAGTATCCTTTCACCGCCATGGTAGGCGATCCCGCGTTCGACTGCCGCGCTGCCGGGTCAGGAGCCGCGCGGCCGGGGCGACGCCAGCGCCAATCGCCATCCACTGTCGCGGCGGCAGGTTGCAGGCTTTGGCCTCTATCAATGCGTCGATATACTCGCGCCACGGCCCCGCGCGGCGATCGGCTCGACTAAACCGCGGGGCACACCCTTTGAAGGAGACATCGGCATGGCGGAGGACGCACGCGCAGGAACAACGCCCGGCCCCTCACCCTCGAACTATCACTCAGGCCTGCTGGGCGGTCCCGCGCCGGCGCCGGCGAGCCTGGCCGCCATCGACTGGAGGGTGGCATTCCCGTTTACCCACCTCTTCCGCGCGTTTCGCGTCGCCATTCATCCCGGCAAGCTGATTCTCGCGCTGGCCGCGATCTTCCTCATGTACGGCCTGGGTCGCACGATGGACTGGGTCTGGCCGACGCAGCACAGCTATGTCGCCTCGTCGTTTGCTGTCGGCGATGCCTTCGCCCACGGCTTTGAGCCAGCCCGGTCGGTGACCGAGCGGGCTTCATTGGCGGGTGATGCGCCGGAAATTCACGGGCCTTTTGCCGTGTTTCTCAGGGCGGAGCTCCGGGCGTTTACCGCCATCGTCGATCGCGTGCTCTCGGCCGACCTGCCCGGGGCGGCCTACGCGACCGCCACGCTGTTTTTCCAGTACCCCGTCGAGGCGTGGCAGAGCCACTGGGTCTACTTCACCATCTACTTCCTCATCGGGCTGCTGGTCTTCTCGATCTTCGGCGGCGCGATCGCCCGCATCGCCGCGGTGCATGTCGCCCGCGACGAAAAAATGAGCGTCAGGCAGGCCCTGCGCTTCTCGAGCGGAAAGCTGCTCAGTTTCGTCTTCGCGCCGCTGATCCCGCTGATCATCGTGGCGGCCATTGCCCTGCTGATCGCCACGGGCGGTACGCTGCTCTACGTCAAGTGGTTTGGCGAGCTTGCCGTCGCGCTTCTGTTTCCGCTCACGCTGCTCGTGTCGTTTGTGATGACCCTCGTGCTCTTCGGGACGCTGGGCGGCTTCTCGCTGATGTATCCCACCGTCGCCGTCGAAGGCTCGGACAGCTTTGACGCCATCAGCCGCAGCTTCAGCTATGTCTACGCACGGCCCTGGCGGACGCTCTTTTACGCCCTGGTCTCGCTGGTTTACGGCGTGCTGACCTACAGCTTTGTGGCGCTGTTTATCTGGTGCGTGCTGTCGCTCGCCCACAGCGTGACCGGCGCCTTCCTGCTCGACAACGTCACGCAGGACACCCCCGTCACGGCGTCGCCCTTGAGGGGCGGGCCGACGCTGGAGCTGACCGGCCCTTCGCGGGCACAGCAAAACTGGGACGCCATCTGGCCCGGCCCCGTCGGCGGCGAGCTGCTCTATAACGTCGACTACGACAACCTCTCGTTCACCCAGCGCATCGCCGCGGGGATCATGTCGCTGTGGGTCTATACGGTGATCGCGCTGCTGGGCGCCTTTGTCATCAGCTTCTACTTCAGCGCAACGACGATCATCTACTACCTGCTCCGCGCCGACGTCGACGCCACCGAGATGGACGACGTCTACCTCGAGCACGGCGACGACGATTTCGGCGAGCTTCCGACAGACGGCAAGCCGGGCGACGGGAAGCCCGGCGACGTAAAGCCGGGCGAGTCTCGCCCGGGTGAAGGCCAGACCCCGCAGTCGATACCGGCAGAGTCGCGGTCGCCTGCGTCAACCCCGGCCGATTCGACCGCCACCAGTTCGACAGGCGCCAGTTCGACGGGCGCCCATGCTGGTGCCGATACCAAGCCCCCAGAGCTCGCCCCGCCCGCGCCGGGCCAGGCCGGATAACCCGGAGTTGGCGGCGCTGGCCGCATCGACCAAGCTGGCCGCATTGGCCACGCTGGCCTCATTAACCGCGTTTGCCGCGCTAACCCCGCTTGCCGCGCTTGCATTCGACCGGTCCGCGCGCGGCCGGCGGTTGCGGCGCAACGCGCGCCGGAGCCCGGTCGGTAACGTATTCTCCCCACTGTGGTTGCGGCGCGGCACAGCGCGACCGGGCGGGTCCGCGCCCGCTGCGGCGTCGCTGCGGGCGGGAGCGGCTTAACAGAATCGTGGCCGCTCGATGACCCAGATCGCACCAAGACTTCTCAAGATCCGAACGGATGTAGCAAGATTGTGACGTAGGTTCCTCCGCGCCTTGTGCTGTCTCACCACATCTGGCGACTGCGCATATGGCGGCTACTTGCCTGGCGGCTACCTGGAGGGATCACCATGTCGATGCTTGTGCGCTGCGGGATCGCGGCGGTCTGTGCCCTGTCTGTCACGACGGCTAATGCCGGCGTGCTCACGTTCAACTCGGATGCCGCGTTCAACGCTTTCGAAGCCGGCGGCGGCTTCGTCAAGCAGTTCGCCGGCAGCGTTCGCTGGGGCGACGGCCTGGCGGTCGGCGACTGGGAATACGCCATCGTCAATGCCAGCGACCTGCCCATCGGCAGCCCCGCGAGCACGCCGTGGGGCGGCACCAACGCCCACGATGTCACGTTCAGCTTTGACGGGGCCGGATCGGCCACCCTCTCGCTCAGCGGCATCGGCTCGATCACCCGCGCCGTCAACGCCAACCCCACCTCGATCTTCGCCCGCGTGCGCGACAGCGTGACTGTCTTCAGCGCCTTGTCGAACATCGAGATCGACCTCGACTACAACGGGGTGGGCGTCGACTACAGCTACAGCCTGCTCACCGGTGATGCGAACGCGGCCTACTGGGGCGTCGAAGACCCCAACCTCCGCTTCGGCTTCACCCTCACGGCCGACGCATCGCTCGACGGGCCCCGCACCAGCGGGTCGGACCCGATGTATCAATTCAAGGTGGGCGTCCCCGAGCCGACGATGCTGTCGCTGATCGCGATGCCGGCGGTGCTGATGCTCCGGCGTCGCCGATAAGCCCGCCGCCCCGGCCCATGCCGCCCCGGCCCATCCTCCTCCACAAAAACAATCACGCGGGACCCGGCGTCACCGAGTCCCGCGTGGAAGGAGGAGGAGAATGCACCTTTATTACGCCGGCCCGAATGGAAGGTTCAGCCGCCTGAGAAAAAAATCTTGAGCGAAACGATCCGCGTCAAACTGACCCTCGTTGCGGGGCCGGTTGATGCCCGGCCGGCGGCCTTGCGCGGGGTGCGAGGCCGTGGCTGCCGATGCCGGGGTTGCCGACGATCAGCGCTCCCGGATCAACTGCCCGAGCCGCTCGATGGCCGGTTCGATGCGGTCTGTCCACTGGAGGCCGCAGTTGAGGCGGATGAAGTGTCGATAGCGGCCGCTGGCCGAGAAGATCGGCCCGGGGGCGATGCTGATGTCGTTGCGCAGCGCCGCTTCGTGGAGCGTCGTCGAGTCGATCGACTTGTCGAGTTCGATCCACAAGACAAACCCGCCGGCCGGGTCGGTGGCGCGCGTGCCGGGGGGGAAGTACTGCCCGACGAGCGACCGAATCCGCTGCACCTGCGACGCATACACCCGGCGGATTTTCCGCAGGTGGCGTTCATACCCCCCGCTTTCGAGGAACTCGGCCACCGCCATTTGCGGGAGGGTGGCCGACGCGAAGGTGCTGAAGACCTTGAGCCGGGCGACGTCGTCGAAGAACCGCCCCGGCGCACACCACCCGACCCGCATGCCCGACGAGAGCGTCTTTGAAAACCCGCTGCACAGCAGCACCCAGCCTTCGGTGTCGAAGGCTTTGCAGGCGGGCAGCCGGCCGGTGGGCTGGAAGGGCAGATCGCCGTAGATGTCGTCCTCGATGAGCGGAATCCGCCGCTCGCTGAGCATCGCAACGACCGCCTTTCGAGCCTCGACTGGCATCGACGACCCCAGGGGGTTGTTGAAGCTGGGCTGCAGCAGCACCGCCTTCACTCTCGACTGGTCGAGGGCATAGCGCAGGGCGTCGAGGCTGATGCCGTCGCGCGGGCAGGTGGGGATCTCCAGGGCCTTCATGCCCAGCGAGGCGATGGTCTGGAGTACGCCGTAATAGGTGGGCGATTCGATGGCGACCGTGTCGCCCGCTTTGGCGACGACCCGCAGGCACAGCGAAATGGCCTCGGTCGAGCCGGTGGTGGTGACGATCTGGTCGGGCGAGACGGTGACCCCGGCGTCAACGGCACAGCGGGCCACGGCGCGGCGCAGCGCCGCGCAGCCGGGGGGCAGGTCATAGGCGTTGCTCGTCAGGGGCGCCCGCCGGGCGATGGAGGCGGCGATGCGTGAGAGCGTGCGGATGGGCATCTGGTCGGTCGAGGGGCAGGCGGCGCCCAGGGGAATGATCGACGGCCGACCCGCCTCGCGCAGGAACTGGTAGATGATCTCGGCGTTGCTGACCGCGGTGGGCGCCTTGCTCGGGCGCGTGATCTCGGGCAACTCGGGGGGCGGCGCGGGGGTCGAACGGACGTAATACCCGCTTTGCGGCCGGGGCTGGATCAGCGAGCGGTCTTCGAGCAGGCGGTAGGCCGCGAGAACCGTGGCGATGCTGACACCATGTTGTCGGCTCAGACTGCGGACCGACGGGACGCGCTGGCCGATCCGCAGCGCCCCGGAGGTGATGGCCTGCTCGATGTGGGCGGCGAGCTGTTCGTAAAGCGGCCGATCGGTTGCGGCGGGCGGCTCAGCCCGATCGACAGGCTGATCGCTGGCGGCCGGGCGCAGGCGCGCGGATTCACCGGCAGCGCGACCTGTGGCAGCGCGACCGGTTTCAGCGCGACCGCGGGCAGCGGGCCCGGCAACGGTTGTGTCGGTGAACGCCGGGGTGGTGGCGGGCGATTCGGTGGTGGGTGATTCGGTGGCGGGCGATTCGGTGGTGGGTGATTCGGTGGCGGCTGCCCGTTTGGCTGCCGAACGTCTGGCGGATGGGCCGGGGGCGAGTGACATCGCGTCTCCAAAAGCAGACCTTGGCGAGGCGGGCGGCGGGTCTGACCCGTCGCGGGCGCTGCATCGCCGGTCGGCCGGGCAGGCAACGATACAGCACCCGGCCGCGGCGACCAGTACAGTTTCGGTCTAGGCACACTGTACTGGTTACAATTCTGCAATCCTGAATCTGTTACGGTCAAGGGAATTCTGGCATCCTGATGGCGTCATGAATGCCAAGAGACTCGATCGTGTTGACCGCCTCGATGTGTCGTCCGGCCTGGCCCTGCCCGGCCGGCGGTCGGGGCTTCGCGCGATGTGGGAGCGGACGATGGATGTCCCGCTGGCGCCGCCGCACACGACACCGGCCCACCCCGACCGGCCCGCAACCCGCCCTTCGCCCGCGGCGCGCAGCGCGGCCCGGGAGTTTCGCATCGATATCAACCAGCTCATCGCCTGGGATCAACCGCGCGGACTGATGGTCGAAGTGGTGGAAGGCCGGGTCTGGCTGACCCAGGCCGGCGACGACCGCGACCTTGTGGTGGGCCCGCACCGCCCACACGTGGTGACGTCGCCCGGCAAGCTGGTGATCCAGGCGCTCGAGCCGTCGGTTGTTCGCGTTAGCCGGTTGAAATGACGGCGCGCAGGCCGGAATGGGCCGTGCATGCCCTCGCACACTAGCCAACCCAACAGTCATCGGACTTGGGGGAGTGTGAGCCTCATGGGCCGTCGCCGGATTCACGGCCCTCGGAACGGCCGGTCGGTATCCCAGATCAGGCTATATCGAGATCTGATCATCGGAATCGACCGCCGCTGGGCAACAACAGCATCACCATCGCGGACCATCTCACGCCCGCAGCCCAATCGTGGGTGACGGTCTTGGTCGACGCCGGTCAGGACGGTAGAGTCGGCCGGCGTCGGCAGCTGATGTCTGAGCGGGGGCCGATTGAGGAGCAACATGAATCGAGACCTGATCGAGCGGTATGCGCAAGGCGGCGGGCAGCTTCGGGCGGCGGTGGCCGGGCTGAGCAAGGAGCAGTTGACGGCGTTCCCCGTGCCCGGGACGTGGTCGATCCAGCAGATCGTCGTCCACCTGATGGACAGCGACCTGATCGCCTCCGACCGGATGAAGCGCGTCGCGGCCATGGAGCTGCCGCTGCTGATCGGCTACGACGAAACCGCGTTTATCGACAAGCTCGACCCGCACGACCAGCCGATCGACGACGTGCTGAGCGTCTTTGACCTCAACCGCAAGCTCACCGCGCGCGTGCTGCGCAAGCTGCCCGACGACGCCTTTGCCAGGGCCGGCATCCACAACGAGCGCGGGAAGATCACGCTCGAAGAGTTCGTCGTCTCGTACATCAAGCACCTCGAGCACCACCTGGGGTTCATCGCGAAGAAGCGCGCGATGGTCGGTGGGTGATGCTCTGCAGACAAGCTGCGTGGCAGGCCGACGTCGGCAACCGACGGTCGAATGATGGCCGTCGAGCGCACCGGCCCAGAGGGTACGATGGCCGGTGTGGTCAGATTGTCATCGTGCATGACGGATGGGAGCGACGGTGAAGACGCGTCAGGCCATCGTTGCCGCATGCACGCTCGGCGTCATGGTTGCCGCTGCGGGCGTGGTGCTGCATCTCTCCGGTTGGTCGGCCGTCGTCCATGCACGCCTCGTGGGCCGCAAGACGGTGGCGGATCGCGTCGAGCAGTATGGGCCGTCGGCGCGAGGGCGGCTTGAGCCGCACTTTGTGCGGTCAGGCGTGATGTATTCCCCGGCGCGAGTCATCCTTGTCGGTCTCAAGCACGAGCGTCGTCTGGAGGTTTGGGCGAGTGGTGACGACGGCGCGATGCGACACATCACGGATTACTCCATCCTCGCCGCGAGCGGCGGACCGTGGCCCAAACTTCGACGGGGCGACAATCAGGTGCCCGAAGGGGTTTACGGCATCGAATCGCTCAACCCCAATAGCCGATTTCATCTTTCGCTGCGGGTCGACTACCCGAACGAGCGCGACGTGGCTCAGGCTGCGATCGACGCTCGCCACGATCTGGGCTCTGACATCATGATCCACGGGAAGGCGATGTCCGCCGGTTGCCTGGCGGTGGGCGATCCGGCTGTTGAAGAACTGTTTGTCCTTGCGGCCGACACCGGGATCGAGAACATCACGCTGATCCTTGCCCCCCACGACCTGCGTCGCCAGCCCCCGCCTGAGACTGAACATCCATGGGTGAACGCCGTGTATGCCACGCTTGCCGATCGCCTGCAGCCCCTTGTGAGAGACCCCCGACCGGGGCAGGACTAAACGGGACGTAGCTACGTCCCGTTTAGTCCCGCTCCGGCGTTCCACGGGCTGTAGCAGAATCCTCTCGCTCCAAGTACTCCTGCCAGTGCTCAAGGACGTTCTCTTGCCTATCCGCTCCCCAGCCCAGGGGAATCCGCCACTCCTCGCCCGACGCGAACCGCACGCAAAACGTCCACTCATCATCGAACTTGTTGAACATTCCTCCGAGAAACATCCACGTCTCACCGGGCAAGTGCTCGTGTCCGTCAGCGTCTCGAAATGCCTGAGTGACGCGATAGGTCTGGCCTCTGGCCGGACCGGTTCGCTCCCAACCGAATGCTGTGGGCGGTGGAAGCTGGCTATAGGTTCCAAGGCTGTATGGGCCTTTCATGATCTTCCTCTCCCGCGTCTATCGCGCCGCAGGCACAAAGACGCTCTTGTTCGGAACAAAATACTGCACACCGCCGCCGGTACCCAGCCCCGGCACGACCGCGCCAGGGGGGTAGATGTAATCGGGTGCGGCGATGGACTGCAATGCTCTCACTGGGGCCGTGTTCTGGAAAAATCCGAGGGTCTGCCCCTCAAGCTTTAGGCCCGCTTGAAGCGGAGTCGTTCCAGGCCGGGCGAAGTAGTTGCCGATGCCGGGATCGGTCAGATAGTACTGCTGCAAAACAGAGCCCTGCGGCAACTCGACCACGCGCACGGGCTGCGAGAAATCAATGCCTCCCATATGATCCAGCGCACGTTTGGCCGCGAAGCCTCCTTCGGTTGTGTAGAAATCGAAGGCGGTAACTTTGTTGGGCAGGACTAAACGGGACGTAGCTCTTTGTTCTTCCGCCGCATGTCAGCACGATCGGCGGCAGGCCCTTTTGAGAGACCCCCGACCGACAACGGATTGACCCGCTGCAAGATGTCGATTCGCGGCGGGTGAGCCGCTAAGTTGGGGCGATGACTTATGTAGACCTGCACTGCCACTCCACCGCTTCTGACGGATCGATGACGCCGGCGGCGGTGGTGAAGCTGGCAAAAGCTTCGGGGCTGACGGCGCTGGCGCTGACGGATCATGACACCGTCGCGGGGTGCGACGAGGCGGCGTCGGCGGCGCTGGAGCAGGGGATCGACTTTCTCTGCGGGATCGAGATCTCGTGTGAGTTCCCCCGACCGGGGACGATGCACCTGCTGGGCTATGGCGTCGACCCGGCCAACCCGACCCTGCGCGACCTGATGAAGAAACAGATCGAGGGGCGCGACGCGCGCAATGTCCAGATCATCGAGGCCCTGCGTAATAAGAACGTCGCCATCACGCTTGAGGAAGTGAAGGCCGAGGCGGGCGGCGGCGTGGTCGGCCGGCCGCACATCGCGGCGATCCTAATCCGCAAGGGGTATGTCTCGTCGACCCATGAGGCGTTTGCCAAATACCTCGGCCAGGGCGGGAGCGTCTATTTCGACAAGGAAGTGATGACCGCCAAGCGCGCCATCGGCATGATCCGAGACGCCGGCGGGCTGGCTGTGCTGGCTCACCCGGTTCAGCTCAAGCGGGAAAACGACGCCCAACTGCTCGGCACGATCAAGGAGCTGGTCGACCACGGGCTGTCGGGCATCGAGGTCATCCACAGCGACCACCGCGAATCGCTGATCGACTGGCTGAGCGACGTGGCCGACCGATACGGGCTGGTGAAAACCGGGGGGAGCGATTTTCACGGCAAATCCAAGCCGCACATCAAGTTAGGTCACGCAGGATCGCGGCGGGTCGTGCGCGAGATGTATGACAGGCTGGTGGAGCGGATCGCGGCGGCGCGATAGCCCGCCGGGGCGAGCGGTCGCAATCGCCGGGGGGATGTTCTATCATCGGGCGAAGCGGAACTGATCAGGAGTCCACCCGGGTGAGCGACATGAGCGGAGCAGCTTTGGCCGAAACTCCTACTAAACCTACCGACTCTGCCGGAAGAGACGACGTGGGGGACGGTGCGGTTGCAGGCGGCAGCGCGGGCACGGGCGGCGTTGGGGGTGTGCGTGCGGACCTGGATGTGGCGGCGCTCAATTCGGCGTTCGCGTCATCGACGCCTGAGAAGATCGTGGCCTGGGCGGCCGGGGCGTTTGCGGGGCGAGTGGTGATGTCGTCGAGCTTCGGGGCCGACTCGGCGGTGTTGCTGCACATGGCGAAGGCGGCCATCCCCGATATCCGCGTGATCATGGTGGATACGGGCTATCTCTTCCCCGAAACATGGCAGCACATGGAACTGCTCCGGCGGCGGCTGGACCTGGATGTATGGGTCTATCGCACGCGCAACGACCCGATCGCGTGGCTGCACAGCGCCGGTGAGACCAACCCCACCTGGCGCAACGACGTCGAGGCGTGCTGCGCGGCCAACAAGAATGAACCGTTCGACCGGGCGATGAAAGACCTTTCGCCGCAGGCGTGGCTGCGCGGGATTCGGCGGCAACAGGCGGATACGCGCCGGGCGGCGGAGTTTGTCGAGTGGAACCGCAGGCACGGCGTCTATGCGGTGAGCCCGCTGCTCTCGTGGTCGACGCGCGAGGTGTATCAGTATCTCAAGCAGCACGACCTGCCGCACCACCCGCTATATGAAAAGGGATACGCCTCGATCGGCTGCAACCCGCTGAGCTGCACGAGGCCGATCATGCCGGGCGAAGACCCGCGGGCCGGTCGGTGGACGGGGCGCGGCAAGGTCGAGTGCGGGATCAACGTCGACAGCAACTCGCTGGATTCGTCGGGGCTGTGACGGGCGTTGCGCGCGGCAGGATGTGCACTGCGCGATGGGACTGGTGCGATGCGACTGGTGTGATGCGGCTGGCACAATCCGGCCATCGCGATGCGCCCGGCTTGATACGCCAAGCACGATGCGCCCGACGATGTGAAAAGTGCCATGTGACAAGTGCGACGTGTCAGCACGATTCGCCCGCGATGGGGCAAGTGCGATGTGTGTGGGTCGCCTGTCGGAGCCGACGAAGACCCGCAGCTTGCGCGGGCGAGGCGTGTCAGTCCCGCCCCGACCACCGCCCGTAGACCGTCACCAGCACCAGCGACAACAACACCAGCGCCGCGACAGCCGGCCAGGCGGAGGGCAGTCGGCCGAGCTCGTGGGCGGCGTAGATGGAGATCGGGAGGGTCAGCCGGCCCGGTTGCCAGCCGAAGACCATGACCGTGGCGCCGAACTCGCCCAGGGCCCGCGCGAATGCCAGGACAACGCCGCTGGCGATGCCCCTGCGTGCGATCGGCAGATAGACCTGAAAAAAGACGGCCAGCCGCCCGGCGCCCATGAGCCGGGCGACGTCTTCCATCTCGCGCTCGACCGAGGCGAACGCCGACCGGGCCGGCAGATAGACCAGCGGCATCGCGGCGATCGCGCCCGCGAGGATGGCGCCCTCGATTCGGAAAGCGATCGAATAGTCCCACCATGCGTAGAGCCACTGCCCGACCGCCCCCCGCGCCCCCAGCAGCATGATCAGCCCATAGCCCACCACGGTCGGCGGAAGCACCAGCGGCAGCAGGATGAGCGTCTCGATCAGCGGCTTGGCCGGCAGACGACGCCGTGCCATGAGGTAGGCGAGCGGGATGCCGACAAGGCAAACCGCGATGGTGGCGCAGGTGGCGATCAGCAGCGAGAGCCCCAGCGGCTGCACCAACTGCTGCCAGGGCGACACCAACAGCGATTGCCCGACCGTGTCAGACACCGAGGCTCCATTCTTGCGGCTTGGACATGCCTGCCATCATTCGCACGGCCGGTGATTATGGCATGGCTTGCGATGATCGCGCAGTGGCGCGACAGGACGATCACTGCGGCCATGGCGCGGTCGGCTGGGCCTGTGGCGTTGGCGGCAGGTCGGCCGGTATCGACTCGGGCGGTATCAACGCGGGCGGTTTCAAATCGGTGGGTACCACACTGGGCGGTACCAGGTTGGGCGGCGGCGCGGCGGGCTGGGAGACGTGGGCGGCATCACCGGCGGGTTGCGACGTGGCCGGTGAGTCTGCAAGGACGGCCGTGAACCCGCGGGCGCGCAGCGCCTGCTGCGCAGCCGGCGAACGGAGATACGCGACAAATGCGGTGGCGGCGGCCGGTTGTCGTTGCCCGCTCACGACGGCCGCGGGGTAGACGATCGGGTCGTGGGTGTCGGGCGATATGACGGCGGCGACGGAGACGGCGTCGTCGGCCGACGCGGCGTCGGTGGCATAGACAATGCCCGCGTCGACTTCGCCTCGAACGACATAGTCGAGCACCTGGCGCGCGGTCGCGCCGTAGACACGCTTGCCCGAGAGTCGCTCGTCGAGCTTGAGATGGCGCAGGGCCTGATCGGCATATTGCCCGGCCGGCACCGTGGTCGGCTCGCCGACCGCGACGCGGCGCACCGCGTCTGAGGAAAGAACCGTGGCCGGATCGCGCGCGATCGGCTCACCTGTTGCGTGCCCGCGCGATGCCGGCACGACGACGACAAGCGTGTTGCCCGCGATGTCCTGGCGCGTGGCCGGGTCGATCAGGCCCGCGGCGGAAGCTTCTTCCATCTGCCGGGCGGCCGCGAAGATCAGCACATCGATCGGCGCGCCGGCGCGAAGCTGGGCGAGCAGCTTTCCGCTCGAGCTGAGAACCAGTTCGACCTGGATCGCGTGGGTCTGCTCGAAATCGCGTGCGATGTCTTCAAGCGCGTCGGAGAGGCTCGACGCCGCGGCCACACGGATGACCGCGGGCGGGGCATCATCCGGGCCCTGCGCCTGCAGCGGCGTGACGAGAAGGCACACCGTCGCCAGCAGCAGGCGCAGCAGGGGCATGGTCACTCCCACTTGAGGGTTTCGAGGTGTCGGACGAGGTCGGTCGCGCTGCCGAATCGCTCGAGGATCAGGGTGTCGCGCAGGCCGCGGATGATCTCTTTGACCACCCGAGGCTGCTGGCCGTAATGCTCGCGGCCGCCGACGAGAGAATGAAATACCTGGACGAGGTTGAGCACGTCTTTGCAGATCTTGGCCTTGGTCGGGCGGCCGAGGTCGAAGAAGTCGAGCAGTTTGACTTCGAAGGCGATGCCCATGCGCCGGATCATGATGTTGTCGTCGTGAATGTCGCCGTGGTATTCGCCGCGCTGGTGGATCGGCGAGATGCCGCGCGCCAGGGTGTGGAGCACGTGAAGTGCTTCGAACGCGCTGAGGCGCCCGCCGGGCTGCTTGGCGAGGAATTCGCTGAGTTTGACGCCCTCGACCAGCTCGGAGATGACGACGGTCACCTTGCGTCGGCGGACGACGGCAAACTCCTGATGATGATATTGGAGCAGGATCGAGCAATGCCGCAGGGCGTCGAGCTTTCGGGCATAGGTGATGGCGTTCTGGCCGGTCGGGTCGCGGTGGGGGTAGTAGAACTTGGCGGCCCGGCGGATGCCCGTCACGCGTTCTCGGATGACGTAAACCTCGCCCTCGTAGCCACTTCCAAGCGGCCGCTCGATCTCATACTTTCCCCCGACGACCTTGCCCGGGTCGAAGTCAAACCGCCTGATTCTGCTGGCTCTGGTGGGCACGGGAAGGGGGGAATTGTCGGACCGACCCCGAGTCGGGTCAAGGCGGCAATCGGGCCGCAATCGCGCGGCGCTTGGGCGACGGGCGGGCGGTGTTTTTCTCGACCTTTGGCCGCCGGTCGTCCGATAAGGCAAAGGCCGGTTGTGCGGCCGGTGAATCTGTTATGGGCAAAAAGAAGTCACAATCACCGGCTGATCCGCAGACCGTCGCGTTCCGTCGGCGGCTGGCATTGCGTGGAATCGCCCTGCTGCTGGCGCTGGGGCTCGCGACGGCGGGATGGATCCAGCTCCGCAAGCATGTCGAGCGGAGCCTGAGCTTTCCCGAGCGTGCGCCGGCCATCGTGCTCAAGGACCAGCCCGTGTGGATGAGCCCCGATCTGGCGTATCGCATCGCCGACGCCGCGTCGCCCCGCCAGCGCGTGTCGAGCTTTGACACGTCGATCCTCTCGGAGGTCTATCACCGCCTGATGAACAACCCCGACGTGGCGCCATACATTGCCGAGCTTCGGCAGGTCCGCCGGGTGTATGGCCAGGGCCCGGGCGACACCATCGAGATCGATGCCACGTATCGTGCGCCGGTGGCGCTGGTGCGGGCTCCGGGGGCAGTCGAGCGATATTGGCTGGTCGATTCGCAGGGCGTTGTTCTGCCGGACAGCTTCAGCGCCGACGAGATCGAGACGGCCGAGCGTGAGCGCAACACGCAGGCGGCCATGCGGATCATCCAGGGCGTGGCGCAGCGTCCGCCGGCGGCGGGCACGGTCTGGAGCGGAGAAGACCTGGCGGCAGGGCTCGATCTGGTCAAGGTCATTCACGACAAGCCGTTTGCCGCGGACATCGAGCGGGTGGATGTGGCCAATTACGGCGGACGCCTTCAGCCGGGCGAGGCCCAGCTCAAGCTGCTGACGCGGTGGAACACGGAAATCCGCTGGGGCCGGCCGGTCAATCCCAAGGACTTTTTCATCGAGGTTTCGACGGCGCGCAAGCTCGAGCGACTGACCGAGATCTATGCGCGATATCGCCGAGCCGACGCGCATTTCCCGTGGATCGACATCCGCTTCGATGTGGTCACCCATCCCGCGGGCGACACGCTCGCGCCCGAGGCTCGGCAGGCTTCGGCGGGCGAGTGAGGGCGGGGCGGGGCCACTGGCTGACGCGGAATCAGACGACCCGCATCTGCGCGACGAACTGCGGGTCATAATCCACCCCGAGTCCTGCGCCACTGGGCACCGTCACGCTGCCGCCCTTCACGCCGCAAGCCGGCGAACACCAGGCCGGCCAGGGGTCGTCGGAATCACGCCATTCGTGATAGTCATTGGGATTGCGCAGCGACGACACGAGCGCGAGCATGGCCGCGGCCCACGGTCCGGTCTTGGGCGAATGGGGCGTGGCAGTCAGGCCGGCCGACGCGGCGTGGTCGGTCACGCGGCGCGTGCGGAGCAGGCCGCCGTTGTAGAGCACGTCGGGCTGCGCGACATCAACGATTCGGTTGTCGATCATCTCTCGCCAGCGCGGCCAAGAGCTGTCCTGCTCGCCGCCGCCGACGTTGATGCCAAGGGCCTGGGCGACGGCGCGGGTCTGGTCATATTCCTCCCACGGGCAGGGCTCTTCGAAGAGCGCGACGCCGTGGTCTTCGAGCATCCGCCCGACCTCGATCGCCTGCCGGGCGTTGTATGAGCCGTTGGCGTCGGCATAGATGACCATGGCATCGCCCATCCGCCGACGGATCAGCTCGATCAATCGCTGCGAGCGGCCGGGCGAGGCATCGACGCCGGCGCTCATGCGCCCGCCGATCTTGATCTTGACGGCCCGGGCGCCGGTCGAGGCGACCCGCTGCTCGAGTCGATCGACCTCCGCCTCGCGGTGGCGAAGTTCGCCGCCTCGGGCGTGGTGTCGCGACGAAGGCTGGAGAGATAAACCGGCACCTCTTTGCGCGCGACGCCCCCGAGCAATTCGGCGGCATAGCGGGCGGTGGCCCGCCCGAGCAGGTCGATGGCGGCGGTCTCGATATAGCCGACGCAGGTCCACCGGCTGATCCCCGCGAGCTTGTAGTTTCCGCCGGTGACGTAGACGCGTTCGACCAGCGTCCACAGGTCGCGGACATCGGCGCCGAGAAACACCGGCGCCACCCGGAGGTTGAACATCGGCGCAACCACCTGCGCGTGTTGGTTGGCCATGCTGAATCCGCAGAGCCCGCCGCTGCGGACGCGGGTGATCCAGACGTCGGCCGACGGGTGACGGAGCAACTCGACCGAGTCGAGGCGCAAGGGTTCGGCGAGCAGGTGTTGATAGCTGTGCATGGTTGTTTTACGAACGCGCGAGGAGCACGAGTGTCCATGCCGCGCCGGCCGCGAGCGCCGCGAGCAGCGTGGCGTAGAGCCGGCTCATCAGCCTGTCAAACCGGTGGGTGTGCACCGGATCGACGCTCATCCGCCTGAGCTGCTCCATCCGCTTATCGATCGATCCGTGGGTGAAGTTGCGAGCGCGGATGGGAATGTTGTTGATCAGCGCCACCCGATGCAGCGCCGACGCGAAGACCTCGGCCGCCGACGGCGTCACCACCGCGGGCGACGCGGCGGCGCGCTTCGCGCGAGTGCTCTTGCCCGCGGGCCCGGGCGATGATGAGGCAGCGGGCGGTGCGGCCGAGGGCGAC
>CAZBOE010000071.1:0-19658 GCA_964493365.1 uncultured Tepidisphaeraceae bacterium | reverse complement strand
GGAATGTCGGCCGGGGGTGTGCCGGCGGGTGAGGCAGTGGCGGTCTGGGGAACGCCTGTGGGGGCAATGGCGGTCGGGGCGATTCGGGTCGGGGCGATTCGGGCCGGGGCAATGCCGGTGTTGGGAATGCTGGCCGCGGCTGCTCCGCCCGGCGGGGGCGGGTTGGTGGCGGCGGGCACACGGGTCGATGCATCGGGCATAACGGCATCGGGCATAGGGGGTCTCCTTTTGTGAGGCGGTTGTTGATGTGCGGGTGAGCGCGACGATGCGGCTCAGTAGCCCAATTCGCGGAGGATCAGTGCGCGGTCGATGCCCAGTCGGCTCTTGAGCTCGGCTTCCTGGAGCTTTTCGAGGTCATTGGATGGGAGAACGCTCGACCAGCTCAGCTCGACCCCGCGCTCGTGCGGCGCGGTGGGAAACAGGCCGGCGGCGTCGAGCCATTCGAGGGCCAGTTCGCACATGCGCGAGAGGGCGCCGCCGTAAGTGGATCGTTTCTTTTCCGTGCGGGCGATCAGCGCGCCCAGCGTGACACGGAGGGCGGCGGCGCTGGTGAGCTGGCCGACGCGGCCCTTGATGGCGCCGGCCGCGATGGGCGTGACGCCGCTGGATTTATCGAGCGCCTCGCGGACGTCGGCGATCGCGGCTTCTTCGCTGGGGCAGTGGCTGTCGCCGCCGAACTCGAGCACGTCGGCGTCGGTGCGGTCGGTCGCCCACATGCGGCCGGGCCCGACCGGGAGTTTCTCAAACCCATCGACGCCGCGGCCGAGGTACATCTTGAAGCTCTGCATGGTGATGCGATAGGCGCGATCGCTCAGGCGGGTGTTGAGCTCATCCTGCAGCGGGATGAGCGGCTCGACATCGCTGCCGCCGGCGTATTCGAACGGCAGGGGCAGGTTCTGCAAATGAACCAGCGGGATTCGGCCGAGCCGGTTGGGGCCCGATGCGCGGAGCCGGCCGTTTTCATACCGCTGCCATGCGGCGGGCGAGATGAGCTCGACGACCTGCGTCACCCCGGCGGGGCCGGTGTCGGTGGCCGCGAGACGGCGCGTGGCGTCTGACGCGGCATGGGTGGCGGCGGCAAGCCAGCGCTGCCACCAGCGGCCGCGGGAAAACTGCTCGAGCTGTGGGTCGTCGTCGCCATGGGCGGGCTGGTCGAAGAGCTGGCCATAGAGGCGGACGACGCGGTAGTCGGCCGGGTCGAGCACCGGCAGGGCGCGAGACGGTTCGACGATCTCCAGCCGAACGAGCCGGGCAAGGCGCATGAGCAGCGCCTCATCGAGCGGCTGAGTGGCCGCGCCCGTGTCGGACGTGGAGGCCCGCGGCGAGGCGGGCGGATGATCGTCGGCGTGGTCTGCGCCGCTGCCGGTGTCGAGCGCCGTGGCGAGCGGATCGGGAAGGGCATCCGCGTGGGCGGGTTCCCGATCGTCGCCGGTCCCCCCGGCGGAAGAAGTGTTTCGAATCGCGAGGCGGGGAGCGCGGGCGTGGCGCACGGTGGACTGTTGCGCACTGGAATGTTGCGCATCGTCGTGCTGTGCGAGGGGATTCGCGGGCGCGGCGTGGGCTGGCTCGCGCGGGAGCGGGTCGGGTGGGAGCGGGTCGGGCCCGTCGCCGGCGAGATCGCGTGAAGCGGCGGGCTTTTCTCCCAGCGCCCGCAGGTCGGCATCGGATTGGCCGAGCACATCCTGTCGGCCGTGGGAATCGGTGTCGGGTTCGAGTTTGACCAGGACATCGACAAAGCCGCAGACGCCGCCGATGAGCGCGAGTTGCTGGAGAAAGGTGAGCCCGCCGTTTCGGGCGACGATCAGGCGCAGGAGACGACCGATCGTGCGGCGGCGGGCGGGGTCGGGCGCGCTCGATTCGATGACCAGCGGCTTGCCGAAGAGATAATCGACGCCCGCCTCGATGCGCCAGCCGATGTCGTTTTCGATGACCACTTCCTTGCGCTGCGCGGCATCGACGCCGGCGAGCGGGTCTGCGGCGGCATGGGTGCCGGTGATTCGGCGGGGCAGGCCCCATTCCTGGGCCTGGCGATAGGGCCGGTGAGAGGTGCCGGGCTGTGCCGCGGGCGACATGGGGTTGCGGTAATAGCGCCAGAGGCGCTCGAACCGCGGGCGATCAACGGCGACGAGCCTGTCGATACGCTGGCGGATGGTGTGGGCGAGGCGGGTGTCGATGCCGAGCGGGGCAAGATCAAGTTGCATGTTGTTCTCCGATGCCTGCATGCCCGGCGGATGCGGCGCTGTGGGCCGATGCCGGGCAGATTCGAATGCCGGTCGATCAGGGCCCCCGGGGCGCTGTTGACCGCAGTGCCGGTCGGCCGCCGCCGCGACGGGCTGTTTACCCATGGGGCGGCGCTGCGCCGGGCGATGCGGGCCGGCGCAATCGAGACCTGCTTGGTCGCGGGAATCGCACGGCCGCAGTGGGACTGGCCGGCGAAAAAAAAACGAGACGCGCAGCGCACAGCGCCGCGCCCCCGCAAGGCATCACCGCCGCGCCGGGCACGGCGTCACGACGGGCGCCGTTTGGTCGCAGGCCGCGGTGAGGGTGATCGCGTGTCGCAGCGCGAGTGATGACATGTCGCGGTGAGGTGCTGGCATGTCGCGGCGCGAGTGACGGCATCTCGAGCCGGGCACGGAGCGATGTCGCGCCCGACATCGAGCCATGTCGCGACGCACACGGCGGCATATCGCGCGTCGAGGCTTGTCCGTCGCGTCAGACGATTCGCAGGGTTGTCGTGCTCGGCGTGACGTCGCACGGCCGGCGGGCGTTGGTTGCGTCGGTCGGGGGCGGATGACATCCTTATGTCATGAGCAGCCTGACCCTCGGACAGAACCACCCCATTCGACTCTGGAACACCGCGGCGCCGCTGGCCAAGGGCGAAGGGCCGGGCGATATCCCGACGATCACGCCCTACATCGCCGATGCCGCGGGGCCTGCGTCGGCGGTGGTCGTGTTGCCGGGCGGCGGCTACCAGGGACTGGCGAACCACGAGGGGCATGACGTGGCGCTGTGGCTCAACGGGCTGGGCATTCACGCGTTTGTGCTGCGCTATCGGCTGGGGCCGACGTATCAGCATCCGACGATGCTGACCGATGCGTCGCGGGCGCTGCGGACGGTGCGATCGCACGCGAGCGCCTGGAACATCAAGCCCGATCACATCGGCATCATGGGCTCGTCGGCCGGCGGACACCTGGCCTCGACGCTGTCGAATCACTTCAGCGCGGGCGACGATTCGTCGGCCGACGCGGTGGCGCGGGTGAGCGACCGGCCTGACCTGGCGATCCTGCTCTATCCGGTGATCAACCTGGATGACGACACGATCGCCCACGCCGGCTCGCGGCGTCACCTGCTGGGCACGAGCCCTGATCCGGCGCTGGTCAGGCTGCTGAGCAACGAACAGCAGGTGACGGCGCGGACGCCGCCGACGTTTGTCTTCACGACCGCCGATGACGCGAGCGTGTCGGTGGAGAATTCGCTGCGGTATGTCACCGCGCTGCGGCGCGCGGGTGTGCCGTTTGAGCTGCATGCGTTTGAGACGGGCCGACACGGGATAGGGCTGGCGCCCGAGCATCCGACGGCGCGGGCGTGGCCGGGCTTGTGTGCCGCGTGGCTCGGGGCGCGCGGCTGGACCGCGACGCCGGCCGATCGTGGCGGGCGCTGAAGATGGGCAAGCCGAATCGAGATCAGCTGGGCCCCGTTTCGCGGCGCGCGTTAGAATAGGGGCATGCGAACACCTCGAATGCTGGCGGCGGGCGTGATGTTGCTGATCCTCTCGGCCGGGGGATGTGAGCAGGCGGCATCGCCGACGTCGCCTCCGTCAGCGGACCCGCAGCCATCCGCGCCGGCGGTGTCGCCGCAGGCGGCGCGGATTCCCTCGGCGGGGGAGATTGCACAGCTGCCGGTTCCGGTCGCGGGCGAGGGGCCTGAAGTGGTGATCCGCCGGGTGGTCGAGGCGCTGCGCGACAATGACAAACCGTTTGCCAACGCCGGTATCGCGACGGCTTTTAACTTCGCCTCGCCCGCGAACAAAGCCGTGACTGGACCGCTCGAGCGATTCATTCCGATGGTCTGGAGCGAAAACTATGCGCCGCTGATCGGGCATGCGTCGGCGGAATACTCGCCGGTCGTCGTCGAGGGCGATCAGGCAGAGCAACTGGTCACGCTGTTGACGCCCGACGGCCGGACGGTGTGGTTTGTCTTCACCCTGGGCCTGCAGAAAGTCGGCGACCACGCCGGCTGCTGGATGACCGAGGGCGTGAGCCCCGTCGTGCCGGTCGATGCGCAGCCCGATCGGCCTGTCGCCCCCGAGCCCGAGACACTGCGCATCTGACGGTTGAGGGGATTCTGACAGACAAAATGCGGGCAGCCGATGCTCGCGAGAGCGGCTCGCGAGAGCAGTTCGGGCAGGCTCAGGTGGGGCCCGGTCTGGGGTTGTGCCGACCGATCGCGATCCGCCCGACGAGACGCCGGCGGCGTCCCCGGTCATCTGTGGCCAGACGAGGTCACGTGCGGATGGCGATCCGTCCGGTGTAATCCAGACGATTGAGCAACACAGGCTCATCGCCGGCGGCGAAATACTCGTCAACCGCCTGTCTTGCGCCCCGCCAGTGGCCGTAGTCATCGATGATCAGCACGCCCCCGCGCGCCAGGCGGGGGTAAAGGTGCTTGAGCTCGTGGGCCGTTGACGCATGCCAGTCGGTGTCCAGCCGAAGCAGGGCGATCTGCCCGGGCGCGTACAGCGGGATGGTCTCGAGCACGTCGCCCTTGATCAGCTTTACCCGCTCGGGCGGATAGCCGGTCGAGCGAATATTGGCCTCAACCTCGTCAACCGACACACAGCCCAGCTCGGCGAATGAAGTGAGATTCGCCTGCGCCATGCGCTCGTGCGGCGTCACACCGTCGTATTGCACGTCGCGCTCGGTCGGCTCGGTCATGCCGGCGAACGTGTCATACAGCCATATCCCGCGGTCGCTCGCGTCAAGCTTCTTCAGCGTCAGGGCGATGGCCATGGCGCTGCCGCCCTTCCACACGCCGCACTCGACCATGTCACCGGGAATACCGCGTCGGACAACGTATTCCACCGCCTTATACAAGCCATAGACGCGTTCGAGGCTGGTCATCGTAAAGGGCTTGATGCGGTGATAGAGGTCGGCAAACTCGGGCTCCATATCCGGGCATGAGCTCAACTGGTTGTAGCCCATCGTCCGCTTCACCGGCGCTGCCTGAGACGCAGAAGCTTGCGACATACACGGCCTCCATGCTGTTCTGTCACCAGCAGACAGCTTGACCGCGTGGCCGGCAAACGGCAAATCCGCTTCCCGCCCCGCCGCCTGGTCGGCCGGGGTGAAAGCAGGGCCCGGAGCGTCTCAATGCGGCGCGACGAACTCGGGGGCGGTGCCGCAGGGGCCGCTCATGAGGCTTTGGTCGCGCTCGACGGTGGTGCCGTCGAAGCGGTAGAGGGGGCGATACCACTGGCCGACCTCGCTGCAGCTCTGGGGGACGTAGTGAAAGATCAGGCTTCGACGGAAGCGGTCGGCGCTGCTGTTGGGCGTCGAGCCGTGGATCAGCGAGCCGTTGAAAAACAGCACGTCACCGGCCTTGAGCCGCACGGGCTGCTCGGTCATGCCGGCGGGGGTGGGGATGTGTTCCGTGGTAAAGTAACGCCTGGTGTCGGCCTGCTCGGGGCAGATCAGGTCGAGCTTGTCGGAGCCGGGCACGACGACCATGCCGCCGTTGCCTTCGTCGGCGTCGTCGATGGCGCACCACGCGGCGATGCAGGTGCCGGGGCGGACGCGCAGGTAAAAGTTGTCCTGGTGCATCGCCTGTCCACGGGCGCCGGGGGGCTTGAAGTAGAACATGCTCTGGGCCGCGATGGGCTCATCACCCAGCAGCCTCCGAAGGACACGGCCGATCCGCGGATCGAGCATGTAGCGCATCGCCACCCGGCCGACGGGCTTATCCGGGTGTTTGTGCGGGTGCATCATCCGGGGGTAGAAGGCCAGTGGATCCGTGGGGTCATATCCCTCGCCGGCCCGCTTGATCTCCGACAGCCCCTCGACCGGGCCGTGCTCGTTGGCTTGCATGAAGGTCTGCCGGATCGTCTCGACCTCGTCCGGCGAGAGCAGCCCCCGCGCCACCGCGAATCCGGTGTCGGCATAGGCGTCGATCGAGCCGGCCGGCCCATGGACATCATCTAGAATCGTGTCGCTCATTTTTGCTGACATCGTGTCTCCATCGGTTGTTTGATTGGCTCAATATGCTGCGCTGCGACACTCCTGCCCATAGCATCTTCTGTCGCTGGCATATAATTTCCTGCTATGGCCACGGAACCCCGCCTGCCCGCATCGCCCACGCCCCACTCGACGGTGGCGACGATCATCACCGGGCACTTCAACGAGACCGCCTCGTATCGCGTGTGGCGTCCCGGCGGCACGCGCGACTGGCTGCTGATCTACACGGTGTCGGGCGCGGGGCGCTATCACGCGCAGGCGGGCCGGGGGCGACCGAACACCCTTCTCACCGGCCCGGGCGATGTCACGCTGTTTGCCCCGGGCGCCTGGCAGGATTACGGCACCGCGGTCGTGGACGACGATGCGCGGCCAACCGCGCCGGCCGGCGACGGACTCAAGGCGGGGCAGCGTCGAAACGAGTGGGAGTTGCTCTGGGCGCATTTCCAGCCGCGGGATTACTGGGGCGATCTGCTGCGATGGCCGCCCGAGGCGAGGGGGCTCATGCGGGTGTCATTGGGGGAGGAGCGTCATGGGGTCGAGGCGGCGCTGCGCGACATGCACACCCGCGCGCAACACCACGGCGAGCGCAGCGAGATGGCGGCCGCCAACGCACTGGAGTGGGCGCTGATCCTGCTCGACCGCCACAACCCGCGTCGGGCGACGCCGATCGACCGTCGGCTTTCGCTGGCGCTGGATTACGCCAGCGGCAACCTGCATCGCCCGCTGCGCATCGTCGATCTTGCCGAGGCGGCGGGCATGTCGTCGAGCCGCTTCAGCCACCTGTTCCGCTCACAGTTGCAGACCACGCCCGCGCAGTGGCTCGAGCGCCGGCGTCTGGCGCGGGCGGGGCAGCTGCTGCGGACGACGCCGCTCACGCTGGCGCGGATCGCGGAGATGGTCGGATATGAGAGCCCCTTTTACCTCTCGCTCCGCTTTAAGCGGGCGATGGGCGTGTCACCCAGCGACTATCGGGGCCGCAGGCAAAACGCCCCGCTCAAGCCTTGAGCCGCGGCGACCGCCCGCGGGCTGAGCTCGGTGCAGATGACCGAACCGGCGCCGCCGAGTCTTTCGCTGGCGATGCGGTCACAGTCGATGCTCTCTCACGTCGAACATTTCCGCATCCGATACCGCTATGTAGGGGTCGGAGCTGAACGCGTGCGATCGGCTCGATGATCCTCAATACACGGTCGCGAGTTGATGTGGTTTGTTCACCGGGCACCGCCTTGCACCGCCGCGCACCACCCTGCACCGCCGGGCATCACCGTGCATCACCGGGGCGGCGCGGTGGTGTGTCATGCCATGTGGGCGGGCTCGGGCTGCTTGTCGCGGATGGCCGACAACAGGCGGAGGAAATCGAGCGGCTTGTTCATGATGACGTTGGGCTTGAGCATGGCCAGGCGCTTGAGGCGGTAGTTTTCGCTGACCGCGGTCACCACCGCGACCTTGGCGGCGCTCTCCGACATGCGCAGGGCCTCGAGGATCTGTTCGCCGCGGCCGTCAGGAAGATTGAGATCGAGCGTGATGATGTCGGGCTGAAACGTTTCCAGCGCCGTCATGGCTTCGGCCACCGTGCGGGCCGATCGGACTTCGTATTCGAAGTGACCGAGCAGGTGTTCCATGGCGACCGAGGCGACCGGTTCGTCTTCGACGATGAGGACGCGTGTCCGCCCGGCGCCGCTGCCGGTGAGGAAGTCGCCGGTGTCGAGGCCGGCGAGTTGATCGAAGGCCGCCGCCGTCGGGGATGCCGTTTGACGATTTGCCATCTGGGTGAAACCCATTGCAGACCCCTTCTGGCGGCTCGATCGCGGAACCGGATCGACAAACCGAATGTCGATCGCCGGCGACGCAGCCCTCGAACCGCCTCCGGAAGCGGATGTCCAATACGCAGGTTGGGGCGGTCCAGACCTTGTCAAAACGCGAAACCCGCCTGGTTGCCCCGCCAGAGGGGGTCAGGGTCACGCGGCGTTGGCTTTGGGGGGCGGCGGCGCGGCTTCTTGCGAAGCGGGGGCGACTTTTCCGGAGGGACCGGCCGCCCCGCTTTCGGAGGCCGCGGCGACGGCGGTGGTGCCCGGTTTGGGCCCGTTGCTTTCGGCGGCGGAGGCCGAGGCGTTTGCCGGTGTGATGTCGGGCTTGAGCGGGGCGACCTGGGGCGACGCCGCGGTGGACGACGCGACGGATGAGATGGTCAGGGCCGAGGCGGCGTGGCCTGGCGAGGGGGTTTTGCCTTGGGAGGCCGTGTTGGCAGTCGGGGCACAGGAAGGGCAGGCCTCGGCGTTGTTGCCCGCCACCGACGCGCCCGAGAGCGCCTCGGCGGCGTGTTCGAGGCCCGAGCCCGCGGCATCCGGCTCGTCTTCGAGGTTGTCTTCGATGCCGCAGACCTGCGCGCCGGGCAGGCGGTTGAGCCCGTCGAGCGCGGCAACCTTGTAGCACTCCATCAGCGTCGGATAGTTGAAAACCGTTTCGACGAAGTAATCGAGCGGCTGGCCGGCGGCCATCGCCATCTGGCCGAGGTGGATGATCTCCGTCGCGCCCGATCCGATCGCATGGACACCCAGGATGCGGCGCGATTCCGGGTGGAACAGCAGCTTGAGCAGCCCGTGGGGGTCGGCCACCAGTTGCCCGCGGGCGATCTCGCGGTACCGCGCGATGCCCGCCTCATAGGGCACACCCGCGGCGGTCAGCGCCTGCTCGGTCTGCCCGACCATCGAGATCTCGGGGATGGTGTAGATGCCGAAGGGGAGCACCAGTTCCGTGGCTTCCGCGGTGATCTGCTTGAACATGTGGCACGCCGCCAGGCGGCCCTGCTCCATCGACGTGGCGGCCAGCGCGGGAAAGCCGATGACATCGCCCGCGGCATAGATGTGCGGCACGGCGGTCTGAAAGCTCTCGTTGACCTTGAGCCGCCCGCGCGCGTCGGCGGTCAGGCCGGCGGCCGCGAGGTTGAGCGAGGCGGTGGCGCCCTGCCGACCCACGCAATAGAGCAGCGTTTCTGCGGTGAGAACCTTGCCCGAGGCGAGTTCGGCTTCGACGGTGTCGCCCGGCGCGTCGGCGTTGATCGATTTGACCGTTTCGCCCAGCCGCAGGCGGATGCCCATGTCGCGGATGCGGAACTGGAGCGACTCGGCGATCTCATCGTCGAGAAACTCGAGCAGGCGAGGACGCCCGTCGATCAGCGTGATGCGCACACCGACCGCCGCGAGCATGCAGGCGTATTCGACGCCGATGACGCCTCCGCCGACGACGATCATCGAGCGCGGCAGGTGGCTGAGCGTGAGCAGGTCGTTGGAGTCGATGACCCGGCCCGGGGTGAAGGGCACATCGGCCGGGCGGGCCGGCTCCGTGCCGGTGGCAATGAGCACGTGCCGAGCGCGGAGTTCCATCACGTCGTTGCCGCGGGTGATGCGGATGGTGTCGGGCCCCGAAAAGCTGGCCGAGCCCGAGAGCACGGTCACTCGGTTTCGCGACATCTGCGCACGGATGACATCGACCTCACACTTGACCACATGGCGGGCCCGGTGGAGCAGGTCATCCATCGTGATGTCATGCTTCACCTGGTAGGCGGTGCCATAAAGCAGGCGCTCGTTGATGCCGGTGAGGTGAAGCACCGCTTCGCGGATGGCCTTGGAGGGGATGGTTCCGGTGTGAATGCACACGCCCCCGACCATCGAATCGCGCTCGATCAGCGCCACGCGCTTTCCGAGCTTCGACGCGGCCAGCGCCGCCTTCTGGCCCGCGGGGCCTGATCCGATGACGACAAGGTCGTAGCGTGTTGATGCCATGGAGTCGCGCCTCTTCCCGCCAAACTGCGGCGTCTTCTACGGGTGTATCGGTTGTAGTTGTGGTGCGGTTGAGGCTTGGCGGTCTATCGGTCAGGGCGGCAGATTATGGGTCGATGCGGGCTCAAGTCGCGCAACCGCGAGCCGATGTATCGGGTCGAGTGAGCTCGCAGCCTGCAATGAACACCGCCCTTAAACGAATCGCTTCGGCGGCGGCCAAACCGGTCGGCATCGCCGTCGGGGCGGCCGGCGCGGCGATGCTCATCCGCGTGGCGCTGGGGGCGAGCGTGTCGACGCCGGTGGCGCTGCAGGCGGGGCTGGCGGTCATCGCGCTGCTGTGCGGCGGCCTCATGGCGCTGCGCCAGCGTCATCACTGGACGCTGCCCGCGGCGCAGCTGCTTCGGCTCACCGGGCAGGCCCGCCGCGGCGAGACGACCATCGACGACCTCTCGTCGGTCGGGGGCGGCATGAGCGGGCTGGCGGGCGAGATTCAGGAACTGCTCCGCGAGCTTCGCCACAGGCAGGCGATCATCGTCTCGATGGAAGTCGAGATGCGGCAGCGCGTCGCCAACCGGACCGACGCGCTGGAGCGCAAGCTCGGCACGCTCGAGCAGCAGGCAAAGCGCGACCCGCTCACGGGGCTGCTCAACCGCCGCGAGTTTGACGCGGCGCTGCAGGCCGCCATCGCGGGCGACACCGACGAAAACCGCCTCTGCCTGCTCATGATCGACGTCGATCACTTCAAGCTGCTCAACGACACCAAGGGCCACCCCGCGGGCGACGACTTCCTGCGCAACATCGGGCAGATCATCCGATCGAGCCTGCGCCCGTCTGACCGCGCCTTCCGGCTCGGGGGCGACGAATTTGCCATCGTGACGGTCGATGTCACCCGCGAGGGCGCCGAGGCGCTGGCCGACCGGCTGCGGTCGCTGGTGAGCCACCTCGCCCGCCCGCTGAAACTGACCTGGCCGCCCGCCCTGTCGATCGGCATCGCGACACTCGCACAGGCCGACCGGCGCACGACCGAGGCATGGGTCGAAGCCGCCGACAAGGTGCTCTACGAGGTCAAGGCCAGACGCCCGGGACCGCGGCGCGTGGCGTGACGCATCAACACCGCACGCGAACAACCGTCGCAGCGCGATCGGGGAATACCTGCGCCAGGGGCTCTCACGCGCCGACCGCGACGGGCGCGGCTTGCGCATCGCCCTCGGCGGCGCGTCGCCTGCCCTGCGCGACGTTGACCTTGTAGAGCATCACGATCCCGATTCCGAAAAAGAGCCCGATGAACAGGATCGCCGGGCGTGCCTCGCCGGTGAGCCGGGTGATCAGGTAGATCGCGGCCGCGCCCATCGAGCCGCTGAAGCGGTCGAGCAGGCCGAAGACGCCGAAGAGCTCTCCCGACTTGTGCCGCGGCACGAGCGTAGCAAACAGCGAGCGGCTGAGCGCCTGTGTGCCCCCCTGCACACAACCGACCATCACCGACAGGATGAAAAACTCGACGGCGCTGTCCATGAAATAGGCGACCATCGTCACGACCACATAGACCCCCAGCCCGATGCAGATGCTCGCGCGCGAGCCGATGTATCGCGCCAAGACGCCGAAACCCATCGCCGCCGGCGCGCCGACACACTGTGTGACCAGCAGGGCGGCCAGCATGCTCTCTTCCGCCACGCCGGCCGTCTTGCCGTAGGTGGTGGCCATTCGGATGATCGTCCCGATGCCGTCGCTGTAGACCAGAAACGCCGCGAGGAACAGCAGCAGGTCAGGGTAGCGTGGCAGGTCGCGCGCGGTCTCGAAGAGGCGGCGCAGCGCGACGGCGACACTGCCCGCCAGATCGCGCCGCCCCGACTCGTCGCGCTCGACCGACCTGGGCGGCTCGGCCACCCAGATCAGCAGCGGCACGGTGAAGAGCGCCCACCAAATCCCGGTGGCGGCAAATCCGATGCGCGCCGCCAGCGGCGCGGCCACGCCCAGGGCAAACATCGCCATGACCGCCGCCAGCACGATCGCGCCGCCGACATATCCGACGGCAAACCCGCTTGAAGACAGTTGATCGCCCTGATCACCCGGCGCAAGGAAGGGCAGCAGCGCGTTGTAAGTCACAAAGCTCAGCGTGGCGCCGCAGGTGGCAAGAAAAAACAGCACCGACCCGAGCACCCAATCGCCCTGCCCGAGGAACATCATTCCGATGCAGGCGCCGGCGCCGACCGCGACGCAGATGCCCAGCATCCACTTGCGCGTCGCGGTGTAGTCGGCCAGCGCCCCCATCACCGGCGCCAGGGCGGCGGAGAACAAAATGCCCGCGAAAGTCACCGCGGCGAACCGCTGCGTCGCCACCTCACGCTCCACCCCCGCGCACAGATAGCCCGCAAAGAAGGGCGGAAAGACCGCAGTGACCACGACCGTGAACAGCGCCGAGTTGGCCCAGTCGTAAACCGCCCAGGCGCGGCGGTCGGCCCGGTCGAGCGCAAACCGCGCAAGAAACCCGGCGTCGCGAGAGTCGCCAGGCGGACCAGAGCCGACCGACGAGCGATCGCCGGCCGGGCTCGCGCCCGGGGCGTCAGGCCGGCGGGCGGGGTCGGCCGCGTGGAGCGGAGGATTCGCACCGGTCGGGTTGGTTGACGTCGGCTCGCCCATGGGCGGCTACTTTACCGCCGATCTACTTCCGAACGATCAACCTTCGCAGCAGTTTGATCTGCCCGGCGTGGTAGAGGTCGTGGGCCGCGGCCCCCTGGATCAACAGCAGCCGCTGGGGCGTCAGATGATCCATCGCCTCGATGGCGATGCGCAGGCGTTCGTGCTCGCTGTGCAGCAGCGCCAGGTCGGCCTTCCACGCGGTCTTGTCGGGCTCGAGCGGAAGGCGCGGCCAGTTCGCCCCCTTCCGCGGAAAACGCGTGGGCGTGGTGAGCTTGTTGACGATGTTGTGCTTCCAGTAGATCGCGTGCAGCAATTGCTCCCAGACACAGCGCCGGCCCAGCGGCTTTTTCAGCGCGTCGCAGGGCGAGACGCCGCGGAGCGCCGAGGTCAGGTTGGCGCCGTGCCAGCTTCGCTTGTCGAACGCGCGGTCGATGATGTCGAGCAGGAATCGCCGATCGATGTCGACATCTGGCGGAAGTGGCATGGGCATGCCGACCATCGTAAACACCCCGCCGACCGCCCGCGAATTCGAGCGCGTCCGACGACAACCGCCGCTCGCGCCGCCGCGCGCCGGGGCGATGGCCGACCTGTCGGGCTTACTCGGCCACCTCCCACTCCTGCGTGCGAAGCTGCTCTCTGACCGTCGTGATCAGCGCCGTGTCGAGCGTCTGGGCGTCCTGGGCATCGGCTCGCTTTTCGCGTTCCCGCGCCACATAGGCCTCACGCTCTGCCATCAGCGTCTGGATCTGCCCCTGCAGCTCCTGCCGCTTGCGCGCCATCTCCTGGACATACTGCTGCCGCTCGTCGGCCGACATCTGCCGCATCGTCTCGGGCAGCGCCGAAGCAGGCACCTCGGCCAGCTTCTCCCTGTCTTCTTTCACCGCGTCGACCAGATCCCACCCCGCGTTGGTGTAGTTGCTCGAGGCCTTTGCGCCGGCCCGCTGCACCGCCGACCCGCGCGAGGCGTTTTCCATCGCCAGCCCGTCCTGCTGCAATTGACGCTGCGCGCCCTGGGCGCCTTCGTGGCCGTAGGGAATGTAGGTCTCATTGAGCTTGGCCGACAGCGTGTTGATCTTCTCGTCCTGCGGTGCGGCGATATCGATCACGACGCGGTTGTGGTCGATATTGAGCCACTTTCCGCCGCCGAGCTGGGCGCCGGCAGCCCACTGCGTCGTCAGCCCCGCCTGCGAATCTCCGCAGTGGAGCGTGTTGATCACGATCCCCCGGTCGTGGGCGGCCGGGCAGACCAGCCTGAAATCGACGGGCCCCTGTGTGAAGGGCTCGTTTCCCGCGATGAAGATCGATCGGTAGGTCGTCGGCTTGGCGCACCAGCTCAGTCCGAGCGTCGCCGCCTGGATGACCTGCCCGCAATGCTCGCTGCCGCCGTTGGTCGTCAGGCAGAAGAGCTTTTCGGAAACGAGATCGAGGTTCTCAGTAAACGGCAATACCTGCCGAACATAGCCCGTCGATTCGGGGATGGCGTTGTTGCCGTATTCGTAGAGCGCCACCTGCAGCCTGGGCGCGCGCCCCTTTCGCTTGGCGCGATTGACCTCGTTGACCACGCTCCAGAGCTGAGTGCGGGCCTGGTCGATCAGCCCGTCCATGCTGTTGCTGGTGTCGAGCAGCAGCGCGATCTGCACGAGCGGAGGCTCGTCGTGCACGCGATCGTCAACCCGGGGCGCATCGACGATCGGTCCATCACCCCCGGGAAGCCCCGCCCAAACCCCGTCCGCGGCCCACAGCCCCGCCGTGATCGAGGCACATGCCGCCGCGATCGCCAACATCGAAATGCCGCGCTTCATAGGTTTCTCCTTATACTGCAATTGCAGTGAATACAGTCTTTTTTTCGTGGTGTTGAAGCCGCCTGTTTTGGTTCATCGCCGAGGTGCAGCGGGTCTGCGCAGCCAGTGTCGCGCGGCGCCGATCCCGCGTCACAAAGCCCTCTCACGGGCGCTGCGTCGGATCGTGCTATGCGGGCTGAGCCGCCTGAGCCAGCCACGCCGGCCGTGCCAGCCGTGCGGCAGGTGCGGGCCTCGCCCGAGCCCCGCTTCACGCCCACCTCACTGCCCTTTTGACGCGCGCTGCTCGAGAAAGTTTCGTGGCGTAAGAAAACATCCTGGCGTCGTCCGGCGGCGAAAAGTTTCGCCCGGCCGCGCGCCGCGGTTTTCCTCGGCCGCCCCCGCCCCTTACTCTTCACCGGTTCGAGGCCTGCAACCGCGCATGAAGATCGTCCACATTATCACCCGGCTCATCATCGGCGGCGCCCAGGAAAACACCCTGCTCTCCTGTGAAGGCCAGCACGCCGACGGTCACGACGTCACCCTGATCACCGGCCCCTCCGTCGGCCCCGAGGGCTCGCTGATGGATCGCGCCCTCGCGTCGGGCATCCGCGTCGTCGTCGTCGATGAGATGCGCCGTTCGATCCTTCCGATCAAGGATTACCGCACGTACTCCCGGCTCACCCGCGTGCTGCGAGACCTTGCCCCCGATGTCGCCCACACGCATTCATCGAAGGCCGGCATTCTCGGCCGCTGGGCGGCCGACGCCGCCAAGGTGCCCGCGATCATCCACACGATCCACGGCCTTGCCTTCACCGCCTCGACCTCGCGCGTGGTCAATCACTTCTATCGCCTGCTCGAGCGCCAGGCGGCGCCGCTGACCGATCGCATTGTGTGTGTCGCCGACGCCATGCGTGAGCAGTCGCTCGCCGCCGGGGTCGGCCGGCCTGATCAATACGTCACCGTCTACAGCGGGATGGAGACCGCCGCCTTTACGCACCCGGTCGTTTCCCGCGAGGCGATGCGCCGCCGGCTGGGGTTGGCCGACCACCACATCGCGGTGGGCACGATCGCGCGACTCTTCCATCTCAAGGGCCACGACGACCTGATCGACCTCGCCCCCGACCTGTGCCGGCGGTTCGAACACCTCCGCTTCCTCTGGGTCGGCGACGGGCTGCTTCGCGGGCAGCTCCAGCGGCGCATCAGCGACCTGGGCCTGACCGACCGCTTCATCTTCACAGGCCTGGTCAAACCCGAAGAGGTGCCGGGGTATGTCGCGGCGATGGACATCGTGGCCCACCCCTCCCGCCGCGAGGGATTGGCCCGAGTGCTGCCCCAGGGCCAGCTCGCCGGCCTCCCCGTGATCACCTATGACATCGACGGCAACCGCGAAGGCCTGATCGACACGCAGACCGGCTTTCTCGTCAGGCCCTTCGACATCCCCCAGCTCGGCCGACACATCGCCACCCTCGCCGATAACCCCACCCTCCGCCGCACCATGGGCGCCGCCGGCCGATCATTCGCCCTCGCCCGCTTCGACACGCGCGTGATGGTCGATGCCCTCGAACAGGTCTACACCAGCGTCCTCGCCCGCAGCTAAGCACAGTCACAGGGCGCGACGGCAGCCCGATCCCGCCGCCGAGGCCCCAAGGATCAATCGGGCTCAGGTTGTCCTGGTGTCGGCCGCTCGCGACACGACCCCAATCGGCGGCTTTCCATTGGGAATCATGTCGCGAACTGCGCGGCCCGAGCCGTCGCGCGCAACATCAGGGCGAGATCAATCCCAGACATCTTTCCATCACTCCCCGTCATTGCCCCTCGCGCGGCCGTCAGGCACATTGGCATGCGTCATTTCACCGCAGCTTTGATCAGCGCAGCCTCGAAGGAGTACCCATGCACGACGCCACCGCCCCTATCGCCACCCCCTCGACCGCCACCGCCCCCGTCGCCGCTGCCGACACGTGCGACGCACGGACGCTCGTCTCGGTCGAGCAATACATCGCCTTCCGCCGCGACGGGTTTGTGGTCGTGCCCGGGATTGTCTCGCAGCAGGAGGTGGCCTAGTTGCGGCAGCACACCGAAGACCTCATGCAGGGCCGACTGCCCGAGCAGCAGACGCAGATGAAAGATCGTGATTTGTCGAAGGACTCGGGCGTCACCGTCCAGGGCCTCGAAGCGCCGCCCGCCCACCTTTCGCCCGATGAGAAGGCGCAGCACTTTCTTCGCATCCACATGCTCCACCGCAAGCTCGAGCTCCACGAGCGCTACATGCTCCACCCGCGCGTGCTCGATGTGCTCGAAGTGCTCATCGGCCCGGACATCCTGGCGCTGCAGACCATGCTGTTTCTCAAGCCCCCCGGCAAGCCCGGACAGGGCTGGCACCAGGACGCCTACTACATCCCCACCCACCCCGACACCCTCTGCGGCGCGTGGATCGCCATCGACGACTGCGACGAACTCAACGGCGCCATGTGGTTCGCCAAGGGCTCCGGCCACGAGCCGATCTACCCGCCCTGCCCCGAACACCCCTACGGCTTTGGAGACAAACTGGTCTTCAACATTCAGCACGTCCTGGGCGTCAGCGACCCCGACGACGATCACAACATGCTCACCCCCGTGGCGAACAAGTACGACCAGGTGCTCTGCACCGCCCGCGCCGGCGACGTCGTCTTCTTCAACGGACACGTCCTTCACCGCAGCAAGAAAAACTTCACCCGCGACCGCTACCGCCGCAGCTTCGTCAGCCACTACTGCAACGCCCGCAGCTTCACCCAGTGGGGCGCCGACAACCCCAGCGCCGACTACGGCTCGACCACCGTCGATCCGGCCACCCGGATGACCAACGGCTCCCACATTCTCGCCCGCGGCGACACCCACCTCCCCTTCGCCATGCCCCGCTTCAACACGCCCTGTGCCGCCCTGCTTCCCGCCGAGACCCGCGCCCGCCGATACAACGACATCGCCGCGCGCATCGCCGCCCAGGGCAACGGCCTGCTCGGCTGCGCCCTGGCCGACCCGAACATCAAGCATTGAAGCAGTGGGTAGCCGGCGGCGGGCAGCGGGCAGCCGGCAAGCCGGTCAGAGCGAAGAGGGATGATCGGGCAACCGGTAGCGTGCAGCTGGTTGCGAAGCAGGACGAGCGTGCGGCCGGCGGCGGGCAGCAGGCACTTCGCAGCCAAGGGTCGGTTCAGACAGCAGGCTGTTGGCCGCTGCCGCCAAGCGGGAGGAACAGGCACCGGACGGCGGCCGGTCGCAGTGGGCCGATCGTCGTGCGCCGGTCAGGGCTATCCCGCCTTCATCACCGGCGGCGGCGGGACGCACGCGCCCGCGTTGCTCACGGGCTCGGCCTTCAGCAGCGATGGCGGGCTGGTGATCAGCCGCTGCGCGTCGATCACCGTCAGCGGCTTGGCAAACAAATACCCCTGAAACTTGTCACAACCCAGCGACCGCAGAAACCGGTATTGCAGCTCCGACTCGACCCCCTCGGCCACCAGCTTCAGACGAAGGCTCTTGGCAAGGCACGTGATCGACCGCACGACCGCCGTCCGGTCGTCGGCCTCGGTATGACTGCGGTCGCTGATCTCGGCCACGAAGCTCCGGTCGATCTTGAGCGTGTCCAGCGGCAGCTTGTGCAGATACGCCAGGCACGAATAACCCGTTCCAAAGTCATCGAGCGCCGTGGTCAGCCCCATGTCGCGAAGGGCACTGAGCTTTGTCGTGGCCGACTCGATGCCCACATGCCGATCGAACAGCAGGCTCTCGGTCAGCTCAAGCTCGAGCCACTCGGACTGGCATCCGGTCTGGTCGAGCGTCTGGCGCACACTGTCGACAAAATCATCCTGCGCAAACTGCACGGCCGACACGTTGACCGCAACGCGATCGACCACCAGCCCCTCATCGCGCCACGCGCGCATCTGCCGTGCCGCCTCGTGCAGCACCCACTGCCCCATCGGCACGATCAGCCCCGATTCCTCCGCCACCGGCACAAACCGGGCGGGCGACACAAAGCCGAGCTTGGTGTCGTGCCACCGCAGCAGCACCTCAAACCCGCGCAGCTTCCGCTTTTGGTCAAACTGCGGCTGCCATGCGAGGCTCAGATGGTTTTCCGCCAGCGCCACACGCAGCCGTGCGAGAATCTCGAGGCGGTCGGCCGTCGCGTCGGCCATGGCGGTGTCAAAACGCTTGCAGTTGTCCCGCCCGAGTTGCTTGGCGTGGTAGAGCGCCATGTCCGCGCCGCGCCGCAGGTCGCCGACCGTCGCAAGATCGTCGGGGAAAACCGCATACCCCACGCTCGCGGTGGTGCACAGCTCATGACCGTCAAGCTCGAGCGGCTGGCGCAGCCACGTCCTTGCCGCGTCGGCGATCGGGCGGGCAAAGTCGTTGACCCGCAGCCCGCCGTCACTGTCGGCCGGCTCGGCCACGATCACAATGAATTCGTCGGCCCCGATGCGACACACCGTCGAACCCGCCGGCAGTCGCTCACTCAGCCGCCGACCCGCCTCGCGCAGCAGCGCATCGCCGCACGCATAACCCAGCGAGTCGTTCACCAGCCTGAAACCATCGACGTTGACCGCCATCACCGCGAACCGCAGGCCGGCCTTATTGGCCTCCTTGATCGCCCCCTCGATGGCCGCATCCACCCGCGTGTATCCCGGCAGCGCCGTGACTGGATCGACGTGGGCCCCGTCCTGGGCCCAGGCCCCACCGGCCTCATCCACCAGCCGCATCACAGGCAACGCCCGCGGGGCCGCGCGATCATCTCGATGTAGTGGATTCGTCAAAACTACAGGACCTCCACACCGATGATCCACCGGTGCTCACCATGCTTCGGCTAAATAGGGGCAACACATAATGACCTGCAGATATGTTGAATCTGCCGTGGTCCATGGGATCGGTGTCGTCCGATAAACAGTGGACGCAAGGCCTCCCAGGCCGACTCGCCCCCCGCATCATTGACGCCCACCCGTCAGGCCCGGCCGACCACCCACCCCCGACAGCGACAAAACGCCCCACCAGGCGACCACCCCCGCGAGAGCAACAGACCATCGATGTGGGCAACTGAACCCCTGCCCACATGAGCAACAGACCATCCGCATGGGCTGCCGAACATCTGAGCGAGCGACCAACCCTCTGCGCGGGCAACGGACCATGCGCGCGGGCAACAGAACTTCTGCCCGAGCGACCACCCCAGCCAACAACCGCCCGCCCTGCCGGCCAGCCGCCCCACCCGCGCGAGC
>CAZBOE010000070.1:0-20074 GCA_964493365.1 uncultured Tepidisphaeraceae bacterium | reverse complement strand
GACTGGGCATCCTGCGGACGGTCATGCAGCGGCGCGCCGCGAGCGCCACGGCCGGCGGCGCGGGAAACGGCGGCGGCGGCGCTGCTGTGCTGCGCGAGCTGGTCAAAGACCCCGACGAGGCGGTGGCGCGGATGGCGGCGCGCGAGCTGATCCGCCGAAAGCCCAAGGACTGGGATCAGACGCTGCTGGCGGTGCTGGCGACCTCGGCGCCGACGGTGAGGCGGGTGATCGCGCGGGCGATCGGCAACGCGGCGTTCGAGCAGTTCTGGGATCGGTTCGACAAGCTGGAGAAGCCGCTGCGGAAGCAGGGCGGGCGGGCGATGCTGCGGCTGCTGCCCGACGGGCTGGCGCGGCTGGCCCGCCGACTGACCACCGGCACATCCGAGCAGCGGCTCAAGGGGCTGCAGATCGCGCAGGAACTGGGGCTGAGCGATGTGCTGCGTGAGACGGTGATCTCGCTGGGCGGACACCCCAACGCCAAGGTGCGGTCGAAGGCGGTGGTGGTGATGGGCGAGATGACCGAGCTGCCCGAGACGCTGGTCGACCGGGTGCTTGCCGACAACGATGCCCGCGTAAGGGCCAACGCGATCGAGGTGCTGGAGGCGAAGAAGAAGACCGAATACCTGCCGATCCTGGCGCAGCGGGCGCGGTCGAACAGCAGCCGCGAACGGGCCAACGCGATCAAAGCGCTGCACACGATGAAGGTCGGGGCCGCGGCACAGCAACTGGTGACGATGCTGCGTGACGAGCGGGCGGAACACCGCATCAGCGCCCTGTGGGCGATGCGGCAGGTGGGAATGTATCAGCTGATCGGCGAGGTCGGCCGGCTGGCCAAATCGGACTCGAGCCCGCGTGTGAGGCGGTATGCGCTGGGCATCTTGCGTGGCGTGGCCGACGACGCGCGCGAGCGTCAGGCGGTCGGTTGACGGGCTTGGTGCCTCGGCTCGCCCGCCATCGGCCGGTGTGAGGTCTGCCGCGACAGGCTCGCCCTGCCCAACTCGGCTCGGAGAGCCCGGGCTCGCCAGCGTGGATGGGTCGTTGAAGGTGTCAGCGAGAGTAGAAAGGCAAAGCGGCATGCGCCGGCAACAGTTCGCTCTAGACAACGCGCGATCGACTCGACGCAGCAGGTTGGCGGTCGCGGGTGACACGTGGTGGGCCGGGCGGTCGAGCGAGCGATCGGGCGGACAATCGAGCGCGCGGTCGAGCGCGCAATCCGGCGCGCAATCGGGCGTGCGGTCGGCGGTGTTGCCGGGCGTGGGCTTGGTGCTGGCGGGGCTGTCCTCGACCGCGGCGGCGGCGCCGACGCTCGACGAGGTGTTTCAAAGCACGCGCAACAGCGTGGGCGGCCAGTCGTCTGACCCGACGGTGATGGTGCTGTTCCTGGCGTCGCTGCTGGTGGTGGTGGCGGTGCTGATGTGGTGGAACAGCCGCTCCGAGAACGGCAAATCGAACGGCGCGGCCAAGGCGAAGGCGGCTCCGTCGAAGGCGCACCCCGACAAGCTTGTGAAGGCGTTTGCCAAGGAGTTCAAGCTGACCCGCCGCGACGTCAGACGGCTCAAGGCCATGGCCGCCGAGCACCAGGTGGAAAACCCGCTGACACTCCTGGTCTGCCCAAGCCTGATGCGAAAAAAGGGCAAGCGCTGACCCTCTGCGTCGGCGCGGCCATGCCTGCGACGTGGCGGCGCAAACTCAGGCGAAGCGAGACGTTCGGCCGCGTGTTCGCCTTGAGAAGCCATCGGGCTGATGCGCCCTGCCATTCGGCCCGCCAGGCCCGGCGGCGCAATCTGCAAGGGGAATGACCAATCCCCATAGGTTGCGAGGTTGATCGAGTGGCGGTGGGGGGTATGGTTCGACTCGAGCGCGATGCCGACCGGCGGTGCGAGATTGCGGCGCTGCTGGCTCGGCCTGCCTGGCGCTCTGGCGCGAAAGCCCATCACTTCGAGGCGGTGTGTTGCGTGGCAAGTCGGTCGGCGATGTTCCTTACCTGGGTGGCGGCGCGGGTGAAGGCCGCCCATCTGCTCGTTGCCGTCGCGTGCGGCCTGGTTGGGGCGGGCGCCGTCTGTGCCGAACACACGTCGGATGAACACACGTCGGATGAACACACGTCGGATGAACACACGTCGGATGAACACACGTGGGCCGACCAACCCGTGGGCAAACGCTCCGGCGCAGCACAACTCGGCGCAGCACACACCGGCGCGGCAATCTCCGGCGTTACCCATTCTGGCTCCCCACATTCTGGCGCTAGCCAGTTCGGGGCCGGGGGTTTGGCGCAGGCGGACGTGGTCATCACGGTCGGGCCGGCGGGGCAGTATCAGAGCGTTCAGGCTGCGATCGACGCGGTGCCTGCGGAAGCGGCGGGCGAGGCGGCGCTGCGGCGTCATGTCATCGAGATCGCGCCGGGCACCTACACCGAGCAGATCAACATCAACAAGCCGCGCGTGTCGCTGATCGGCATGGGCGATGATGCCACGAAGACCGTCCTGCGGTTTCATGAGGCGGCGCAGCCCGGCAACCGTCTTGCCAACGCCAGCGCGGCGGTGACGGCATCGGATTTCTTCGCCAGCAACCTGACGTTTGCCAACACGTTCGGGAAGGGCAAGGTCGCGCTGGCGATGTACGTCAGGGCGGATCGGGCGGTGTTCAGCAGCGTCCGCTTCGTGGGCTGGCAGGACACGCTGAGGGCCGAGAAGGGGCGGAGCTATTTCGAGGATTGCCACGTCGAAGGGGCGGTCGACTATGTCTACGGGCAGGGCAAGGCGTGGTTTGAGCGGTGCACGTTCTACTCCGTGGCCGGCGGATACGTGACGGCCCAGGGTAAAGAAGGCGCGAAAGACGACAACGGGTTTGTCTTCCACCGCGTGATCGTGACCGGCTCGGCGCCGGATCAGAGCGTGTATCTCGGCCGACCGTGGCAGGCGTATTCGACCGCCATCTTTCTCAACAGCCGTCTGGACAAAGTGATCAACCCGGCGGGCTGGTCTGCGTGGTCGGGCAATGACCATCACACCACCTGCCACTTCGCCGAGTTTGGCAACAGTGGCCCGGGCTCGGCGGGAAAGCGCGTGGCGTGGGCAAAGCGGCTGAGCCAGCCCGAGGCGGAGCAGTACACCGTCGAAGCGTGGCTGGCCGGCACCGACCAATGGAACCCGCTCGCGGTGATTGGCCGTCACACCAGGGTGACACAAGGCGACGCGGAGGCGGCCCGGGACGGTGACGAGCCGAAAGACGGAAACAAGCAGAAAGCCTCGCCCCGGCGTGACGACGCGGGATGAGGCGATATCGCGCCGATGGGGCGGTGGTGTAGCGCGGGTTGTCAGATCTTTTTGCGGAGACTCGGTATGAACAGCGTGCTTCGTCGGTCGATGGTGTTGGCTTGTGCGGCGGCTCTTGTGGGCATGATGGCGTGGACGGCTCCCGCGAGCGCGCAGCAGGGCGTGACCGAAGCGGCGCCGGCCGACCGGCGCGCGGGCGGCAATGCAATGGGCGATGATCTTGCGGCGCGGCTTCGGTCGGGGGAGCTGGGCGCAACGCTGATGGATGTGGTGTCGAAGGAGTTTTTCACCGCGCTGGCCGACAGCCCGGCGTTTGAGGCGGCGCTGCGCGAGCGGCTGGCGGAGGTGGGGTTCCGGTCGCTGGGTCAGACGCGGCCGGTGCGGGTGCAGCTATGGACGCAGACGACCACCGAGACGCCCGCGGTGGTGCTCGAATATCAGACTCAGTGGGATCTGTTTGCCGAGTTGCCCAACCGCGGGCCTGTGCAGTTTGACCCCGTGCAGACCGGGACCGGGCGCGACAACATGCTGTTCCGGACTTTCTTCGGCGGAACGGATGATCCCGCGGCCCACGCGGCGCTGAAGGAGCTGTGGGATCGTCGCGCCAAGACCGCGAGCAACCGGCGCACGCAGCTCAACCCGGAGCTCAACGAGCTTGCGAAGAAGCACCTTCCCGGCACGCCGCTGCCGGAGGTCAGAGCGGAGGTGGTCGGGCGGATCATGCAGATGGTCGAGGCGCACAAGGCCCATGGGGCTCATGTGATCGACAACCCGGTCTATGGGCAGTTCGGGGCGAAGATCAACGACGGCCTGTACATCTACATCCGCGACTTTGCGCCCGAGGCCGAGACGCGGTTTCCGCACGATGCGTTCTTTTGGTTGATCATCTCGGGCGGGCCCAAGCCGATGCCGGGGGGATACATCCCGGCGTTTCCGGGCGCCCAGGGCCCCGGCGCGCTGGCGACGGGCGGGCGGGGCGGCAAGGTGATCTATGTGACCACGCTCGACCCGAGCGGGCCGGGGAGCTTTCTCGAAGCGATCCAGACCAAGGGCCCGCGGATCATCCTGTTTAACGTCAGCGGGCAGATCAAGCTGCCCGACCCCAACATGGGCAACGGCGCTGCGCCGTCGTGGATCACCGAGCCCGATTGCACGATCCTGGGCTATTCCGCGCCGGGCGAAGGGGTGGAGATTCACGGGCGGCTCAACATGCGGGCGAGCAACGTGATCATCCGCGGCATGCGCTATCGGCTGCGCCCGCCGATGAAGGATGACGGGATGAACACCGAGGGCAACCTCGAGCACATCATGTTCGACCACAACAGTTTTGCGTTTGGTTCGGACGAGGCGCTGCGGTTCATCGGCAACGGGACGACGTTTCACGGGTTTACGATTCAGAACTGTGTGCTGGGGCCGGGGCTGGCGGGGCTGAGCGCACATCCGTATGGTCCGGAGGTGGGCGGATACGGGGCGTTTCACCACAACCTGTTTTACAACACGCTGAGCCGCAGCCCCGAGGTCGATTGTGACCTGATCGACTGGAGCTACAACATCATGGCGAACCTGCGCAGCGGGCATTCGCTGCGGCCGCAAAGCCGGTTCAAGTTTACGCACAACTACATCGTCGATATGCCCGACGGGCTGGAGGATTACAGCTTCGACGCCAACGAGGCGGTGTGGGCGGAGGGGAACATCCGCCGAAAGGGCAGCGAGGTGGGGCCGTATGAGGTGATGGTGGAGGGCCCGACGCGGTATCTGCGCGGCGGGTATCCGACGATGCCGCTGACACACACGCCCGCCGAGCGATTGTTTGAGGTGCTGCTGCCGACGGTGGGGGCGAGCCTGCCGGTGCGCGACGCGACCGACCGTTTCTTCATCGACATGCTCACGCGCGACGCGAGCAAGCTGCCGGCCTATCGCAAGACGATGGACCAGTGGGCTCCGTATGGCAATCAGAACAACCGGATGGAGCAGTACATCCCGTGGGACGACACCGACACGCCTCCGGTGCGCGGGGGCGCCGCGCCGGTGACCGACGCCGATCTCGACGGGATGCCCGATGCGTGGGAGACGGCGCACGGGTTCAACCCGGGCGACGCGTCCGACGGGCCGGCCGACAGCGACAAAGACGGCTACACCAATGTCGAAGAGTTCCTGTATCGGACCGACCCCAACGTGTTCGTCGATTACACCAAGCCGGAGAACAACATCGATCGGGTGTTCACGCCCGAAGCGGTGACCCAGGCCAACATGCCGGCCGAGCCGAAGCGGTGAACGGCAGGCCGGTGAACGCCACGCCGGTGAACGCCACGCCGGTGAACGCCGGCGCGGTGAAACCATGCGCGGTCAACGCTGGCGCGGTGTGGGGCATGTGGTGGGTGCAGGCGCGGTACGTGCGGTGCGGTGCTGCGCGGTGCCACACTGGTTGCGGGTGGGCTCGGTGCCGCAAAAGCCTGATGTTGACGTTCATATCACCGTCGGGTAGGCTGCTTGGGCGGAGTGTCGATGCCGGCTGTCTCGGTCGCCTCTCACGTAGGCGACACGGATGCCGCCTTCACCTCTGCGCACGTCCGTCAGGCAAGACCATGTCAGACCCGGGCACGATATCGAGCCTTCTTCACCATGCCGCGAGCGCGGCCGGTCGCTGGCGGCGCTATGAGCGCGGCGGCCGGGCCGGGGTGATTGCCCAGAGCATTCATACGCGGTTTGCCATGCCCGCCGGGCCGCTGACCGGAGACCGCGGCGCGCTGTCGCTCTGGGTGCTGGCTGTCGAAGAGTTGCAGCCTGCGCACACGCTGGCGCATCTGCACAAGCACGAGGCCGACTGGTTTGTCTTCCCGATCCTCTCCGACCGGACCGACCTGCGCAACCGCGAAGAGGCGAACTTTCATCTTCGCTATACCTGCGACTGGTGGCGGAATCTCACGGCCCAGTTCATGCCGATGGCCGCGAAGGAGCCGCCGGGATACAAGGCGATCATTGCGCCCGATCACTTCCACTTTCACGCCGGCGTGTGGCACCAGATCGCGCTGTCGTGGGATCGCCCGGCGGGGCGCTATCGGATGTGGGTCAATGGCATTCGCGTGACGGCATCGTCGCCGTTTGTCGAAAGCCCGGTCAACAGCCCGTGCGGCCCGACGCTCTATGCCGGCAGCACGATGTTCGCGCTTTCGGAATTGCGCCTGCTCGATGCGCCGCTCGACGACGCCTCGGCCGCCGAGCTTTATCGGGAGCAGTCGGCCGGCCACGATCCGTCGCTGGACGCGGCGCTGCGCAGGGTCTATGTCGGCGACCATCTGCCTACACATCCGGAGAATCCCGCGGAAGGCTGGCGCGAGCAACTGTTTCTTCCGCTCACGTCCGAGGCCGACCTCGCCCGGCTCTATGTGCAGGGCGACACCACGGCGCATCGCGTCACGCCGGAGGGCCTGCGCGTCGAGACGCCGCCCGAGCCGCCGCGGTTTGCCGGCGCTTGGACTGCCAACAAGATCGAGAACTATTTCTGGACCGACCGCGCGTTTGAGGGCGACATCTGCGTCGAGTTCGATTTCAAGCTCCACCGTCGCAACGGGCTGGCGCTGGTGATGATCCAGGCGAGCGGCATGCAGCGGGAAGACTTCATGGCAGATCACCCGCTCCGCACGGGCGGCGAGATGAGCATGGTCTGCTGGGAGAATGTCAGGAACTATCACTGGGAGTTTTTCCGCGAGATCGACAACTGCCGCAACGACGTGCAGAGCCACCTGGTCGTCAAGAATCCGTGGATGGCGGGGCTCGCCTATCAGTGTCGGCCGGACTACCTGAGCCAGGAGACGTGGCATCGCCTGCGGTGGGTGCAGGAAGGTTCGCGGTTGCGCGGGTGGGTCGATGATGTGCAGATCTTTGATGTGCTCGACAGGCCCGACACCAACAACGGTCCGGTGCTCTCATTCGGCCGGGTGGCGCTGCGGTGCAAATACAAGACGGCCATGACCTTCGCCAACCTGCGCATCCGCACCCGGCAGATCGATGGCTCTGACCCTCGCTGACGTCGGCTCGCCAGCGGACGGCGGCCTGCCGCCCGGATGGTCGTCAATCTTCCGCTGCGGTTTCCACACCCGCCCTGACCATCGCTGTTGATCTGCGCCCACTACCTCTACCCTGACCGCACGGAGGACGATCCATGAAATGCGTGATGGTCATGTTCGACACACTCTGTCGTCATCTGCTCGAGCCCTATGGGTGTCGCTGGACGCATACCCCCAATTTCACCCGCCTCGCCCGTCGCACCGTGACGTTCGACACGGCTTATGTCTGTTCCATGCCGTGCATGCCTGCCCGGAGAGAATTGCACACCGGGCGCCCAAACTTTCTCCACCGCAGCTGGGGGCCGCTCGAACCGTTCGATGACTCGATGCCGCAGTTGCTGCGTGACGGCGGCATTCATTCCCACCTGATCACCGACCACTACCACTACTTCGAAGACGGCGGCTGCACCTATCACACCCGCTACGGCACGTGGGAATTCTTCCGCGGGCAGGAGGGCGATCCGTGGATCGGGCAGGTCGCCGATCCCGCGATTCCCCCGTGCGTCGCGCCGCGCAGCAGCGGGAACCGCCTCTGGCGGCAGGACTGGGTCAACCGCTCCCACCTGCGTGAGGAACACGAACTGCCGCAAAGCCGCTGCTTCGAGGCGGCGGGGCGATTCCTGCGGCAAAACCGCGGGGAGGACCGATGGTTTCTGCAGGTCGAAACTTTCGACCCGCACGAGCCGTTCTACAGCCCGCGCCGATATAAAGATCTGTATGCCGACCACTACAACCGCTACCGCGCGTCGGGCGGCCTGCACTTCGACTGGCCCCCATACCGCCGCCGGGAAGGCCTGACCGACGAGCAGATCGAACACCTCCGGTTTGAATACGCCAGCCTGCTGTCCATGTGTGATGCGCGGCTCGGAGACGTGCTCGACTGGTTCGATGAGCTGTCGCTGTGGGACGACACGATGCTCATCGTCAACACCGACCACGGTTTCCTGCTCGGCGAGCGCGAGATGCTGGGCAAGGTGTGGTGCCCGATGTACGAAGAGGTTGCCCGCACGCCGCTGTTTGTGTGGGATCCGCGCTCGAGGCAGGTCGACCAGCGCCGTTCGTCGCTCGTGCAGAACATCGACCTCGCCCCGACCATCCTCGACTTCTTCGGGCTCGATCGCCCGCCCGATATGCTCGGCGTGCCGCTGGCCGACACGATCGCGCACGACGCGCCGGTCCGCACCGCCGGGCTGTTCGGATCGTACGGCAGGCCGGTGAGCGTCACCGACGGGCGTTACGTCTACATGCGGAGCGCTCGTGCCGACAACACGCCGCTTTACGAATACACACTGATGCCCACCCGGATGAGCTCGATGTTTGGCGTGGAAGACCTGCGCCGCACCGTCGGGCTGGCCGAGCCGTTTTCGTTCACCAAGGGGCTGCAGACGCTCAAGATCGACGCGCCGGGGCCGAGCTGGGCGCCGGCCGACCCAATGATGAAACGCGACCTGCTCTTTGACCTGCATACCGATCCGGGTCAGCTCGTCTCGATCGACGATCCGGCTCTCGAGCGTCGAATGATCGGCTCCATGGTTGACCTGATGCGCCGCTATGACGCGCCGCCTGAGCAGTACGAACGGCTTGGGCTCGTCGAGTTTTGCTGAGCGATCCGTGGCGCGCGGCGTGGCGTCGGTCGGGCCTGACGCCGGCCACCGAAGTGAGCCAAGCTGTGAGCCAATCGGATTGTTGTGATAAATCGCGGGTTCTCATTTCGCGATTTACCCCTCGCGCAAGGTGATCTATAAGCCTCGAATAGTCGCCGAATCCCGGCGATAGAGGGACGGCGCGGTGTGTCGTCCGCACCTTCGAGGGTTGATCTATGACGCGAGTGGCTTGGCGCGCTGCGGTGGGATGGATGTTGCTTCTGGCGTCGACGGTGCCCGCGACAGGGGCGACGCCGGTCTTCTCGGTGTCGCAGTCGGCATCGGACGGCATCTACGCGGCCGGCCAGGAGGTGAGCTGGACGATCGAGCTTCCGCTGCCGGCCGATGCCGGCGATCAGCAGCCCGAGCTTCGTTTTGTGATCAAGCGCGATGGCAAAACCGAAGTGCGCGCGGGTGTTGTGCGCATGGTTCCTTCTGACAAAACTGGCGTCGTCAGCGCCAGTCTAACGGCCAAGCTCGATCAGCCGGGCACGCTTCTGGTCGAGCTCGAAACGGTCGTGGGTGATCAGAAGATCAAGGGGCTTGCCGGGGCCGCATTCTCGCCAGAGAAGATAGGCCGGTCGTCCGATCGGCCGGATGATTTCGACACATTCTGGGCTGACCAGGTCGCGCGGCTGGAGCGGATTCCGCTCAACCCGGTGGTCGAGGCGGTCGACACGGGCGACACGTCAATCGACTACTTCAAGGTTCGCCTCGACAACATCAACGGCACACACGTCTACGGGCAGTTGGCCCGTCCGCGGCAGGGGAGCGGAAAGTACCCCGCGATTGTGGTGTTCCAGTGGGCCGGGGTTTACGGGCTGGATCGCGGCTGGGTCGACTGGCGGGCCCGCAACGGCTGGCTGGCCCTCAACATCATGGCGCATGACCTGCCGTTTGACCGAGAGCCCGCGTTTTATCAGCAGAAGGAGCGCGACGGCCTGGCGGAATACATCGCCATCGGCAACAAGAGCCGCGACGAGAGTTATTTCCTGCGGATGTATCTGGGGTGTCACCGGGCCGTGGAGTATCTCACCACCCGCGACGACTGGGACGGCCGGATCATCGTTGTGACCGGCGCCAGCCAGGGCGGGTTGCAGTCGATCGTGGCGGCGGCGCTTCACCCGAAAGTGACGGCCGTGATGGCGGCGGTGCCCGCGGGCGGCGACACCACTGCCGGCAGCGCCAACCGCGCCGAGGGGTGGCCCTATTGGAATGGCCTGGCGCGCGGGCAGAACGTGGAGGCCGTGATGAACACCAGTCGCTACTTCGATGCGGTCAACTTCGCGTCGCGCGTGACGGTGCCGTCGCTGGTGGCGATGGGCCTGGTCGACACGGTCTGCCCCTCACCGGGCGTGTTTGCCATCGTCAACCATCTTGCCGGGCCGGTCGAGCTGATCGTGGTGCCCCACGCCAATCATCACGGCCCGTTTCGGGTGTATGACGACCGTACCGGCCAGTGGCTCGATGCCATCCGCGCCGGCCGGAGCCCGGTTGAGAGGCCCAGGCAATAGGCCGAATCGAAGACCGGTGGAAAAGCCGCGCCAAAAGGCGACGGCGCAGGCCCCGCCAGAAAAGTTCGGCTGAGAACGGGCGAGACGGGCAACTTCAGCAGTCAACGCCGGGGCGGTAAAGGCACAAGGCACGGTAGGGCAGCACGCCCGCGCGACGTCGGCCACGCGTGTATTGCAGCCTTAGGGCGGGGGCTATTTCAGGTCGCTGTCCGACAGCGGCACCACAAACACCTGTGCCGAGCCCGATGCATCGGACGTGTAGATCACATACCGCCCCGTCCGGCTGAAGGCCGGGTGCACGTGGTTGGGGTGGGGTTTGCCCGACGCGTTGGGCCAGCAGAGGGTCGACGCGACGCCCGTGCGGATGTCGATCAGCAGCAGGTCATTGCGGATCGGCTCCTGGTTATCGGTGACCACATGGGTGCCGGCGGAGTTGACCGATGAATGCCCGAGTTTGCGGTGAGGGCAGGTGAACAGGATCTGCAGCGGCCCGCCCGTGCGGGGCATTCTCCCGATCGAAGCGGGCGTCCAGTCGGGCACATGTTTCACATGCGTGTACAACCACTGGCCGTCGGGCGACCAATACTCGTGCGTGCACCGAAACCCCAGGGGCGCGATGAGAAAGGGGGTGATGTGTCCGGTGGCGAGGTCGAGGGTGCGGGCCCGGGCGCGCTGGTCGCTGGGCAGGGCCATGTTGTCCTGCCGGTCGGGCAGCATCACATAGCTCACCAGGTTGTTGTCCGCCGGACAGAAATTGAGGTGGCAGACCACCTCTCCCTGGGCAAAGACATGGGCGACATGCACCGCGGGCGAGGCCAGCGATTTGTAGCAGATCATCGTGCGCCCGTCGGCGGCGGTCGCGAGGGCGGCGATGCAGGTGCCGTCGCCGCTGAGGGCGGCCGTGCAGTTGTTGTCATCGTCGGCAACGCCGCAGTCGGTCAGATCCATCACCACCTCGGCCCGCCCGTCGACCAGCGAAACGCGGTAACACCGCGCCCCGCGGGATACGAGGGCCGACCGACCGTCGGGCATGACGCGGATCATCAGGTTGTTGATGCCGCGCAGGTCGGTGAGCCGGGCGGCTCGGCCGGTGTGGATATCGACCCGGTAAAGCTCGAACGCCCCGGTCAGGTCGGAGCTGACAATCGCATGCCGCTCGTCGGCGTCAAACGCCTGGCAATACATGTACGGGGCGTGATTGGTCGAGGTGCCGCTGGTGAGCTGCCAGATCTCGCGGCCGGTCTGCGGGTCTTTGAGCACCTGCCGGCCCCAGTCAAAAACCTCACCCACGCCCGGCGGACGGATGGCTCGGTCTGTGGCGGCGCTCGAGACGTCGGCGCCCCCGCCCGCACCAACGCCAGAAAGACCCCCGACCGAGGCCTCGACGACGGGCACCGTAGGGGAGGGTTGACTTAACGGGCTGGCGCGGAAATGATGTGACTGAGGCATATCAACGTTCATAATAACCGCTGATCGAGGTTCGAGCAAGGGAACCGGTGTTCGGCGGTCTGACGCCGCGGGCGTCGGCAGGTGTCTTGTCCGGTATCCCGCGGGGGCTTCGACCCCGATCGCGGCGGCCTGATCAGAAGTGGAGCATGTCATGCAGTTAATGCGGTTTGCGGTGGCGGTGTTGGTTTCCGTGGCCTGGCTGGCCGCCCACCCGGCTGCGCCGGCGCGGGCGGCGAGCATCGCCGAGGTGCACGGGTTTGAGCCGGTTTACGAGCTGCCCGCCAAGGTCGGGGCCGCCAACATCAAGACCGACTTCGGCGCCGTCGGCGACGGCGTCACCGACGACACCGAAGCCTTCCGCAAGGCCATCGAGGCCGATCAGCCCCGCACGATCTACATCCCGGCCGGCACGTATCTCGTGCGTGACGCGCTGGTGTTCGGCAAAAACACCTCGAGGAAAAAGCGGGTGTTCCTTGTCGGCCACAGCGCCTCGTCGAGCATTCTGCGGCTGGCCGACAACGCCCCCGGCTTTGCCGACCCGGCGAATCCCAAGGTGTTCATCCAGACGCTGCCGCCCGGCCAGCAGGGCGAGCAGAACATGCACCAGTATCTGCAGCACCTGACGATCGAGATCGGCCGGGGCAACCCCGGCGCGATCGGGCTGAGCTACCACACCAACAACTCGGGCTGCGTGAAGGACGTGGTCATCCGCGCCGTCGATCCCGCGAGCCCGGGGCACATCGGCCTGGCCTGCCGCGACTGGGATGTCGGCCCGGGCAGCCTGCGATACATCACCGTCGATGGCTTTGAGACCGGGGTGTCGCTCACGCACGTCAGCAACTACGTCACGCTCGAACACATCACCGTGCGCAATGCCCGGGTGGGCGTGGTGAGCCCGACGGTCAGTATCCGCAAGCTGCAGACGCACGATGTCGACCTGCCCGTGCGCGTGACGGGTCAGACCGTTCTTATCGACAGCACGCTCTCCGGCAGCGGCGAAAGCGCCATCCAGATCGAGCGCGGTGGGCTGCTGGCGCGGGCGGTGAAGACCAGCGGGTTTGCCGCGTCGGTCAGCGGCGAGGGCCTCGATCAGCCTCACGGCTCGCCCGATATCGACGAGCTGGTGGTCGGTGCCGTCCGGCAGATGCCCGGAGACACCTCGGCCCCGCGGACGCTCAACCTTCCGATCGAAGAAAGCCCCGAGATTCCCTATCCGCGGGCCACGGAGTGGACCGTCGTGGGCGGCAGCGGCGACATCAGCCAGGCCCTGCAGGCAGCCATCGACGCAGGCGCGGTCGATGTGCTCATCACCGACGGCGCGATTCACCACACGGTCTACCTCCGCAACAAGATCCGCCGACTGACAGCGCCGGGCGTGCGCACAGTCGATCTGCGCACCGGCGATCGTCCGGCCATCGTCGTGCAGGACGGCGACGCCCCGGTCGTGCTGATCGAGCGAATCTACGGCGCCTACGGCTCCGACACGCGGATCAGCGTGCAGCAGGAAACCAGGCGGTCGGTGGTGATCCGCCACGCGGGCCTCACCTATGCCTCAACCCCCGCGGCCGCGGGCGGAAAGGTGTTCATGGAGAGTGTCGTCGGGGCGATGCGCTTCGAGGGCGGCATCCACGCCTGGGGGCGGGATCTCAACACCGAGGCCGGCGGCGCCGGCGCGCTCAACATCGACAACATCGGCTCGACCGTCTGGATTCTGGGGCAGAAGACGGAGGACTTTGCCACCAAGATCCGCACCATCGGCGGCTCGACCGAGCTGCTCGGTGGCACCTATCGCCAGAACTGGGATGCCGAGGATCTCGTTCGAGGCGGTCTTGACCCGGCCGACCGGCCCCCCCTCTTTGAGGTCGATGGCGGCAGGATGAGCGCCACCTATATCTCATGGGGCCCCAACCTCCCGTTTGATCGGTTGGTCCGCCATCGGCAGGGCGACACGGTCACGACGCTCGAGCGGTCGGCCGCCGGTGGCGGAGCGACGCTCTTTGTCACGCCCCAGGAGCCGTGATTTGGCGGTGATTTCCCGCCACCCCGTGGCCCGGAGCGGTCGGGCGGCGGCCCGCCTGGGCCGGTGATCGAGGACGCCACCGAAGCCCAGCCGCCCGGGCGGATCCGCTGCGGCCGGTTGCCCGGGTGTCAGTTCGGCGGTGTGTGAAGACGAATCGGGCATTACTATCTGCGATATGCCGCAGAAGAAGCAGACCAAGCGACCCAACATGCCGGTCACCCTCGAACAACTCGCCCGCCGCGTCGGCGTATCGACGCAAACGGTCAGCGCGATTCTGGGCGCCAAGGCCCACCTCTATCGCGTCGAGACCCGCGAGCGCGTGTTGTCGGCCGCCAAGGAGATGGGCTATCGACCCAACGCACTCGCGCGGGCCACGCGAACAGGCCGAAGCGGCACCGTCGCGCTGCTGATCGCCAGCAACCCCAGCTTCAGCCACCTGCCCCCCGAGTTGCTGCACGGCGTCGAGTCGGAACTCAGCGACCGAGACCTCCAGCTCGCCATCGCACAGCTGCCCGATGAGAAACTGGTCGACCAGGCGTATGTGCCGCGGATTCTCCGCGAATGGGCCGCCGACGGCATCCTCATCAACTATCACCATCACATCCCCCCGGCCATGGTCGATCTGGTGCGCAAGCACGAGCTGCCCTCGATCTGGATCAACTCGCGGCAACGCGGCGACTGTGTCTATCCCGACGAAGCCGGCGCGGCGATCGATGCGACAGCCGACCTGATTCGGCGTGGCCACAAGCGCATCGCCTATGTCGATTACGCGCACGGCCATGCCGACTATGCCCAGGCGCATTACAGCGTGCAGGATCGCCGGTCGGGATTTCTCCGCGCCATGGAAGACGCGGGCCTCGAGCCCGTGTCGATTGAGTTTCCGGAGAAGCTGCCGCTCGATCAGCGCCTGCCGCATGCGCAGCGGATGCTCGCCCAGCGACGCCGCCCGACCGCGTTTGTCGCCTACAGCACAACCTCCGGCTCGCCGCTCTACATCGCGGCGCTGCTCGCAGGGCTCCAATACGAGCAGGATCTGACGATCACCACCTTCAACGACGAGCCGGTTCGCCTGGCCAACGTCCAGCGCTGCCGCACGATGATCGTCCCCAACGCGGAGATGGGTCGACAAGCGGTGAGGCTGCTTGTTGAGAAGATCGAGCGGCCGGGGCAAGTGCTCGAGCCGCGCGTCGTTCGATTCGACATGGTCGTGCCCGAGGCGCCGGCCACGCCGACGCCCTGACCCTGTCGGGTGTCGCCCTGACCCTGTCGGGTGTCGCACGTCGTATTCGAATAAAACTTCGGCCGTTAAGCAGAAAACGCGCTCGACGTCGTTGCCCACGCGGCCGACGCCGTGGCGACGGGCCTCCACGATACCCCGTCGGCACGCCGCCGACCGATCAACCAGCAGAACAGGCCCCATCACCTCCCCGATCACCGCTCCGAAATGACCGGCTCACCTGTCCAGCAACGACCTATCCAGGCGGCCCAGGCCCCGCAGCGGTCTGCCGTCATCGGCGGCATCATCCCGCCCGTGCCGACTCCGTTGGCCGCTGGCGGCACGGTCGACGAAGCTGCGATCGAGCGACTGTGTCGTCATGTCATCGAAGGCGGCGTCAGCGGCGTCTTCGCGCTCGGCACGACCGGCGAACTTGCCTCGCTCTCGCAGACGGCGCGGGCCCGATGCTGCAGCGCCTTCGCCCGCGCCGTCGACGGACGCGCACGCTTGATCGTCGGCGTCACGGGCTGCGCGATCGATGACGTCGGCGACAACATCAACGCCGCGGCCGACGCCGGCGCTGAGGCGGTGTCGCTCATGCCGCCATACTACTTCCCGCCCACGCAGGCCGAACTGCGCACGTGGATGCTCCAGATCGCCGACCGCTCGCGGCTGCCCATCGTGCTCTACAACTATCCGTTCTACTGCAAATGCAGCATTGACATCGAAACCGTCGCCGACCTGATGCAGCACGAGCGAATCATCGGCATCAAGGATTCCTCGGGCGATGACCGTTATCTCGCCTCGCTGCTCGAGATCGCCCGGGGCCGCGGCGATTTTGCCGTTCTGCTGGGCGGCGAGAGAAACCTCGTCGACCTGGCGGCGCAGGGGCTTGCCGGCGCGGTGAGCGGGGCGGCCGTCGTCATGCCGCGCGAGGTCGTCGCCTGCTGGGAGGCCGCCAGAAGCGGCGACGTGTCAGGCGCTTCGTCGCTGGCGGCAGGGTTCGGCGGGCTCTTCGAGCCGCCCTCGCCGCTCAACGCCAACATCGTCTTCAAGCAGGTCAAATTCGCGGCCCACCTGCTGGGGCTGTGTTCGGCCCAGATGGCCCCGCCCCTGCACACGCTCGCGGACGATGCCGCGGCGCGGCTCGCCGTGCGCCTGTGGAAGCGCGGCCTCATCCCCGTTGTGCCGTCGGCCACGGAGCACACATGAACGCCAAAGCCGTCTATTTCACCGAGCCCGGCCGCGCCGAGCTGCGCGAGATCGACATCGCCGATCCGGGCGATGACCAGGTGCAGGTGCGTTGTGTCGCCAATGGCATCTGCATGGGCGAGGTGTCGCTGTTCACCGGTGTCGAGACACACCGCTGGCCGCTCCCGCGGATCGTGGGGCACGAAGGCATTGGCGTGGTCACCAAGGTCGGCCGAGGCGTGACAACCCACCGCGAGGGCGATTGGGTTGTCTGCCGCGAATGGGCCACGCTCTGGAACCGCAGCGCCCGCGCTGCCCCACGGCTCGCGCGTCCGCCGGCCGATCCCTCGACCTTCCTCGCCGAGCCGTGTGAATGCGCCACGGTTGCGCTGGCGGTGGCGGGTATCCAGCCGGGCGACCGCGTCGCCGTCATCGGCGCCGGCTTCATGGGCGTGCTGTGCCTCCAGGGCCTGGCCCGCTGCCCGCTGGCCGAGCTGGTTGCCTGCGACACCAGGCCCGCCGTGCTCGACATCGCCCGACCCTGGACGACCGACACCGTGCTATGGAACACCCCGGCCGCCGAGCAACTCATGCGTCGCCGCGGATCGTTCGACCTGGTCCTCGAATGCTCCGGCGCGTCGCCCGCTTTGGCGACGGCGTCGGCGCTCGTCCGTGACGGCGGCCGGCTGATGATCTTTGCCTGGCACCACAAGCCCCTGCCGATCGACCTGGGCGACTGGCATCTCCGGGGCCTGCAGGTGATCAACGCCGGCCCCGCCGTCGTCACCGACAGCCGCCTTGATTACCTCGCCCGTGCCGTCACGCTCATGGAGCGCGGCGTCTTCGACCTCACCCCCCTGATCACCCACCGCCACAGCGCCGTTGATGTGCAACAGGCGATGGAAAACGCCGTCTCCCGCCCCGAGGGCTACATCAAGGGCGTTCTCCTGTTCGAAGACATCACCTGATGCTTTGAGGTTGCCGTAGATTGTCGTTAATTCTCGGCTCAGGATATAATCCGGCAAAGCGAGCTCGACGAACGTCTTGTCGATGCGAACCTAACAGTCGGGAGAGTCGTTGGTGAAATATACAGATACAAGAAGGACTGATATGAGTGTGGACATCACCGGAGTAGATGGATCTCGGGCTTTCATGTCTAATTATATGTGGTGGACTCTGCTCCGTGCATTGTCTCGCTACGGGTGGACACCAACCGGAACGAGGCCACCTTCTTCGATAGGTGAGCTGAGTACATGGGACGGAAACTACGAATTGGCAGAAGGACAAGTAGTCGACGCTCAGGACGCGAAAGAACTTGCCAATGCGATTGAACGACTTCTTCAGGACGAAAATGCTTCTGTCGTGCTGTTGCAGATAGCAGAAGACTTTGCGCGGGACGTGCAGCGTGAATCGTTTAAACTTACCGATGATCTCGCGGCACTAGTCCTGACGCCCCGAGTTCGTGAAGTGCTGCAGGATGTAGTAGCGATTGCTAGGAAAGGTGCATTTGTCCTGGAGTGAGAATGTCGGCAGATTGCCGGGCCTGGGGGGACGGTCCACTATCGCTACAACGCCGCCGGCCGGCTGAGCCGCACGTTCGCCGGCATCGGTGTCGCCTCTGCGGAGACGGCCGTGACCGACATCGGCTACACCTACGACCGCGGCCGCCTGGGCTCGGTGACGGCCTACCGTGCTAGCGCCGCAGCGCTGCCATCGCCTGCGGCCAGCACCTATGCCTGGGGCGCGGACGGCCGGCTGGCGAGCCTGACCCTGCCGGGCGAGGTGGTAAAGACCTTTGAGTACAACGACCTTAGCCAGGGGTACTATGACGGCCAGCCGGAGGACCGGTTGACCGTTCAACAGGCAGGCCAGAATCTGTTCAGCCAGAGCCAGGTGTCCGATGCGTGGGGCCGGCCGACATCACTTCAACACCAGCGATGGCATCCTTACATTCGTGAATCCATGAGTGCATTGATTTCTATTCGGTCTGTCTCCAAGAATACGATCACGCCGAACGCGATGTGGAACGCCCTTAAGCGGCGTGGGTACCAACACGGCGTTCCTTCTGAGTTGATGGAGTCGTGGTGGGTGGGGATTTGGAATAGTGAGAACAGAGAGGTCGATACAGTTAACGGGCCGCATCTGCTTGAAACGGGTGTGATCGGTGAAGTCAGGGTCGTGATTGGGGCGGGCGAATATCGCCTTTGGGTTGATGGGGCGGAGGCTGACGAGTATGATCCATACAGGTATTTTGTTTCGTCGTATCCGCCCACAAATCCTTTGATTAAACAGATCATTGGCGGGCTGGCGGGCTTGGCAGTATGTGACCTCGTCGGGGCATCTGAGTTAAATGATGGAGAACAATGCCACGGTACAGTTGGCATCGGATATCGCTGATGGAACATACTGGCAAGATTGGCGTAAGGGTGTTGCGAAGTTAGTATCAAATTTCGTTGTGGCCACCCTGAATGCTCGGCTCGTCGAGCAGCCCATTACCGCTGAAGCAATCGGCTATATATCTGGTCAAATGACAGACCTTGTCTTCAGTGGCCTGCAGTACTATGGAAAAATATCCCCATCAAAGTAGTGTGTTCTAAGCTTGTTGTATCGCATATCGAGGTGCTATGAGGAGTTATGTATGAGAGGAAATGCGCCCATTGTATCACCGCTTGCCTCGCTCCTGCTTGCTGTCGCAAGTCTTATGGCAGTTACCTTAGGAGCAAACGGTATTGTCTGGTCTGCTCAACGCTTTGGGCCACTGCTGCATGACCGATCGACACGCTCGCTAATATTGTTTTGTGGTGCCATGTTTGGTAGCTCCTTGGCAGGTATAATCTCATCGTTTATCTTTTTATTGATCTGCAAGTATGCTCCCTTTGAGAGGGTGTCGGTGGCGGGCCATGAAGCGATAAACTATACTATAAAGACGCCGCTTGCTCCTATGCGCAGGAGCAAGAAGGCGCCGTGATCGCACACACTGGTGAGACGGCTCTCGCGGAGTGTTCGGCTGGGCTACTGCGGCAGCAGACGATTGGAGGCGCAATCGGTTCGACCGGGTCCGAGCCAGGCTCACCTGTACGATTGACGAGGTTGGCCGGCCGAGCCAGGTGGTGGGAGACTACGATGACCAGGCGAACCCAGCCGTTACTTCGACGCTGTTCGGCGATATCCCGACATCACTTGCACAGGGTATCCACGCACGGCCCCTGAGGGTGGGTTGCAGACAACTGCCCGCCGGTGTACCAGCAGCAGTACCGTGGGCTTATCGGCGGAATAACATACTTCGACCACGAGAAAGTTAGTGTTCATCTCTGCGATCGCACCGGCATGACCCTGGCGTTGCGAGAAGCGAAGACCCATCCGCACCGTCGCGGCGGAGGTCGACGAGAGCCACTTCGGCCCGTCCCGCGTGCGGGCAGGCGCGGCCGGGTAACCGGCGGGAACGCCACCGTCTTCGGGGTCTTCAATCGCTACAGGGCAAGTCCCCGCCGAAATCCTCCCGGACGCCCCGCAGAAGAGCCTATTGGCCGAAATCCGGGGCAAGGTATGCGGCTCCCCTTTGCCGCAGCACGACGGCTGTAAGTGCTTGTCAGATATGAACGCAGCTCTCAGGGCTCGAACCTGAAACCTTCGGTTCCGTAGACCGATGCTCTATCCAATTGAGCTAAGGGTGCGGATCGCGCATTGTGTCGCGCAAAG
>CAZBOE010000069.1:16641-20112 GCA_964493365.1 uncultured Tepidisphaeraceae bacterium | reverse complement strand
GCCGCAGTCGAACCGGTCTGCCCCTCGGCCGCGGGCGTCAACACGCCCGGCCCCGGGACGACACCCGCTGCGCCGCTGCCGGCGGTGTCGCTGCCGACACCCGCGCCGTCGGCGGCCAACGCACCACTCGCCAACGCGCCATCACCCGAGCCGGCGGGAGCCAGTCCTGTCGAAGCCAGTCCGGGCGAACCCAGTCCGGTCGATGCCGAGCCGGCAGAGGTCGCGCCGCCCGAACCTGAATCGGTTCCGCCCGAAAGATCGGCCGCACGGGCCGAGGTCGTCTCCGACGCGGCCGCATCGCCCGCGGTCGCAGCCGTGGTCGATGCTTCGCCGGGATGTGTCTCGGCCCCAGTGGTTTCGTCGTCGTGGCCCGCGCCGGGATGGCCTGCGGTGTGATCGGCGGGGTCGGTCGAGCGCGCCTCGGCGACCGCGACATCGGCATCCGGTGCGGCGGACGCGTCGTCGTGTTCGTCGGCGTGCTCCCCTTCATGATCCCCGTGATCGTGTTCGGCAGCCCCCTTCTTCGTCGACTTGCGAACGCGGCTCGGCTTCTTCTCCACCGCAACGGGCGCGGCGGTCTCGACCGCGGTCCCGCCCGATGTGCTGAACCACTCGCGCACTGACTCCGCGAGCCCCAGCGAAATCACACTCATGTGATTGGGGACAGAAACGCCCTCGGCCTTGCATTTGGCAAGAATCGTCTTGCTCTCAACGCCGAGCTCTTTCGCGAGCTGATTGACTCTGATGCCTCTGGTAGCTGCCAAAACGGTCTCCGAAAAACCTGGCCATCGCCGCGCCGCCCGCCGCACACGGGCGGCCACACGGTCGATCAGCCGCTGAATCCTGAATTGTCACCCGGTGTTGCTGGCCGGCATCGACCTGATCGGCCCGACGCCTTCCCCTCCACCGGGAGTATAGCCTAATCGGGCTGCGTGTTCGTGTCGGGCTCGCCGCCCTGCTCCTGCTGAACCGGGACCACCTCGTGAACCGCCCGTTCCTCGGGCGATAGCTCACGCGGATCAACCGGCGACTGATCGTGCACCGTCACCTCCGGCGCGCCGCCCGAAGAGGCTTCCATCATGCCCGGCATCGACGACGACTCGGCGTCATCGGCCGCTTCAGCATCGCCGCCCTCTCCGGCACTCGCGCTGGCATCGCCGGCGCTGCCCGCCTGACCGTCGCTCGACTCGGTGCTGTCAAGCCCGAAGAGCCGCCGGCTGGCCTCGTCCATCGTGATCGTGCCGCTCGCCTTGGCGCTGGCGGCGGCCTTCGCGGTCGCCTCCGCAGCCTTCTTGGCTTCCTGCTCGACCGCAACCACCTTGGCTTCTTCGACGCACCGGTCGATCACCCGGTCGGCCAGTTCCTCCTCCATCCCGATCTCTTCCATCAGCGGGCCCGTGCCGACTTCCTCGATGTCGCGGACGTCGATCAGACCCAGCGCGATGACCTTGTCGACCATCTCCTGGGTCACGCCCTCGACGGTCTTGAGCGTGCGGTCGAGCCGCTCGACGCCCTTCTGGAATTCCGCCGGCGTGAGGATGTCGATATCCCAGCCCGTCAGCCGGGCGGCAAGACGCACGTTCTGGCCGCGCTTGCCGATCGCCAGCGAGAGCTGGTCTTCGTTGACCACCACCGTCGCCCGCCCGAGTTCAAAGCACAGCGACACCTCGGCCACCTCGGCCGGCTTGAGCGCGTTGCTGATCAGGATCTGCGACGACTCGTTCCAGCGGACAATGTCGATCTTTTCGCCGCCGAGTTCTTCGACGATGTTCTTGATTCGGCTCCCGCGGACACCCACGCACGCGCCGACCGCGTCGACCTTGGTGTCGATCGACGCCACCGCAATCTTTGTGCGGTGCCCGGCCTCGCGCGCCAGCGCCTTGAGCTCGATCGTCCGTTCGCCCACCTCGGGCACTTCGCGCTCGAACAGGCGCTTGATGAACTCGGGGTGGCTCCGCGAGAGAATGATCTTCACCGCCGACGGCGTGTCGCGCACCTCCAGCACCAGCGCCTGGATCCGCTCGCCGGGCTGATGCGTCTCGCCCGGGATCTGCTCCGACCGCGGCATGATCGCTTCGACGTTTCGGCTCAGGCTCACGATCATCGTCGGGCCTTCGAAGCGGGCGATCGTCCCGGTGACGATCGTGCCGACGCGGTCCTTGTACTCTTCATAGATGCTGCCGCGCTCGTCCTGGCGGATCAGCTGAATCATCACCTGCTTGGCGGTCTGCGCCGCAATGCGCCCCAGCACGCTCAGCGGCATCGGCTGGCCCTGACGCGTCGCGGTGATGTCGCCCGTCGAGCGATCCAGCGCCACGGCAAACTCGCTGGTGTCTTCGGTGTTGAATTGTTTGCGCAGCGCCGACGCAATCGCCTGTTCAATGTCGCGATAGATCTGGTCACGCTCGATGTTCTTGTCGCGGGCGATGCCGTCGACGATGCGGATCAATTCCTGGTTCATTCGGTCAGTCCTCTTATTCACTTGTCGCCCGGCGGCACGACGCCGCCCGAAGGCAATCAGGTTGTGCGGGCTATTCGGTTGTACGTCATGCGGCAGACGCTGTGCCCGCCGCGGGCAAACAAAAAGGGCCACCACATCGGGCGGCCCACGGGGCTTCGAGCTCGAACCTGTCGTCCGTCAACACGCCTACCCGGCAAGGGGAGCGATCTCCTCCTTCCGGATGACGATTGCGGCGGACACCGCGTCAGAAGATGGCCCGTGCGGTTGCACTTTAAGCAAGAGCATGGGCCGGCTCGACTGTTGCGCTCAGGTTCATCCCGGTCTCTCCGGGTTCGAAGAAGTGGACCTTACGCAGGTCCACATACACCGTGGCTGCAGAATCCATCTGCAAGCCGCCTTGGGCTTCCACGCGGCCGACCACATGATCGTTGAGCATGGTTGCCATGTAAACGTCCATCTCCTTGCCCAGCGGTTCGGTCACCTTGAGCCGAACCTTCACGGGCGATCCGTGGCTGCCGAGTTCGGTCAGGTGAATATGCTCGGGGCGAACGCCTAACACGACGTGCCGACCGACCATACCCGCCAGGACCTCGCGGAGCCGCGCAGGAACCGGGATGGTAAACCCGCCGTCGGGCAGCGTCAATTCGCCAACCATCACCACCGGCTCGTCATCCGCTTTCTTATCCGACGCCTTGACCGCGCCCCGACCCGCCGGCCGGGCATTCACAAGCCTGCCCTCGGTGAAGACCATCTCGCCATCGACCAGGCGGATCGTGCCGTCGAAGAAGTTCATCGGGGGCATCCCGATAAACCCGGCGACGAACCGGTTGGCCGGATTCTGGTATGTCTGCAGCGGCGTATCGGCCTGGTGGATCTTGCCGTCCTTCATGCACACGATCCGGTCGCCCAGGGTCATCGCCTCTTCCTGGTCGTGCGTGACGTAGATCGTGGTCGTCTTGAGCCGCATGTGAAGCTTCTTGATCTCGGCGCGGGTGGTGACGCGAAGCTTG
>CAZBOE010000069.1:0-16618 GCA_964493365.1 uncultured Tepidisphaeraceae bacterium | reverse complement strand
AGCGGCTCGTCGAACAAAAACGCCGCCGGCTCGCGGACGATCGCCCGGCCCACCGCGACACGCTGTCGCTGTCCGCCCGACAGCGCCTTGGGCTTGCGCTCGAGCAGGTGCTCGATATCGAGGATCTTCGCGGCTTCCATCACCCGCTTGTGGATCTCCGCCCGCGGCATGCCGCGCAGCTTGAGCCCGAAGGCCATGTTCTTGTAAACCGTCATGTGCGGGTAAAGGGCGTAATTCTGGAAGACCATGGCAATGTCACGGTCTTTGGGCGCCACATTATTGACCACCCGCTGCCCGATGCGGATCACGCCCTCGCTGATCTCTTCCAGGCCCGCCACCATCCGCAGCGTGGTCGATTTACCGCACCCCGAGGGGCCCACCAGCACGATGAATTCCTGATCGCGGATGCCCAGGTCGATCGAATCGACCGCTCGGACGCCGCCGGGATACACCTTCGCAACCTGCTCAAGATCAACGCGTGCCATCAGTTAACCGCCTCTCTGCGATGTGAGATTGTCCGGGGCGCTAAGTGTACCGCGCCGTTGGGCCAATCGCACGCGCGATGTCACCGGCCAAAAGCGGACCACACCGCCCGGATAGAAATATCACCGATCCCGCGGAGGCATTACCCGTCCGGCAATCCGCCCGGCGATTTTGACAAGAACTTAATATTGGCCCGGGCCACATCTGTGATGTATTGTCGCATCTGCGGGGCTTGCGCTTGTGGGAATGCACCTTGGAAGGGTCAGGAGAAAAGACTCGATGAAGTTCAGCGCTGTTATTTCGGCAATGGTGGTGTCGGCGGCGGCCGCGGTGGCCAGTGCCAACACGATCAGTTTCAAGTCGCTGATGACCGACGGCACAACGTCGGGCACGGCCGGCCAATACACGGCGACCGTCACGGGTGTCACCACCCAGTTCGCCGGGGTGACCCGCGACGGGGTCAAGTTCACCTTCACCAACACCGCGGCCCCGGGCGCCAACTTCGTCGGCTCGTCGGTCGCCCAGATCTATTTCGACGACGGCAACCCGGCGATGCTCGACATCTTCGGTCACTTCGAGAACAAGGGCACCGCCAAGAAGCCCAACCTGGTGTTCGCCTACGACAGCCCGATCATTGAAAGCTCGACGGGCGTGACGTTCGTCCACGGCGCGTCGCCCGGCGACGTGCCCGGCCAGTCGTTCACCGCCGATTACGCCTCGGGCTCGAAGAAGCCCGCCCCGGTCAACGGCCTCAACGGCGTCGACGACTGGGTGTCGTTCACCTTCGCCCTGGCGACTGACTCGTCCACCGGCACGAGCTTCACCTTCGATGACGTGCTGGCATCACTGGCCACCGGCGGCCTGCGCCTCGGGCTCCACGTGATCTCGATCGACAACTACAACGACGGCAGCGAGTGGTTCGTCAGCGAACCGATCACCGTCCCCGGCGGTGGCGGCGGCGGCAACCCGCCCGCGCCCGTCCCGCTCCCCCCCGCCGCCCTGGGCGGCCTGGCGCTGCTCGGCATCATCGGCGTCAATCGCCTCCGCCAAAGCCGCAAGGCCCGGTAACGATCGGGCGCTTTGCCGCAACAAGAGATCCAAAGACCCGCCCTCGACAGGGCGGGTTCTTTTTTCTGCCACGCTCGGCCGGTCTTTCTTCCTCCGCCCGACCGCCCGACCGCACCAGAGTCGTTGCCAGCCTCGTCGCCACCGCCGCTGGGGGTCTGAGGCCTCGTAGCCAACGAATTGGCGCAGCGTTGTCGCCTTGCGCCGGCACCTGCCCGCAAGGGACCGGCGGGCTACTGCGCCACAGGCGTCGCCGCGGCGCGGGCGATCGCGTCGATGACCCGCTCGATGGCGATGTCGAGCGGTCCTTCGAAGCGGCAGCCGGCGGCGCGGGCGTGACCGCCGCCGCCGAATTGCTGGGCGATCTGGCTCACATCGACCGTCCCCTTCGACCGCAGGCTGACCTTGATCGGTTCGGGCTTGGCGCCCTCCGGCTGAGGGGTCTGCGTAAACAGGAGCGAGACCTCGACCTCGGCGATTTGCAGCGGCCAATTGATGACGCCCTCGGTGTCGAGCACCGACCCGCCGGTGGCGGCGAAGTCGTCGGGTCGGGCGGTCATCACCGCGACGCGCTGGTCGCTGACGAGTTGGAGGTTGTTCATGATCCGCGCCTGGAGGACCAGCCGCTTGGCCTTTTCGCTATAGAAGAGGCGCTGGTACATGCGGTCGGCGTCGACGCCGGCGTCCATGAGTTTGGCGGCCAGGCGCAGGGTGGCCGGGCGGGTGTTGGAGAAGGCGAACCAGCCGGTGTCGGTGGTGAGGCCGAGGAAGAGCGACGTCGCGATGGCCGGGCTCAGGGGGATGTTCCACCGCTCGATCAGCTCGGCCATGAGTTCGCAGGCGGCCGCGGCGGCGGTGTCGACGACGCGGAGGTCTCCCCAGTCTTCCTGGGTGAGGTGGTGGTCGATGACGATGGTCTTGCCGGCGTATGCCGCGAGCTTGTCTTTGAGCATCGGCAACTGCGACCACGTGCCGGTGTCGACGACGGCGACGACGTCGTAACGGCCGAGGTCGAGCGCCGCCGGCCAATCGGGGTCTGCCACGTGCCAGTTAACCTGGGCCTGCTCGTAACAGAAGGCGTATTTGCCGGGCATCCTGCTGAGCAGCAGCGCCTCGGCCGAGATGCCGCGGGCGCGGAGCGCGAGGATGAGCGCGGCGGTGGAGCCCAGCGCGTCGCCGTCGGGGCGGATGTGGGTGGTGACCAAAACGCGGGCGGCCGGGGAAAGAATGGCGAGGGCGTCGTCGAGCTTGGCTTGGTGCATCGGGGGGATGGTAGCCGATGGATCGGCCGGGGGCATGGCGACGCTCGCCGAGTTGGATGAGCGGCGGGTGCGACCGGCCGGGGCGGCGACCAGAGAGGATCGCTGATGGGGCGGAAGGCGGGTTGAGGGCAATGTTGCAGGTTGACCGCCCGGGTGGCCGATGAAGGGTTTTGGAAACAGTCCCATAACAAGAGGGGGTCGCTGTGCGTGCAGTTGCGGTGTTCGGCGGATGTGTTCTGGCGGCGGCGAGTGTTCAGGCGGCGCCGCGGTATCACGTGCGCGAGCTGCCGTCGCCCTTGGAAGATTTGTTGTACGTGTATGGGGTGAATGACTTTGGCGTTGCGACTGGCACCAACGGAACCGGCTCGGCCGTGATTTGGAGCTATTCAACGTCTGCTATCTCAGCCACGGTCCTCGCGGTTGGCGGTGTCGGACGGGATGTTTCCGACACTGGTGTTGTGCCGGGGTTGTTTCTCAGAGATGACGGTTTCTCGGTACCGGCGGTTTTCTCGACCGGCGGCGTCGTGCCGTTGCCCGGCGAGTATGAGGGCTGGGCTGGCTTCATCACGCCGGACGGACGCGTGGGCGGCGCGGTGGAGATCGGCGGGGTCCTTGCCCCGATCCTGTGGACCGAAACGGCGGCATTGCCCGATTTTCGAGCTGCGGGCGAGGGCAATGTCGTGTTCCTCGGGCTGGACGACGCAAACCGACGGCTGACCCTGATCTACGATCTAAACTTCGCGACCTCGGAACTGTGGACCGACGATGAGCGGATTCCGATTCTGGTGGCCGGCGGGACGCGTGTGTTGGCCAACGCGATCTCGCCCGACGGCATCATCGTGGGATCCGTCGACATCAACGGAGAGGTTCACCCGTTTTTCTGGCAGGACGGCTGGGCGACGCTGCTTCCGTATGTGGAGCTCTTCAACACCGGCGGCGTAGCGCGCGACGTGAACGCCGCGGGGCAGATTGTCGGCGATGACAACACCGGCGCCCTGCTGTGGATCGACGGCCAGCGACACAGGCTCAATGATCTGGTGGAGAACCCGGACGGCTGGTATCTCCAATCCGCCAACGCCATCAGCGAGAAAGGCGTGATCGTCGGCGAGGGCACCTATCAGAATAGAAACACCACCTACATCCTCACCCCCATCCCCGAGCCGGGCGCGATGATCCTGCCGACTCTGGCGGGGGGATTGATGATGCGGCGGCGGCGGGTGTGAGTGAACACGTCGGCGGGCGGGGTCAGTTGTGGGCGGGCTGAGGGCGGCCGGCCGGGCCGGGGCGGCAGATTACGGGGCGGCAGATTTGGCGCTCGGGGGCGAGGCGGGCGCGGGCGGCGCACTGGGCGATGTCGCGGGCGATCTGGTGTTTGAGGGCTTCGATGCCGGGGAACTTCCATTGCTCTCTCAGGAAGTCGAGCAGGTCTATGGCCAGGTGCCTGCCATAGAGGTCGCCGGAGAAGCCGATGAGGTGGGCCTCGACCTGCCAGGCTCGGGTCTGAAAGGTGGGGAGGTTTCCGATGCTGACGGCGGCGGCATAGGTGACGCCGTCGACCGTGGCCCGCCCGGCGTAGACGCCGTCGGCGGGGATGCACGGGAGCGGCGCAGCGCCGGTGAGCAGAGGCGGATCGCCCGAAGCGGGGGCCGGTGTGAGCACGCTTGGAGTGGATGACGGGGAGGTGAGCGATGCGGGCGCGGGCGAGCCGGTTATTGAGCCGAGTGCGGCGGCGAGGCCGTCGATATCGAGATTGGCGGTGGGGATGCCGATCGTCCGGCCGCGCTGGAAGCCGGTGACGACGCGGCCTTCGAGGCGGACGGGCCGGCCGAGGCAGATGGCGGCGTCGCGCACGCGGCCGTGGGCGATGAGCCAGCGGACCAGCGTGCTGCTGACGGGGACAAGGCTGCAATCGAGCAGCGCGACATCAAACGGCTCGACGATACGCAGCTCGACGCCGTCGCGCCGCGACCACTGGGCGAGGCGGTCGATTGTCCCGCCGCGACCTTTGCCAAAGACGAAGGTGGGTCCTTCGACGATGCCGCTGATCCGTGCCTGCCGGGCGAGGATATCCCAGAACGCCTGGGCCTCGAGCCCCAGCACTTCGGGGCTGGGCGGCAGCACCACGACGTGGTCGGCGCCCGCGCGGTGCAGCAGCTCGGCCCGGCGGTCGATGCGGGTGATGACCGTCGGCGCCCGCCCGGGCGCCAGCACCGTCAGCGGGTGGGGGTCGAACGAGACCGCGGCGACCGTGCCCGCACCCGGTCCCAGACGCCCGGCCACCTCGCGCGCCGCCGCCCGAATGGCCGCGTGACCCCGGTGGACGCCATCGAAATTGCCGACGGTGACCACGGCCCCGGGGGGAAGGGCGGCCAGCCCCTCAACACCGTGTAAGACGGGAACCGCAGACGAACTGGGCATCGTGGAGCTCACACTGACGAGACTATACGCCCCGCGTCCAACACTCCACCCGCCGGGGCCGCGGAGTGTTACCACAACGGGGGCGGGGGGTGTTGCCACACCGGGGCGAGGGGCACGGGCGTGCGTGGTCTTCCACTAGCGCGCCGGCGGCCTATCATCGGCCGACGGAAAGAACCCTTACACGGGAGATGACATGAGCGGAGCTGCGACAAACGCGCGGGCCCGAAGACTGATCCTTCAACGCCACCCATGGATGATCGTCCTGCTGGCGCTGGGCCTGCTGCCCGCGCTCGTGCGGGCGGAGGTCAGGACGCAGGAACTGCCCTACAGCCACGGCGACACCGAGCTTGTCGGCTATCTGGCCTACGACGACGCCGCAACCGGCCCCCGCCCGGCAATCGTGATCTACCCCGAGTGGTGGGGCCTCAATGACTATGCCAAGTCTCGCGCCAGGCAGCTGGCCGCGATGGGGTTTGTGGTGCTCGCGGCCGACATGTACGGCGACGGGCGATCGACCACGCGGGCCGACGAAGCCGGCGCGATGGCCGGTCCGTTCAACCAGGACCGCGCGATGATGCGGGCGCGGGCGATGGCCGCGGTCGGAGCGCTCAAGGCGCAGAACGTCGCGCCGGTCGACAACGATCGCGTGGCGGTGATGGGCTATTGCTTCGGCGGCACGATCTCGCTCGAGCTGGCCCGCGCCGGCGCCGAGATCGTCGGCGCCGCGTCGTTCCACGGCGGGCTCACGACAACCATGCCGGTCAAAAAGGGCGAAAGCAGCGTGCCGATCCTCGTGCTGCACGGCCTGGCCGACCCGCTCGAACCGATCGAAGAGGTCAAGACGTTTCTCGAAGAGATGAACGCCGCCGGCATGAACGTGACGTTCATCGCCTACGGCAATGCGGTGCACAGCTTCACCAACCCGAACGCCGGCCGGGCGAACATCCCCGGTGTCGCCTACGACGCGGCGGCCGACGCGCAGTCGTTCGAACACCTCAAGCTGTTCCTCGATCGGGTGCTGGCGTCGAAATAAACGTCGAAGTAAACCCGGGCGGCCGCGGCAAGCGTGCCGAAGGTCGCCGGAGGGCTTTTGACAAACGGCCCGACAGCGCGATGTGGGGCTGTCGGGCCGGGGTGGCATGGAGATGGCGCGGGCGAGTGTGGATTGCCGTGCCCCGCATCGCTCTCGCTCAGGCGATCGCACGCCGCACAGGCGATTGGCCGCCGCTCAGGCGATTTCGCTCTATTTCACTTCGTTGAGCGTCCAGTCGTATTCCACAAATTCGACCGGCCACGACGCGACGCCCTGGGCATCGTGATAGCGGGCGACATAACCCGGCACCGCGGCCGGGCCGCCGAAATCGACGGCGAACCAGTTGAAGATCTGCGACAGGCGGAGCTTCTTGCCGGCCGAGTCGATCGGGTTGCGATTCGCGTCGTTGACGAAACGCTTCATGTTGGCCTCGAGTGTTTCGTCGAGGTCGGCGGCGGTGTAGGCCCGCGGAATCAGCGGCGGGCACGACACCGCCGCACACACCAGCGCCGTATGGACTCGCGGCTCGGTGAACTGCTTGCGGATGATGCCGTGCTCGAGGTGATCGAGCGTCGTCGGCTCGCCCGCGAGCGTGAAGGCCGGCGTCTTGAAGATGCTGTAATTGTCGTCGGACGGGCGGTAACCGGGCTTATAGCGGTCGATCACCGCCTTGATCATGGCGGCGTTGTAGAGGTTGATGTAGGCGGCAAGCTGCTCTTTTTCGTCCATGGCCGCGATGTCGCTGCCCGACAGCGCCGCGACGTAACCGGCAAGCTGGGGGTAGTGCTTGGACTTGATCAGCTTGTAATCGACGCGCTCGCCCTTGACCGCCTCCTTGAGGATGGCGTCGAACGCCGAATGATCGAACGACGGCCGCGAGGCCGGCTCTTCGGCGGACAAGACCACGGTCAACGAACAAACAGCCAGTGCGGCGAGGCCGGCGATCGTGCGGCGATAGGCTTGCATGAGGTCTCCTGAGAGGCGGTGCGTCTGTCGGCAAGGAGCGCGGGCCGACGCCGTGCTCGGCGGGCAACATCGGCGTTGGCGCACCGCATTATAGCGGCCGGGCTCAGCAATGCCCTGACACGCCGGACGCGGTTTGGGGCGTGTCGCGCGGGCGACAGCGCCATGCCGCGGCGCGGTGCTCACCCGCGGGACCGCGCGCGAAGCCACGCCACAACCGCCAGCATCACGATTGGGCTGGCCGTCGCGACCAGCAGCCCGGCGCGGAGGCCCTGTTCGGGGGATGACGCCGCATCGGCGATGACGCCGACGACCCAGGGCATGACCGCCGCCCCGCTGTCGCCCGCGGCCGCGAGCAGCGCGAACATCGACGTGCCCGCGAGCGGAAACCGCATCGACGACAACGACAGCGTGCCCGGCCACAGCAGGCTGACCGTCAGCCCCGACAGCCCGCACGCCAGCAGCGCCGCCGCCGGCCAGGGCGACAGCGCCGCCACGAGATACAGCGCTGCCGACCCGGCGGCGCCGGATATCAGCAGGCGATAGAGGTTGACGGTTTCGCCGCGGGTACCGAGCCAGAGCCGCCCGGCGATCATCCCGACGCCGAAGAGACAGAACCCGACCAGGTCGGCCACCGCCTGGCTATAACCCAGCGCCCGCTGGGCGAAGGCGCTGGTCCACTGGGCGATCGCGACCTCGGTCGCGCCGGCCATCGCCATCGCGATCATCACCGCCCAATAGGCCGGCCGACGCATCAGCACGCCCTGCGGCTCGCGGCCGGGGTTGCCGTGCAGGCGCGGCAGCGGCACCACGAGAAACGCCATCGTGTTGACCAGCGGCAGCACCGCCCAGGCAATCGCGATCCACCACCACCCACTCGACCCTGCCCACCACAGCGCCGCCCCGGTGAGCAGGATGACCGTCACCTTGCCCACCGGATAAAACGCGTGCAGCAGCGCCATCTCCGCGGCCTTGCGCTGGGGCCGCAGCGCGTCGATGATCGGGCTGAGCAGCACCTCGAGCAGGCCGCAGCCGGCAGAGAAAATCACCGTGCCGATCACCAGCCCCGCATACGCGTCGCCTGTCAGCATCGGCAGCACAGCAAACGCCACCAGCCCCAGCGCAGCCAGCAGGTTGGCGGCCACGACAAACGGCTTGATCCCCACCCGATCGACAACGCCCACGCAGGCAAGATCGACCAGCAACTGGGTTGTGAAGTTGATCAGCACGAGCCGGCCGAGCTGTTCGAAGCTCAGCCCATACAGCTCGCGCAGGGGAATAAACAGCAGCGGCGCGAGGTTGATCACCACCGCCTGGATAAACATCCCGAGATAACAACACCAGACGGCCATGGGTCTGTCGTGCGGACGCGGCGGACCGACGCTGCCGGTCGATCGACGCCGGCCCGACGGGCGATCGACCCGCCGATGAGTGCCTACCGCGCCTGACCGACCGGGCTGATCAGATGGTCGAGCACTTTAGCACTGCACAAGACGCCCGGCATCCCCGCGCCCGGATGAGTCGCGGCGCCGACAAAGTAGAGCCCTTCGACGCCCGGGGCCTTGTTGTGAAAGCGGAAGTAGGCCGACTGGCTGAAGACCGGCTGGATCGAAAAGCCCGTGCCGTGAAGGGTGTTGAGGTTGTGCTCGAAGTGGTCGGGGGTGACGTAGAAATCGTCGACGATGCAGTCGTGCAGGCCGGGCAGCTCGGTGCGGGCGAGATAGTCTACGGTGGCATCGCGCAGGCGGGGGCCGAGTTCCTTGTAGTTCAAGCCGCTCTGGTTGTTGGGCACGGGGACCAGCACATAAAAACTCTCACACCCCGGCGGCGCCATCGACGGGTCGGTGCAGGTGGGACGGTGCAGATAGACCGACAGGTCTTTGGTCTCGAGGTCAAACTTGTCGAAGAGGCGATAGATCAGTTCCTTATAGCTCTCGCCCAGAACGATCGTGTGGTGGGCGACATCGGGGTACTTCCTGGTGGTGCCGAAGTACATGACGAAAAGGCCCATCGAATACTTCAGGGGCAGACGCCGCGAGTGGACGCGTCGGGGGGCGATGCCCTTGGCGAAGGCGGGGTCGATGAGGTGTTTGTAGACGGCCGGCGCGTCGGCGTTGGCGATGACGACGTCGGCGTCGCAGCGCTCGCCGCTCTTGAGTTCGACGCGACGGACACGCGTCGCCCCGGCCGCCCCGGCCCGCACGGCTTCATCCTGCCCGCTCATGCCCGCGCCGCTCGGCGCTCCGCCGATGCCGATCCGCCTGACCTCCTGGCCGAGGCGGATCTCGATCCCCTCTTCCTCCATCAGCCTGCCCAGCGCGCGGACGATCGCGCCCGTGCCGCCCATGGCGAACTGAACGCCCCATTCACGTTCGAGGTAGAAGATCAGCGCGTAGATGCTGGTGGTGTTGAAGGGGTTGCCGCCCACCAGCAGCGGCTGGAAGGAGAAGATCCGTCGGAGCTTCTCGGTCTTGAAGTATTTGCAGGCCATCTGCCAGACCGTCAGATAGTTCTGCAGGCGGATCAGGTCGGCGGCACACTTGACCATCGTCAGCGGGTCATGAAACGGCACCGCCCCGAGCTTGGTAAACCCGGTGTCAAAGATCTTCTTCGAATGGGCGAGGTACTGGTGAAACGCCTTGGCCGACCCGGGCTCGACCCTTTCGAGTTCCGCTTCCATCTGGGCGATCGTTCCGCCGTAGTCGAAGGCGGTGCCGTCGGCGAAGCGGATGCGATACCACGGGTAGAGATCGACGAAGCGGACATAGTCCTCCCGCTTCTTGCCGAAGAGGTCGAACAGCTCGTCGAATAGAAACTTGGCGGTGATGACCGTCGGGCCGGCGTCGTGGATGAACGTGCCGTGAGGCGTCTGGCGTTCATACTGATAGGCCCGGCCGCCGAGCTTGTCCTGTTTGTCGATCAGCGTGACGCGGTAGCCCTTGGCACGCATGCGCAGCGCCGCGGCGATCCCGCCAAACCCCGCGCCGATGACCACGCATCGCGGACCCGAGCCGGCCGGGGGTGACCACTTTGTGGTTGTCTCGTGGATGACAGGCGAGGACAATGTGTCGGCAGTAAGCATGTCGGGCATGGATGGCTCCGGTGCGTCGGAAAGGCCTGCCATGGTAGGACTTGCGATAGCGGCAGGTAAAACCGGTGCGGCACAACGGCGCGTTTCTGACGGCAGCGTAACCGGCAGCGGGCCAACCCATTGGCGTCCGAGCCTGTCTTCACGACCATGCGCCGACATAGCGAGCATCTCTCGAAAGGGCTTCTGGTGCAACCCAGCAACGGTCGCGGTGAGATCGTATGGAATCTCAGCCGCCTCAACATGATGGCGTCGGTGCCGACGCAGGAGTTCTCCCGACTCGAATCGGCCAAGATCGTCGCACGCCTCCGGCGGCGCGACGAGCTGACCGTCGATCTCGCGGGCCCGTCGCTCTACCTCATCACCACCGGCGTCGCCAAGTTGTGCCGTGACGACGCGTCGGGCAAACGGACCGTCGATCACCTGCTCCGAGCGGGCGATGTGGTCGGCATTCTCGCGGCCATCCCGCCCGAGCCCAGACCTCACGTGATCGAGGCCATCGACGACACGGGCGAAACCACCGTGCTCGAGCTCGGCCGGCGCGACCTAGTCAGCCTCGTCCACGGCTATCCCCGCCTGTGCGAGGCGGTCATGATGCAGATCGAGACACGGCAGCAGCGCCTGGCCCGCCGGACCGACCGGCTGCTGCTCCGAGACGTCGCCCACCGCGTGATCGTCGAGATCCTCGACATCGCCCGTGAGAACCGCCACGACTGCGAACACGGGCTCGAGGTGGATGTGCGCATCAGCCAGCAGGACCTGGCGCAGCTCGCCGGCACCTCCCGCCAGGCGGTCAACCGCGTGCTCCGCAGCCTCGAACGGCGGCACTACCTCCACCGCAACGACAAGGTGCTGTGCATCGCCGACCTGGCCGCGCTCGAGCAGTTGGCGCGGAGCATCTAGGGGCATCTGACCACCCCGCCCCGACCTATGTCGGCCGCTGGATTCGACGTGGGCAATGTCACACAAGCGACACGCGTTTCGGAGCGAATTAGGATATGTTGGTCCACATAGCCGCCGCAGACACCAGATGACCCATCGACTGGACAACCCGCAGACCCAAACCGACGCCCCGCCGTCGACCTCGGCCTCGGCACAGGGCCCGCGGACGCCGGCCCGGCCCCAGTCGGCCCTAACCCAGTCGGCCCTAACCCAGTCGGCCCTAACCCAGTCGGCCCAACCCCTGTCGCCCCAGCTCCCCTCGACGCAGCCCCCCTCGATTCAGCGGGCGAATGTGGCGGTGGTGATCCCGGCATGGAACGAAGAGGGCTCGATCGGACGCGTGATTGCCGACCTGCCCGAGCCGTGGCACCGGCTGGTGGTGGTCGCAGACAACAACTCCACCGACTACACCGCCGACGTCGGGCGAAAGTTCGGCGCGATCGTCGTCCCCGCGCCACGGCAGGGGTATGGCTCGGCCTGTCTGGCAGCGCTGGCTTATCTCCGGGCGCTGCCGCACGATCAACGACCCGCGGTCGTCGGGTTCATCGACGCCGATTACAGCGACCATCCCGATCAGCTGGGCATGGTGGTCAGGCCCGTCATCGACGGCGAGGCCGACATGGTCATCGGCTCGCGCATGCTCAAGGCCCAGCCCAAGGGCGCCCTTCTCCCGCAGGCGATCTGGGGCAACAAGCTTGCCTGCTTTCTGATGTGGATGATCTGGGGCGCACGCTACACCGACCTGGGCCCGTTCCGGGCGATCTCGTGGGAAGCGCTCGAACGGATCAACATGGTCGACACCAACTTCGGCTGGACCGTCGAAATGCAGATCAAGGCCGCGCGGGCGAAACTGCGCGTGCGCGAGGTGGCGGTTGATTACCGCCCGCGCATCGGCATCAGCAAAATCACCGGCACCGTCAGCGGCACCTTCCGCGCAGGGTACAAGATCCTGCTGACGATCTTCCGCTACGGCGTGCTGCGCCGGTGAAAAGTCGTTTCTGTTTGACAACCGGGCCCGACGGTCCATGACCACACGGTGTTATGGCCACACGGTGGCATGGCCGGACGGTGGCATGACCCAGCGGCGGTATTGCGAAATGGCAGTATGCCGGAATGGGGCATTGACCGACCGGGCTCCGGCGGGCCGCGTTGCGGCAGCGACGAGTCGTATCAGGGCGACTCGAGCCAACAAACCAATGACCAGCCCGTCGACCGCCGGCAGAAGCGGGTGATCGCGGGTTGTCGAACTGTTCCAGGGGCCAGTGGGTAGGAGTAATCATGAGCACGACCGCACCAATGACCACGCCGACCAGACCGCCATCGGGTCCGTCGCCGCTTCCGTATCAACCTCCGCAGGCGAAGCAGAAGCGGCGGAATCCGATCGCCGCTTACACCCACTGGCTCCACACGATGTGGCCGGCGGGCACACCCGAAAAGCTCCCCGTCGTGCATGAAGACGGCTCGACCAATGTGCCGGGGCTCTATGTCGTGGGCGACCTCACGGGCATTCCGCTGCTCAAGTTCTCGGCCGACACCGGCGCCAGGGCCGCGCAGAAGATCGCCCAGGAGCTCAAGACCGCCTCGCCCGCGGGCGAAGGCGAGCTCGACCTGGTCATCATCGGCGCCGGCGTCTCGGGCATGGCGGCGGCGCTGGAGGCCCGCAAGCTCGGGCTGCGATTCGAAATCCTCGAAGCCGCCGAGCCCTTCAGCACGATCGTCAACTTCCCCAAGGGCAAGCCGATCTTCACCTATCCCACCGACATGACGCCGGCGGGCGACCTGCAATTCAGCGCCGACGTCAAGGAAGCGCTGGTCGACGAGATCAAGCGGCAGACCGCGGGGATTGTGCCCAGGTCGGTCCGCGTCGAACGCGTCGCCCGCTCGGGCGGCATGCTCAAGGTGATGCTCGCGGGCGAAGGCAAGGCGGCCGGCGGTGAAATGACGGCCCGCCGGGTCATCGTCGCCATCGGGCGGTCGGGCAACTTCCGCAAGCTCGGCGTGCCGGGCGAAGAAATGGGCAAGGTCTACAACCGCCTTCACGACCCGAAGGAATTCAAGGGCAAGCATGTGCTTGTCGTCGGAGGCGGCGACAGCGCCGCCGAGACCGCGGTGGCGCTCACCCAGTGCGGCGCCTACGTGACCTTCAGCCACCGCGGCGAGCTCACCCGCCCCAAGCCCGAGAACATCGAGCGCGTGATGAAGCTCGAGGTCGATCCGATGGCCGCCGGTCAGATCGAAAACCCGGTGAGCGAGCGCGTGACCACCGCCATCGGCGACTTCATGGGCGACTGGCGCAAACCCGGACAGATGGTGCGCTTTGCCGATTCGAAGGTGACCGCGATCGGCGACGCCGACGTCACGCTCAAGCTCGCCGACGGCACCGAGAAGACCATTCCCAACGACGCGGTCTTCTCCATGATCGGCCGCGAAGCCCCGCTCGATTTCTTCCGCAAGAGCGGCGTCGCCGTCGCGGGCGACCGCACCGCCACCTGGTGGATCACACTGCTGGTTTCGCTCGCGGTCTTTGTCTTCATCTATCACTGGAAAAAAGACGACTTGCACATTCTGCCTTTCCCGCCGTTCTCGTGGATCGCGCAGATCGGCGACATGTGGAAAGCCGCGGGATTGTTCCCCTACAACGTCCCGGCGATCTGGCAGGGCCTGGGCGGATGGTTCGCCGACCGCTCGTCGCTGCTGGGCACGATCAAGGTCAGCCTGGGCGAGCCGGGCTTCTGGTATTCGGCCGCCTATTGCAGCGCAATCGTCGGCTTCGGGATCGCGCGCATCCGCCGGCGGCGCACGCCCTATGTGCGCCTTCAGACGATCTCGCTGGCGGCGTTTCAGCTCATCCCGCTGTTCTTCCTGCCTTACGTGGTTCTTCCCTGGATGGGCAACAACGGTCTCTTCGGCGACCGCTACCGCACCGACAACATCCCCGCGGCCGTCGAAACGCAGTGGACCGCCGTCGCCAAAGCCGAGACCCTGCCCACCTCGATTGACCCTTCGATTCTCCCCTCCCGTGCCGCGGACTGGGGGCCGCTGACGGCCTCGAAACACTGGGCCGGCGTCGAACTCAAGGACGCCCAGGGCCAGCGCTCGCTGATCGTCGATGCCAAGCACGGGTCGTATTTCTTTACCGACAACACCGCGCCGTCGTCGTGGATCGCCGACCAGCTCTTCCCCTCCGGCGCCTATGGTCACGGCCGCGAATACTGGCGGGCGATTGGCTTCATCCTTGCGTGGCCGCTGTTTATCTGGAATGTGTTCACCACCCAGCCGATGTGGCTGTGGCTGGGGATCAGCGTCTTCCAGACGTTTGTGATCATTCCTGGAATCATCTACTTCTGGGGTAAGGGTGCGTACTGCGGGTGGATCTGCTCCTGCGGCGCGTTGGCCGAGACGATGGGCGACGCTCATCGTGCGAAGATGCCCCATGGACCGTTCTGGAACCGCTTCAACATGGTCGGGCAGGCGTTCCTCGCGTTCGCCCTATTGCTTGCGGCGTTCCGTGTTGTGGGGTGGGCCACCGGGCCGGAGTCGTGGGCGAGCCAGACATTCGAGTATCTCCTGAAACACATTCCGCTGATCAACTACGTCTGGATGGTCGACCTGTTGTGGGCCGGCATTCTCGGCGTGGCGCTCTACTGGCATTTCTCCGGCCGCGTCTGGTGCCGATTCGCCTGTCCGCTGGCGGCGCTGATGCACATCTATGCCCGCTTCTCGCGCTTCCGCATCCTGGCCGACAAGAAGAAATGCATCTCCTGCAACGTCTGCACGTCGGTATGCCACCAGGGCATCGACATCATGAACTTCGCCAACAAGGGTCTGCCGATGGCCGACCCCGAGTGCGTGCGGTGCAGCGCGTGTGTGCAGTCGTGTCCGACCGGCGTGCTCAGTTTCGGGCAGATCGACCGAAAGACCGGCAAGACCATCGCGATGGACCCGCCGTGGCTTGCCGCCTCGCGCGTGCAACTGGTCGAGCTGACCGTCAAGGGTAAACCGGCCCACTGACGCCGCCGCGACGGCGTCTCAATCCAATTTGAAAGGCAAACTCGCTGGCGTGTTGATCCGCCCACCGGCCGATACAACACTTGTGGCGATGACTTCACCAGCGCTGTCGATGCCGCAAGCCGCCCCCGACCTCACGGGAAACCCGCGGCATCGCCCGACCCTTCCGCCCTGGCTGAGCCATCTCGGCCCTGTGCTGATCGGCGGCGTGCTCCTGGCTTGCGGATTTGCCGTTCATGTTGCCGACGGGCCCGTCTGGCTCAGGATCGCCCTGCTGCTGGCCAGCGCGGCGCTGACCAGCCTCGAGACCTTTCCCGAAGCCGTCGCGGCGCTGCGTTCGCTGCGGCTCGATGTCGATGTGCTGATGTTCGTCGCCGCGGCCGGGGCGGCCTTCCTCGGGCACTATGAAGAAGGCGCCCTGCTGCTGTTTCTGTTCGGGCTGGGCGCCGCCGGCGAAGAACTCGCCCTCTCGCGGGCCCGAGGCGCGATCGACGCCCTCACCCAGGTAACCCCGGAGACCGCCCTTTGCCTGCTCGATGACGGCTCGACCAATGAAGTAAAAGTCGAGCGGCTCGTGATCGGCGACCACGTAATCGTCAGACCCTTCGACAGGTTGCCCATCGACGGACGCGTGATCGAGGGCGCGTCGGCGGTCGACCAATCCGCCATCACCGGCGAATCGGTGCCCGTTGAAAAAACCATCGACCACGACGTGTTCGCCGGCTCGCTCAACGGCAGCGGCCGGATGATCGTCCGCGTATCCAAGCGGGCGTCGGAATCGACTCTCGCGCGGATCATCAGGCTGGTCAACGAAGCCCAGGCGGCCAAGTCGACCACGCAGCGCTTCACCGACCGGGTCGAACGCGTTTATGTGCCGATCGTGCTCGCGGCGACCGTGGCGCTGGTCGTCGCGCCGCCGTTGATGGGGTGGATCGACTGGGGCCGCGGCTTTTACAACGCGATGGCCTTTCTCGTGGCCGCTTCGCCATGCGCGCTGGCCATCGGCACCCCGGCCGCCACGCTCTGCGCCATCGCGCGGGCCGCGCGCATGGGCATCCTCATCAAGGGCGGCGCCTATCTCGAAACGCTCGCCCGCATCGACGCCATCGCCCTCGACAAGACCGGCACCATCACCACCGGCCAGGTGACGGTGACCGATGTCATCGCGCTCGACGCCGCTGACGGGGCAACGGTCGACGCAACCGCGCTGCTCCGCATGGCCGCGAGCATCGAAACCGACGGCAACCACCCGCTGGCGGCCGCGATCACCGCCGAGGCACGCCGGCGCGGGATTGACTTTGTTCCCAGCCGCCAGGTGTCACAGGTGGCGGGGATCGGGGTCGAGGGATCCGTCGA
>CAZBOE010000068.1:16780-20243 GCA_964493365.1 uncultured Tepidisphaeraceae bacterium | reverse complement strand
GGCATGACCGCGGCGTGAACGACATCCTCACCCGCCAGCAGCACCGACGCGCCGTCACGGGGCTCGACAAGGTCGACCAGCGGCACCCGCGCCGCCGTCGGCAACGATCCGACCGCGGTCGCGGTGCGCCTGCCGACCGGCGTCGCCGGCAGCCAGCGCCCCAGGAACGACGACGTCAGCGCGGCGGGATCCCGCGGCGATGCGACGACCACCGTGCCGCCCAAACGAACGTAATCCAGCAACGCCGACCGCTGCTCGGGGCGGAGATCGTCGGGGTCGATCACGTCCAGCAGCACCGCGATCACGCCCTGATACCCCGCGGCGTTGGACGGCAGCGCCTCGATCGGCACCGTGGTGGGCTGAATCGCGGGCAGCCCCGCCCGCGCCGCGACCGCCTTGGCCAGGTTGTATGCCTCAAAGACAAGCCCCTCAGGCCCGTTGAAATCGGTGGCGGTCAGAAAGATCGACGTGCCGGCCAGTTCACTGGCGTCGCGCACCGCATCGGCCCCGAAAGCGCCGACCGGCTTGGCCAGCAGCTCAACCCGCGCCAGTCGGCCGCCGCCGTCGGCGATCCACTCGGCGGTGGTCACGCGTCCGTCCACCGCGATCTGCCCCCCGTCGCGGCGCGTCTGGGGCGTGGGGAAAAATGCGTAGGCCTCGCGCCTGAGGCTCGCCTCGCCCGGGACGGTGGCCGGCACAAGCACGGTGGCCCGCACGTCGCCGTCGGCGACGGGAATGTGGACATACCCCGTGACGTCGCGCGGGGTTGGGTTTTTGGCTTCCACGGTCAGGGGCATCCACACCCCCGGCGTGTATTGCGGACCGAGCCCGGCCACCAGCGACAAGGTGGGCGAGGTGTCCTGTCCGAGCGTCGGAACAACGGCAATCAGCAGGCCGACGAGGGCCAGGCAGGCTCGCAGGCAAAGGGGGTTCACAAGAGGTCCTCGAGGTGGTTCCGGGGCGATGCCGAGCTGCGAGCAAGGGGCCGGCAGCAGACTAGCGGCGAATATAGCCGCCCAGTCGCTTGCTACAACCGCAGCGACCTTTTAGACAACCCCCCATTGAACAACCTCCCCTGAACGGCCGACCCCCCAGCGTCGCCCGCTGAAGAGCCGCCCGTTGCACAACCGCTGCTTTAGCGGCCGCCCCGTCAAACAACCATCCGTCAGACAATCACCCCTCCGGACAACCACCCCGTCAAGCAGACACCCCGCCGGACAACTACCCGCCGGACAACCACCCGCTGGACAACCACCCCGTCGAACAACCGCGCGTTGCCGCACTTTCCCTGGCGTGGATAAACCGCGATGCGGCCGCGCGGGTATGTCGATCGGTAAATGGGGCGGAAATCGGAGGTGCGCGGCTAAAAAAAGAAGACACCGGCCTTTCAGCACGGTGTCTTCCGGAGGGGAGAAAATGCGCTAACGCGCTTGGCGTCTATGTGTATTTCAGGAAGCATAACAACCTTGGCAGGCTTGTCAAACTAAAAATATCCTGCTCACAGAACGCTCATATTGAGAGGCCGCTATCGTGGTATATTTCACGGAATCAACCCTTGTCTGACGACCGGATCGCGGGCACTGTCTGGCCCGGTTGATTCTCGCCGTCGATGAGTTCCCAGCGATTAGGATAGACCGCCAAACCCAGCGCAACGATCGCACGGCGCAATTCTTGCGCCACGGCGACGGGGTCGCGGTGGCGGGTCGGGATGGGCGGGCCGAACGCGACGGTTGCTTCCTGCGGCACGAGATACCCGGCCAGATGGCTCTGGCGTCTGTGGGTTCCCCAGATATACGCCGGGATGATCGGGACCCCCGCGCGCGAGGCAATGATTGCGGCGCCGGGGGCGAAGGGTCGCAGCGCCCGGCTGGGCGACAGCCCGCCTTCGGGGAAGATCCCGAGCACGTTGCCCGATTTGAGGACGCGCAGCGCCGCGCGGACGGCGGCCGCATCGCGTCCGTCGCCGGGGACGGGCACCGCGCCGACGGTCTGGAAGATCCACCGCAGGGAGGGGATGTCGTAATATTCCTGCATCATCATCCAGTGAATCAGGCGTGGGCAGCCTGCCTGGAGAAGCGCCGGGTCGAGGCCGTTGATGTGGTTGGCGGCGACCACCGCCGGGCCGGCCGGCGGAACCGCGCAGGCCCCGATCTGCCGGGTTTGGTGGTAAACCCGCGCGAACAAACGATCGGCGGCCCGGAGTAGTCTGACCCCAAAACGGTCTTCCGGTCGATCGGTGGGTCTTTCGGTCGGTCGATCGGCCGGTCGATTCGCCTGCCTATCGGGCTGCCGATCCGCCGGTCGGTCTGCCGGTTGATCGGCTTGCCGGTTTGCGGCCGCGGTCGAATCGCGGGTGTCGGGGAGGGTGGTTGGGATGGATGACCGGCGCATCGTCGGCCCGCAGTCTTAACACGGGTTGACCGGCGTTGACAAAAACCCCGCGTCAGAAGCGGGCGCATGTTCCGCGGCCGGCCAAACCCGCGGGCGTCGCGGCGTGAGACAATCTGCTGCGATCGAGAGCCGTGGCCCGATAACGCAGGCAGTGACCGAGAACGACCAACAACAGGAAGTGATGCCGTGGGAAGTGACAGGGTGGGCAGACCCCTGCTACCATCCCCGCCCTTGAGTTCACATGAGCCCGACGCTGTTTACCTATGTCTTCTGGGATTTGCTGCGGATCTTTCTGCTCAGCGCCGCCACGCTGACGGGCATCATGAGCTTCGGGGGGCTGCTCAAGCCGTTGACGCGTCACGGGCTGGATGCGTGGCAGATTCTTGAACTGCTGATCTGCCTGATGCCGGCGATGAGCACCTACTCGCTGCCGGTTGCGGCGCTGTTTGCCACGACGCTGGTCTACGGGCGTCTTGCCGCCGACAACGAGCTGACCGCCATTCGCGCGGGGGGAATCTCCCACGTCGCGGCGGCGACCCCGGCGATGCTGCTGGGGCTGATCGTGGCGGCGATGTCGCTGATCATGGTCTGGTTTGTGGTGCCGGCGTGGACGCTGCAGGCCGAGCGGGTGGTCTACAGCAACATCGCGCGGGTGATCACAACCAGCATCGAACGGACCCACGAGATTCGATTCGGCAACAACGTGGTTTACGCGCAGGGGGCGCGGATTCTCGATCCGGGTGACGGCGATCGGTCGATCCAGCGGGTGGAGCTCGAGCGGCCGATGATCATCGCCTCGCGGGCGGCGACAGGACCGGCCGGGCAGGCCTTTCGCGTGCCGACGGAGTTTTATCTTTCCAACCGGGCCACGCTGTTCCTGAGGCAGAACGTCGAGGAGGAGCAGATCGAGGTGTCGGCGGTGCTCGAGGGCGGGGCGAGCTTTCCGCGCGAGAGCGTGGGGGGGACGCAGGGCGGCGTGGCCGAGACGCAGTTCGGGCCGATCGTGATGGAGTCGCCGATCCGTGAAAACACGAAGTTCATGAAGCTCGAGAAGCTCAGGGCGCTGCGGGCG
>CAZBOE010000068.1:0-16769 GCA_964493365.1 uncultured Tepidisphaeraceae bacterium | reverse complement strand
TCGCGGAGCGGCCGGGTGCAGCGCGAGGTCAAGGCGCTCAACCGGCGCGAGCAGCAGCGGGTTTACCTCGCGGGCGTGGTCGACACCCTGGCGCGGGAAGGCGAGTTTGTTTTCGGCGAGCCGAGCCAGCGTGAGCGATACCTGTTGCGCACGAACGGCGGATCGGTCGGCGCCGAGGGCGGACAACTGATCGTCACGGCACAGCAGGAACCGAGGCAGGCTTCGGGCGTGCAGGCTGGCAGTGCGGCGGAAGCCGCAGCGGCCGCGAACGGCGCGACGACACAGGGCGCCGAGGTCGGGGCTGGCGAGGGCGCACGGGCACCGCGGCCGCAACTGGTGAGGTTGGGGCCTGCCGGGGAAGAGCTCGCGCTGGCGTCGGACGTGATTCGCGTCCGCGTGAGGCCCGACACGCGGTCCCAGCGGGTTTATCTCGACGCGCGGCTGAGCGACGTGACGGTGTCGGCGGGCGGCGATTCGACCGAGAAGGACCGGGTTCGGCAGACCTTCTGGGTGGCGATGCCGGGCGAGGTCGAGGCGGCGTCTTCGCGGACGGCGCGGCAGTGGCTCCAGGCGGATGTGTCGTCGCTGCCGGGCGGGCCGACGATCGTGGCGCGGCTGGCGCGGGAGATGCTGGTGACCGAAAACGAGGTGGTCAGTGAGATTCACGCGCGAGCGAGCTTCGGCGTGTCCTGCTTCATCCTGGTGCTGGTGGGGTGTGCGCTGGGGATGATGTTCAGGTCAGGGCATTTTCTCAGCGCGTTCGCGGTGAGCGTTGTGCCGGCGATGTTGTGCATCATGCTCATCGTGACCGGGCAGCACACCGCCGAGAACGTGCCGTCGGCGATCTCGGCGTCGTGGCAGAACACGCTCCCGACGGGCCTGGCGCTGATCTGGTCGGGCAACGTGGCGGTGCTGGCGATCGCAGCGGCGCTGGGCTGGCGGCTGCAGCGAACCTGAGGTGAAGCTGGATAGCTGATGCGACTGATCGATCGATATCTTCTCCGCGCGTTTGTCACGAATTACCTCATCAGCTTCTTCGTGCTGGTGGGGATGTATGTCGTGCTGGACATGGTCTTCAACTTCGACGAGTTCGTCGCGGTCAAGGCGGCCGGGGGCGAAGAAGGGTCGATGTCGGTGCTAATGCTGGTTCGCGACATCGCGGAGTTTTACGCGTTTCAGGCGGTCCTGTTCTTCGTGCAACTGTCGGGCATCATCCCGGTGGTGGCGGCGGCGTTTACGCTCATTCGCATCACGCGGAGCAACGAGCTGGTCGCCCTGCTGGCCGCGGGCGTGCCGCTGCTGCGGATCGTCATGCCGATCATCCTCGCGGGCATCGTGCTGAGCTTTTCCGTGCTGGCGACGCAGGAGGCGGTGATCCCGCAGATCATCGGGCAACTCACGCGAAAGCACGGCGACGTGGCCGGGCCCGAGCAGAACGCCCGCACCTTCCCGATCCGCGCCATGCGCGACACGCAGGGCAACATGCTGATCGCGTCGGAGTTCGTGCCCGCGATCGGCGATCAGCCGGCCCGGATGAATCTTGTCGATGTGATCTTCTTCCACAATGGCGATCCGGCGGGGCACATGAAAGCCGACAGTGCGGAGTGGTCGCCGCGTGACGGCGGGTGGGTGCTGTCCAACGGGGTGATGGTGCAGGGGCTGCTGCCCGATCAGGAGCGCAGACCGCCGAGGCGAGTGACGATCTATCCGACGACCACCGGGCCAGACGAGATCGCGCTGTATCGAAGCCGCGAGTTTGTCGACCTTCTGAGCACGCGGCGGATCAACCAGCTCCTGGCGCAACCCAACACCTACGGCGTCGACGAACTGCTGCGTGTGAAGCATTTCCGGTTTACGACGGTGCTGATCAACATCGTGCTGCTGCTGCTGGCGATTCCGTTCCTGGTCTCGCGCGAGCCGGGGCAGACGGCGCGGAACATGACCAAGTGTCTGATGGTGGTGGGGGCGTGCCTGGGGACGGTCTTCGCGTCGCAGTATTTCGCGGGCAAGCCGCTGAACGATTCGGCGCTGACGGCCCATTGGCCGGCGCTGATGGCGTGGATGCCGGTGCTGCTGTTTGGTCCGATCGCGTACTACCTGCTGGAGCGGATGGGCGCCCGGTCGTGACGCGACGCCTCAGCGTGCCCGGGTGCGGCGTCGGCGCAGCGCCGCCAGGGCCACAGCAAGACCCATGCATGCCGACGGCTCGGGGATGTGGGAAGCGGGTGATGATGCCGCCCACGACATCGGCCGGTCCGTGCCAAGCCCGGCTGCGTCGAGCAGATTCGTGTCGAGCAGGGCGGCCCTAAGTGGGGCAGTGTCGAATGGGGCGGAGTCGAGTGGGGCAGTGTCGAGTAACGCGGGGATCGACTGATAATTGCCGAGCAGGATGCCCAGGTCGTCGAAGCCGACGATGCCGTCGTCGTCGAAATCGGCGCGGAGGTCGCTTGTCGTGCCATAGGCCCCGAGCAGCAGGCCCAGGTCGGTGAAATCGACATCCATGTCTCCGTCGACATCGCCGTTGACGCCGCCGGCGGGGAAGGTTGTTGCGATGGCGAGCTGGGTGAGATGGTCGAAGGCGGCGATCGAGAATGCGCCGTCGAAGCCCGCGTTGTCGACGATCGTCCGCGCGCTGAAGCGGAGCTGCATGGTGTATTGCATGCCCGGGTCGAGCGTGCCGGCGGGAATGACAAACTGCCCGACATCGGCGCCGAAGGAGTTGAAGTAAACGGGGCTGCCCTGAAGGTCCTGGATGGACACCAGCGTGGTGGTCTCGGTGGTCAGCGGGGAAGACGCCTCGAAGGTCTCGACGCCGACGACAAAATCGGCGTCGGGGGCGATCGCCTGTGCCGCGGCGTAGTTGAGCACCCATGGCACATCCAGCGGATAGGCGTCGCCATGGAGGGTGACCGATCCGCTCTGGGGTCCAAGGGCTCCGCCGCCGATTGAAAGGGTGTAGGTGGTGGAGGGAAAGGTCGCATCCAGCGACGACTTGGAGACCACGGGCGACACGTATGACCACAGCGGCGGGCCGGTCAGGGTGCGACTCGGGCCTTGCCAGGTGATGCCGGCGGTGGCGGCGTCGTCGAGCGCGGTGGTGAAGAGGTCGGCCTCGAACTGATAGCCCGTCGGGGTGGTGGGCTGTGCGGGCGACGTCTGGGTGAACAGCGCTGTCTTGGTGACGCCGAAGCTGGAGACAAACGCCTGGGCGCCGTTGGCTTGCAGCAGTGTCATTCCGGCAAAGGCGGACACCGCGATCAGGGGCAGGCGTGCAGACCCGTGGCGGCGGGGTTGTCTGATCGCGCCGGGCGGCGCAGTGTGGTCATGGACGAGCGGCATCGGCGACCTCCGGTGGGCAAGTTGCTGTAACAGCAACGTCCGGTCAGGCGGCGGGGTTCGTCAATGACGCAATTTGTCGATCAGGGTGAGATACCTGACACGGCGCGGCTTGGGCGCGCCGGCCGGTGGGATAGCCGGGCCGGGCGCGCGGGCGGCGCGCCCGTGCACCGGGCCCGACGGGGCAACTGCTCGGCGCGACGGCACTTAGGGCTTGGTCGTGCCGACGGCGTCGATGTCGATCTTGAGCGCCCCTGCGGATGGGCTGAAGTTGGCCCCCTGGAACTGGATCTGTTCCACCTTTTTGTATGTGTCGGGCCCGCCGGGAAGCGGAACGGTGACGGTGGTGAAGTCGGCGGACGGGGCGGGCAGGTCGAACGACACGGTGGTCGCTTTGCCCTCGTGCATGATGTTGACGTTCAGCCGGGTGGCGGCGTTGCCCGCGAGCGAGCGGAGGCGCACGGCAAGGTGGGTCTGACCGTCGGGTGCGAGGTTGACGCCGCCCAGCACGACGCCGCCGCCGCCTTGCTCGGTGGCGTTGAACGACATCGCGTCGTCCGATGCAGTGACGGTCTGCCCGAGGTGCCAGGTTTCGCCATAGGTGTAGTCGAGCAGAGCCGGACCGAAATCGCGCAGGGTGTGCATCGGCGTGGAAGGCTGCGACGACCGCGCCGCGGGGCTGTCCGCGGCGACGGGCTTGAGCGTCACGTCATCGAGCCAGGCCTTGCCATCGCCCTCGACGAGCAGGACGACGTTGAACCGGGCCGCCCAGTCCGGAATGGTGACCGTCTTCGAGAACGTCTCCCAGCCGGTGTTGCCCTGAACGTATCTGAGCTGCTCAAAATGGTTGCGGCTCCATGAGCCGTCGAAGGACATGATGGCGACGTTGACGCGGGCATTGCCCTGCGTGCGGACGACACCCTTGGCGGTGAAGGACTTGCCGGCGTGGCCTTCGATCTGCTGAAACGCCTGCCCGCTTCGGCCGCCCGTGACGGCGACCGACAGCGACGCCGGCGCGCTCTTGAAGGTGGCGGTGTCGCGGCGTGATTCGCCGTCGCCCCACGTGTGGGTCCAGGCGTCGGGGCGGTCAGCGCCCTCGGTCATCGCGCCGTTGGCGAGGATGCTGCCGCCGACCTCGGCATGGGCGGTGTCTTCCCCCGAAGAGCGGTAGGCGCGCTCGCCCCGCGGGGCGAAGTCCACCGGCCACTGCGCGACGAAGAACCCGCGCCCGAAGGTGCCGACAACTACTTGCGTCGGGTCGTGCGGGTTGATGGCGGCGGCCTGGCCGCGGAGCATCGGCAGGCCCTGGTTCTGGGCGCTCCAGGTTTTGCCTGCGTCGGCGCTGATCCAGACGCCGTTGCCGCCGGCGAAATCGTTGTAGGGGTCCTGGCAGGTGATCAGCAGGAGCCGGTTCGGGTCGGTGGCGTCGGCGACGCACTCGAAGGCGAGCGGCTCATCGAGCAGGCGTTCCCAGGTGTTGGTGTCGGGTGTGTAGCGCCATACGCCGGGGCGCCCGTTGCGCCACTGTGTGGCGTAGACGCGGCCGAGCGAGTCGCAGTTGAGACGCCCGCGCTCGGCGGGACGCGGGCCGCCGATGAGGGTCGGCTCGCCCTGGCCTTCGAAGACGTAGATGCCCTGTGCGCCGTTGACGTAGAAGCGGTCGGGGTTGGTCGGGTCGCCGGCGATCCAGAAAAGGCCGAGGTCGTCGGTGACGGGCTTCCAGGTTTCGCCGCCGTCGGTCGAGTGGATCAGCTTTCGCCCCAGCACCGCCCAGACCAGGCTGCTGTTGGTCGGGTGGACGTGGATGCCGTCGTATTGTGGCCGGTTGCCCCAATCGGCCTTGGGCAGCCCGTGGGCCTCGCCGGCGAGCACCTGCCAGGTCTTGCCGTGGTCGCGGCTGCGGAGGATGCCGTTGCCTTCGTTGAACTGTCCGGTGGAGAGGAAGATGGTGCCGTCGGCGCTGAATGAGGCGTCGCCGCCGCCGAGCCATGGGTTGGGCGAGGCGGTGACGTAGCGCCAGCTCTTGAGCGCGTCATCGCTGATCCAACCGCGGCCGGCGTCCATGGCCTGGGCGATGGAGATGTCGGGCTTAAAGGGGCTCCACTCGAAGTTGGTGGCGCACCAGCCCGTCCAACCGCGGCCGCGCCAGTTGTCGGGCTTTGACGGATCGGGGCGATAAGCGGTGATGTCGGTCCAGGTTTTTCCGCCGTCGGTTGAGCGGAGGAGGAACTCGGTGCCGAACCCGTAGACCGTGTTTCGATCGGTCGGATCAGCCTCCAGCCCCTTGAGCGACAGGCCGGCGAAGGTCGCGGTTTCGAGGCGGAAGGCGCTTTGAACGGCGTCGTTGTCGGGACGGTGGGTGTGGCCGACGTTGCCCTTGGTGACCATGGCTCGCCAGTTGCGGCCGCCGTCTTCGGTTTTCCAGATGGTGCCGGTGTTCCAGCGGCCGTCGTTGACCCAGATGACGTCGGGGTCGACGGGACTCACCGCCAGCGCATTGAAGTGGGCGGTGAAGAAGTAGTTGTCGCTGCGGTCCTGGGGCAGGTTGCCGGTGATGCTGACAAAGGTCTTGCCGCCGTCGGTGCTCTTGAAGACGCCGCCGGGCAGGTGCTCGGTCTCACCCTCGGGCTTGCTGGCGCCCAGGCAGACCCACAGGGTGTTGGGGTCGGTGGGGTGGACGGCCATGCGCTCGACATTGGTGTTGGGCAGGCCGGCGTTCGACTTCGTCCACGTGCGTCCGGAATCGTTGGAGACGAACACGCCCTGGCCTTCGCCCATCGCGTAGAGCCGGTTCGGGTCGCCCGCGGCGAAGTCCATCGCGACGATGTTGATCCCGCGGGATTTGTCCCTCGTCGAGCCCTCGGGCTTGATGGTGGTGATGTAGTTCCAGTTCTGCCCGCCGTCGGTGCTCTCCCAGACCCAACCGAACGTGTCGGCCGAGTTCCACCGGCGCGAGGTGCCGCCGATCGCGAGCAGGCGGTTGGTGTTGGACGGATCGAACAGCACTTTCTCGACGATGGCGGTGTATCGCCCGTGCTCGGCCGCGGGCATGCCGTTGCGGCGTGACTGCCAGGTGATTCCGCCGTCGGTGCTGAGGTAGGGCCCGCTGCATGAGCCGTGCCAGACGATCTTGGGGTCGGTGGGGTGATAGGTGACGTCGGCCATCTCGTAGGTGGTGAAGCCGAACGTGCTCTGCCAGGTTTCGCCGCGGTCGGTGGAGACGGCGGTGCCCAGCATGTCGCCGCCCGAGATGAGCAGGCTCGGGTTATGCGGGCTCACCTGGAGGCGGACGGTGGCGCCGCCCTGGCCTGGCTCGTAGAGCGGTTGCCACTTGAGCTGCGCCGATGCTGTCGGGGCGGCCGCGACAACGGCGGTCACAAAAGCCAGTGCGAGCGACCTGAGGATCGGGCGGTTCATCAAGGCAACCTCTTGGGTAAGGCGTGAGTGCGGAGTGGTTGGCGGGCTGCGATGCGGTTGGCGCCGGCGTTGAGTGGGCCGCAGAGACGGCTGGGCAGCCCGGGTCAGTTAGCGGGTCAGACACGATGCGTGGCAGCGACACCCTCGGGCCCGGCGACGCATCACCGGGCCCGGTTTGCGGTTCGATGGTTCAGCGATAGATATTGCTGTTGCGGATGTTGATCATCACGTTGGACTGGCGGAGATCGGATCGGCCGTTGCGGTTGTTGATCCGCTTGGGTTCGACGTGACCGTCGGCAAAGAGGAAGTTGCCGACTTCGTTGTTGGCGTGACGCCAGCGTGGCAGACCGCGGAGGGGCGATGCCCAGTCACCGGCGGCGTCGCCGTTCCAGAACGGGGCGGTGCTGTAACCGACCGGGTTGCCGTTGCCGCCGTCGTTGGGTTCGAAGACAAAGCCCTGCCAGAAGATGCGGCTTTGGTGGAGGTTGTAGGCGACGAAGCTGGTGTTGGCGTCGGGGTCTTGCGTGCCGTCGAAGAGCATGACCACCTCGGTGGGGCGCTTGATGGCGTTGAGCCGGAGGAAGGAGTAATTCCTGCCGGTGATGAAGTTGGTCTGGTGCCACTCGCTGAGGAAGATGCGCGGGTGCGCCATGTAGTGAACGCGTCCGCCGGGGATGACGCTGCTGGGGCAATGGAAGATCGTGTTCGCGCCGCTGTAATCGGGCTTGAGCCCCATGGCGAAGGCGAGATGTTCGTCCCAGGTGTAGGTGCCCCAGCCGACACCGGTGGGCATCATGTTGTCGTTTGCCTGGGCGTACATGTTGATGGCGACCCCGAGCTGTCGCAGGTTGGACTGACACGCAAGGGTCTTGGCTGATTCGCGGGCGCGGCCGAGCGCGGGCAGCAGGATGGAGATGAGCAGCGCGATGATGCCGATGACCACGAGCAGTTCGACCAGCGTGAAGGCGGTCGGGGCCGTTCGTGGGGTTGTGAACCGTACTGATGCGACGGGCGCAGTTCGGACGCAGCGGGTGTTGGCGGGCATGGGATGCCTCCTGGTCGGCTGGGTACAGAAATGTCACGCAGCGCGGGCCGACGCCGCGATGCGGATGACGTGGTTGGCCGCACTCGAATGGCGGCGAAGATTCACTCGTTGCTCACAGACGACTTGTCTCCGGCTGTTGCACGACACGAAATGAAGCAGACTTGGGCCAAACCGGCACCAGACAACTCGACGACTCACGGCTCGACACCAGCCAACTCGACTCCAGCCAACTCGACTCCAGGCAAACCGGCGTCACGCGAACCCACATCGCGCAAGCCTCGTCGATGATGCGCCTGGTCGATGATGGGCCGCATCAGTGATGGCCGGTTCGGTGATGGCCTGTTCGTTGACACCGGCGACGGTGATGCCGCTCGCATCAGTCATCGCCGGACCGTGACTGACGATCGTTTTCTTGTTTGCCGGCGGCGGTTTCTCCGCTGCCGACGGACGAATCAACATGCCCGACAGGGTTCGCGACGGTGGACGATCCGCCGACGTTTAGCGAGATGGCGCTGGGTCCCCGGATCAGGTTGCACGGGAGCACGGTCATCGCGGGAATGGGGCGCGCCTCGAGGGCGGCGCGGGCAAACCGGGCGATCGTGCGGCCCATGTCTTCCAACGGGAACGCCACGGTGGCGAGGCTCGCCATGCCCAGCCAGCGGCGCTGCTGCCAGTCCTGCTCGAAGCTGACGACCGACACATCATCGGGCACGCGCAGCCTGTTCGACCTCACCAGCGAATCGAGGCAGTGCATCGCCAGCCCCGAAGCGGGGATGACCGCCGTCAGGCGGTTGGCGCGGATGAAGTGCTCGACGGTGTCGAGCATGGGGGCGTCCGCGGCGGGCGGTGAGAGCGGCAGCCAATGGGTGAAGCCGTCGGCCTGGCGGGCGCTGTCGCCCGGGGCGGTCAGATCGGTAAACGCTTCGTGGCGGTCGAAGACCCAGCGCTCGACCGCCCGCTGGCAGATCAGCCCGATGCGCTCGTGGCCGAGCTGGTGGAGGTGATCGACCGCGAGTTTCATGGCCTGGCGGTTGTCTTCCAGCACGACGGGCACGCCCAGGTTCATGAGGGGCGTGCCGGTGACCATCGTGGTGATGCCCATGCGCTGGGCGTCACGGATGACCATGGCCTGTCGGGGGTCGTTGGTCAGGCAGGCCAGCACGTCGGGGCGGCTCTGGGCGAGTCGGCGGGCGATCGCGTCGACGTCGAAATCGCTGTTGCCCAGGATTTCGACGCTGACGTTGTGCTCCTCGGCGGCCTGGTTGACGCCCTCGAGCACGCGGGGCGTGTACCAGTCGTGGGCGAGGTCGCCGATCTTGAAGACCAGGACCGCCAGCCGCAGCACCTCGTGTCGCTCGCGGCGCGGGCGGGGCGCGGCAAAGCCGGGAAGATCGTCGGTCGACCCCTCGCGCGGCCCGTGATGCGGCGCCACAAACGCGCGACCATAAGCAGCACGCAGGGGATGATCCGCGTCGCCTTCGACGCTGGCGATCCGCGGGCCGACGAACGTGCCGGCGCCGGCGCGGCGGTCGATCCACCCTTCTTTCTGGAGCAGGTCGAGCGCCCTGCGGATGGTCGAGCGGCTCAGCCGCGTCTGTTCGACCAGCTCGGCGTCGGTGCCCAGCCGCGTTCCGACCGGCGGCTTGCTGGCCAGCAGGTGTTCGAGCACCTGTCGGCGCAGCGTGCCCGCGGCGTCGCGCGTGGGAAAGGGCGGCTTGAGAACCAATTTAACCACAATCTGCTCACACTTAGGGACCACCGGCCGGGAAGTGCTAGGGCCGTTGACCAAACTCTATCGCATTCCATCGGCATAAGCAAGCCAATCTTTCACTTTGTGTTCGACCGGACCAATATGGTTCAAATTGTGTCCATAGCGGAGCGGGTGACGTCGCGGCCCGGGGCCGGGCAGGCGAAAGTGCCCGACACCCTCTAGACTCGGGCGGACAAACCGCGAACCGGCGTCACGCGCAGCAGCGAAGGAGTGCATCGCATGTTTGGACTGGGCAGATACCCCGACCCACAGGACCGACTCGAGCGAGTGGTGGAACTGATGCAAAGCCTCTCGAGGCAGACCGACCCGCAGGCCATGGTCAACGACTATGGATCGCGGATGGGCGAATACATGGCCAGCCAGGGCTTCATGTCGCTGAGCCGGCGAAACCTGATCTACCCGCATTACCGGGTGACACGGTCGTCGAGATGGGCGGGTGACATCGATCCCTGGCGCAACCCCCGGGCGCTGCCGAGCTTCAGCGGGGGGCTCATGGGCGAACTGCTCTATTCAGACCGCCCTCACCTCATCCTCGATCTGCCCTCGCGGCTGGGGGCCGACGATCCGCTGGTGGATTACCTCAGCGGCTACAAGGCGATGATGGCGGTGCCGCATTACGACGGGGGACGCGCCCTCAACATGGTGGTGCATCTCTACAACGACCCGGCGTCGATCGATCCGGCCAACTTTCCGGAAGTGGTCTGGATGAGCAACCTCTTCGGGCGCAGCGTGAGCAACCTCGTGCTCTCGCGTGACCTGCGGGCGGCGTACGACGCGCTGGACCGCGAACTGCAGGTGGTCGGTGAGATCCAGCGGTCGCTGCTGCCGTCGAAGCTGCCGGAGATTGCCGGGCTCAAGATCGCAGCGCACTACCAGACCAGCCGCCGGGCGGGCGGGGACTATTACGACTTCTTCCCGCTGCCCGATGGGCGGTGGGGCATCTTCATTGCCGACGTGTCCGGCCACGGCACGCCGGCGGCGGTGGTGATGGCGATCACCCACGCGATCGCCCACACCTATCCCGGTCCGCACCTGCCGCCCGGGCAGATGCTGGCCTATCTGAACGACAAGCTGGCGCGGTCGGACGACGAGGTGCTGGCGCAGGGCGCGCCGCCGGGCACGTTTGTGACGGCGTTTTATGCGGTGTATGACCCGCCGACACGGCAGTTGCGCTACGCGTGTGCGGGGCACCCGCCGCCGCGGTGGCGCAAGGCGCGGTCGCCGACGTCGGACGTGTCGTGTGTGATGGAACTGGCCGACGCACGGAGCTTTCCGCTGGGCATCGTGGCGGGCGAAGCGTTTGACGAGGCGTGCGTGACGCTTTCGCCGGGCGACCAGATGCTGATGTACACCGACGGGTTTACCGAGGCGTTCAGCCCCGAGGGGGAGATGTTCATGGCGCACCGGCTGGACGAAATCGTCTGCCGACGCGTGGACGACCCGGCCCTTCTGATCGAACGGGTGATCGCGGCGGTCGACGCGTTTACGGACTATCGGAGCCCCGAAGACGACCGGACGCTGCTGGCGCTGGTGGCAGTGTAGACGGCGCCGGTGGCTGTGTAGATGGCGCGGGTGGCAGCGGGGCGTGCGCAGGTGGTTGCGTGGCCTGCGCGGGTGCGAGGGCTGCCGCCGCCGCGGGATTGCCGTCAGGCGGAGCGGTTTGAATTTGCCCGGCCGGGGCGGTTTGGTTCTCGCCGACCAGGGCGGCGGCGGTTTCGGATAGCCGGGGCCGCACGCGGAAGTCACGCGCCCCGCGCGGAACGCCCAGGGCTTCGAAGTCGATCTCGCTGTTGATCTCGGCGCCGATCAGCAGGACGACCGCGTCGAGGTAGAATACCAGCAGCAGCACGACCGCGTGGGCGAGGACGCCGTAGTTGACGAAGTTGCCCTTGTTGGCCGAGAGGAAGACCTTGACGCCCAGCGCCAGGAAGATCCAGGCGGCGAAGCAGAAGACGGCGCCGGGGCTGAAGACGACCCAGCGGTGCTTGATGCTGGGTCCGAAGTGATAGATGACGCTGAGCATGAGGAACGCGGCCGCGATGCCGATCGACCAGCGGACGACGTCATAGAGCGGCACGGCCCAGACGGTGATGAGGTCGTCGAGGTTGATGAGCATCCACTGCCTGACCACCGCGCCAAAGGGGAGCATGGCGAGCACGGTGAGAACCAGCGCGACGACCATCAGCGTGAGCCCGACCGCCATGGGTCGGCGGTGGAGCCAGGATCGGCCTTTCTCCACTTCATAGCACTTGTCGAGGGCGGACATGGTGGCGGTGATGCCGCCCGACGAAGCCCACAGCGCCAGCACGAGGCTGATGCTCAGCATGCCAAACAGCGGGCGGTCGACGCCGGTGGTGAGCCGGGATTGGATGGTCGTCCAGACGACGTCGGCGGTTTCGTTGGGGAGGATGGCGGTGAGAAACGTCTGGATGTGGCCGCGGGTCTCGTCGATCGAGCCGGCCGGCAGGTAGGAGACCAGCGAGAGCAGGAAGACAAACAAGGGGAAAAACGCGAACAACCAGGAATAAGCGAGCGCCGACCCGAAGACAAAGAGGTGGTCGTCGTTGATCTCGCGCCAGACGCGTCGGGCAAGTTCGATGGGCCCGATCTTGAAGATGACTCGTTTGGCGTCGCCGAGGGTGGCCATGGTGGGGCTTGGGCTTGGGTGTGAGGTGTGGGGGCGTCAGCGTGGCGAGTGTGTCATGCGATGCGGGGCGAAGGGTCGGCCGGTGCAGGGTTGATGGTCGTGTGTTCAGTCATCCTGCGCGATCAGTTCGCTGACGATCTTACCGGAGAGGGTCACCAGCGGGAGTCCGCCGCCGGGGTGGGTGGCGCCACCGACGTAGTAGAGGCGGTCGATGTCCTTGTCGCGGTTGGGTGGGCGGAGGAAGGCGTTTTTGAGCGAATCGGAGCCCAGGCCGTAGATGCCGCCGCGGTTGGCGTTGTAGACGCGCGCCAGGTCGGCAGGGCTGTAGGTTTTCTCGACGACGATCCGCGACGAGAGGTCGGTGAGCCCCCACCGATGCTCGAGGGTCCGGACGAGCTGGTCGCGGTAGCGCGGTCCGGCGGATGCCCAGTCGAGGCCCGGGCCGGTCCCGCCGAGCGCGGGGGCCGAGGCGAGCACGAAGAGATTTTCGCAGCCGTCGGGCGCCTGGGTCGGGTCGGAGCGGGTTGAGGCGGCGACATAAATGCAGGGGTCTTCGGGGATGGTGCGGGTATGGAACATGGCGCGAAGGTCGGACGTGTAGTCTTCGGGCATGAACTTGGTGTGGTGGGCAAGCTGCGGGTAAGTGCGATCGACGCCCAGCAGCAGGATCATGCCCGATCCGCCGGGGTCGAGCGACGCGAGGCGCGCGTCGGGATAGGCCCGGCGGAATCGCGGGTCGATCAGGCGCGACATCGTGAAAATGGCGTCGCTGTTGGCGACGACCGCGTCGGCGCGAATTTCAGTCCCGTTGCTCAACCTCACCCCGACTGCGCGGGCGGCTCGTCGGCCGGCACGCGGGGGCGCATCGCTGCGGGCGGAATCGTCTTCCCGGGTGGCGTTGCGAGAGGCGTCGCTTCGCGAGGCCCGGCCTTGCGGTTCGACGATGATCTGCTCGACGTCGACGCCCGTCACGATCTCGACGCCCATCCTGCGGGCCAGGGCGGCGGTTGCCTCGGCCAGGCGATACAGCCCGCCCTGGATGTAGTAGCCGCCGAAGTGGAACTCGGCGAACGGGATGACCGCCAGCGTCGCGGGCGCACGAAACGGCGACGCGCCGGAATAGGTGGCGTATTGATAGAGGATTTCGCGGAGCCGGGGGCTCTTGATATTGCGGTCGATCACCCGGCGCAGCCGCGAGAACATGCCGATGCGGATCGGGATCGACAGGGCCGACAAGGCCTGGAGCGCCCCGGTGCGCTGGGGGCCCTGGTCGATGACCCCGCTCGACATCGGCGCTTCGCGGGGCAGGGGCGAGACTGCGCGTGGGCCGAAGACCTGTTCGGGGCAGTGATAGAGGAACAGGTCGGCCGACAGATCCCATGTGAGGCGGCCTTGTTCGAAGAACCGCTGCCAGCCGGGGAAATCGCCCGGGGCAAAGCGTTCGATCGCCTCGCGGAGGCGGGCGGGATCGACGCAGGCTTCGAACGTGGTGCCGTCGGCCCACTGGTATCGGGCGATGGGATCGAGCCGGGTGAGCTGGAGGTGGTCGCTTAGTTTCTCGCCCGCGGCCGCGAAGAGCTGCTCGAAGACGAACGGCAGCGTGATCAGTGAAGGACCCGTATCGAAGCGGAAGGGCCTGTCGCCCGGGCGGTGCGGGTGGGGCGCTTCCCAGAGGTGGAGCTTGCCGCCGATGCGGTCGTTGCGTTCGATCAGGGTGACCCGTCGGCCCTGGGCCGCGAGGCGAACGGCGGCCGACAGCCCGCCCATGCCGCCGCCGATGATGAGAATGTGGGAGAGGTTCATGACGTTGACCCGTGCTATGTCGGCGGAGTGTAGCGTCAGTGGGCGGGGCAGTTCATATGGCGTGGCGATGATGCGGGCATCGACAAGTGGGAGGGTGCGTTCCACAATGACGCCGACATGGCATCCGATCCTCATGCGACATACGTCTCACCGCTGGCGACACGAAACGCGGGCCCCGAGATGCTGCGGCTGTTTTCAGCGCGGCACCGATTCGGCCTGTGGCGCAGGCTCTGGCTCGAACTGGCGCGCCAGGAGAAACACCTGGGGCTCGACCGCATCAGCGATGAGGCGATCGCCCAGATGGAGCTCAAGCTCGACGACATCGACTTCGACGCCGCGGCGGCATGGGAGAAGCGCCTGCGGCACGACGTGATGGCGCATGTGCACACCTTTGAAGAAGCCGCCCCCGCGGCCAAGGGCATCATCCACCTCGGGGCGACGTCGCAGTATGTGGTCGACAACGCCGACCTGATCATCATGCGCGACGCCATGCGGCTGGTGTGTTCGAAGCTGGCCAGCGCGATCGACGCGCTGGCCGATTTCGCGGCGCGGCACGCGGAGCTGCCGACGCTTGGTTACACGCACTATCAGCCGGCTCAGCTGACCACCGTCGGCAAGCGCGCCACGCTCTGGGCGCAGGACCTGGCCCTCGACCTCGAGGCGCTGGAGCACCGGTGCACGTCGCTGCGGTTTCGCGGGGTCAAGGGCACGACCGGCACGCAGGCGTCGTTTCTCTCGCTGTTCAACGGAGACCATGGCAAGGTCGACGAGCTTGACCGCCGGGTGACGACCGCGTTCGGATTCAGCGAGTCGTATGTGGTGACGGGGCAGACCTATCCGCGAAAGGTCGATGCCCAGGTGGTCAACGACCTCGCGGGGGTGGCGGCGTCGGTGCACCGGTTTGCCAATGACGTGCGCCTGCTGGCGGGCATGAAGCAGATGGAAGAGCCGTTCGAGGCGGAGCAGGTCGGCTCGAGCGCCATGGCCTACAAGCGCAACCCGATGCGCTGCGAGCGCGCGACCGGGCTGGCGCGGTTTGTGATCAGCCTGGCGAATTCCCCGCTGGCGACGGCGGCCGAGCAGTGGTTCGAGCGGACACTGGACGATTCATCGAACAAGCGGCTGTCGATTCCCGAGGCGTTCCTCGCCATCGACGGGTGTCTGAGCATCGTCATCAACGTGTCGCGCGGGCTGGTGGTCTACCCCCGGACGATCGCCGCTGCGGTGGCGGCCGAACTGCCGTTCATGGCGACCGAGGAAATCCTGATGGCAGGCGTGCGCGCGGGCGGAGACCGGCAGGAACTTCACGAAGCCATCCGGCGACACTCGATGGCGGCGGCCGAGCAGGTCAAGCAGCACGGCAAGCCCAATGACCTGATCGACCGGCTCGCCGGCGACGCGATGTTTGCCGGGGTCGATCTCCACTCGGTGATGGACCCGCGCGCCTACGTGGGCCGGGCGCCGCAGCAGGTGGCGATGTTCATCGACAAGGTCGTCACGCCCATCCGCGGGCGATACCGAACGGCGCTTGCGCAGCAGGTCGAGCTGAAGGTCTAGCCGACACGGCAACCCCGACCTGGCGCGGGCAGGCGGAGTTCATGGAATCATCGCGCCCATCGGCTATGCTCCCGCGGGCATGGCACTGGAGATACTTCCGTCGATCGATCTTCGCGAGGGCAGGGTGGTTCGCCTTGCGCAGGGGGATTTCGCGCGTCAGACCACCTACACCGTTTCGCCGGTCGATGTGGTCGACGGCTATCGAAAGGCCGGGGCGCGGTGGCTTCACCTGGTCGATCTCGACGGCGCCAAAGAGGGGCGGGTTGTGCAGTATGACCTGATCCGGTCGATCACCGCGGCGCGGGAGAATCTGTACGTGCAGGTCGGCGGCGGCGTGCGCACGCAGTCGGACGTCGATCGGCTGATCGAGGCAGGCGCGGCGCGGGTGGTGGTCGGCACGGCGGCGATGGACAACTGGGCGTGGTTCGAATCGCTGGCCGGCCAGCCGGGCTACATGGGTCGACTGACGCTGGCGCTGGACGCGCGCGACGGCGTGATCGCCACCAAGGGGTGGACTGCGTCGTCGGGTCGGATGGCGGTCGATGTGGCGCGGGCGGTCAAGGGCTGGCCGCTGGCGGCGATCCTCTACACCGATGTCGCCAAAGACGGGCTGCTGCAGGGGCCCAACGTCGAGATGACCCGTCGCCTGGCCGAGGCGAGCGATGTGCCGATCATCGCGTCGGGCGGCGTGGGCGATATCTCACACATCGCGGCGGTCCGCGACGCGGGCAACATCTGGGGCGTGGTGGTGGGGCGTGCGCTGTATGAGGGCAAGATCTCGCTGGTCGATGCACTCCGCGTGGCCGCCGAGCCGGCGCGGAACTAGGCTCCGTCTCGCCCCGCCATGCCGCTGAGGCGGTTCTGTGCCCGCGCTGACATGGGCTCTTGGCGGCAGGTTTCCGCCGCCCAAAACCGGGTTCGAGCCGGATGTGTCTCGCACACCGCACAGCCGCCGGCGTGTTGGCGTCGGTCGGGCGGATGCCGACGCGCTTAACTGGGGTTCACGCGCCGCAGCGCTTCATAGACGGCGATGCCCGCCGCGGTCGAGAGGTTGAGGCATCGTTCGCCGGGCGCCTGGGGAATGCGGATGACGCGGTCATGGAAACGGGCGTGCATGGATTCGGGCAGCCCGGCGCTTTCGTTGCCGAAGATGAGCCAGTCGTCGCCGGAGAGCGGGGCGTTCCAGATCGATC
>CAZBOE010000067.1:10476-20396 GCA_964493365.1 uncultured Tepidisphaeraceae bacterium | reverse complement strand
AGGTGTGTCCGCCGGCGATGAGCGCGACGGTCTCCTCGTCGTTCATGGCCATGCGGGCGAAGGTCTCGCGGATGTCACGCGCGGCGGCCAGCGGGTCGGGGTTGCCGTTGGGCCCTTCGGGGTTGACGTAGATCAGACCCATCTGGACGGCCGCCAGCGGGTTGGCCAGATCGCGGTCGCCCGAGTAGCGCTCGTCGGCGAGCCATTTGCCTTCGGGGCCCCAGTAGATGTCTTCGTCAGGCTCCCACACGTCGGCGCGCCCGCCGGCGAAACCGAAGGTCTTGAAGCCCATCGACTCGAGCGCGACGTTGCCGGCCAGGATCATCAGATCGGCCCACGAGATCTTGCGGCCGTACTTCTGCTTGACGGGCCAGAGGAGTCGGCGGGCCTTGTCGAGGTTGACGTTGTCAGGCCAGCTGTTGAGCGGGGCGAACCGCTGGCTGCCGTTGCCGGCGCCGCCCCGGCCGTCGCCCGTGCGGTAGGTGCCGGCGCTGTGCCAGGCCATTCGGATGAACAGCGGACCGTAGTGCCCGAAGTCGGCCGGCCACCAGGGCTGCGACTCGGTCATGACCGCGTGCAGGTCGTTCTTCACCGCGGCCAGGTCAAGGCTCTTGAACTCGGCGGCATAGTCGAAGTCTTTGTCCATCGGGTCGGACTTCGACGACCGCTGATGCAGCACGCGCAGATTGAGCTGCTCGGGCCACCAGTCGCGGTTGGACATGGGGGTCGATGAGACGCCGTGAAAGGGGCATTTGGCTTCGGTGGACATGCCGGTTCTCCAGTGTTGCTGTTGTTTGCTCCGTCATCCGTCTGCTCGGCCGCTCGCGGAGCAACCGGGCAAGCCGCTGATGATAGCCGCTCGGCGGGCTCAGCGGCATCGTTGCGCGACAAGCGCGCTGTAATCTTCATCTTTCTCGTTCGCTCAGGCCCCGCAAAGCCGGCCGGGCCACGTCGGCGCGACATTCTCACAACCCGGCGGCATCGAGCGACGCCCGCGGAGAATGACGCCGCCAGCGGGAACGCGTGTTGTGCCTGAGGCGATGGCGATGCTCGCGGGCAATCGGTTTACGCGGGCGCAACACGCCGCGGGCTAGACACCTGCGGGCGCGACACCTGCGGGCGAAAAATCCGAGGCCCGCGGGCTGCCCTGGGGCAAGCGGTCGGGCGGGCGCGTTGCGCTATTCCTGCTCATGCGGCGGGGCGCAGGTCGCACGGCCAGATGCGCGGCGGCTTTTGACCCTGCGTGCTGGGGCGATCCGCGTATGATCACGCGAAGCACATCTGGACGACCGTCGCCCCGGTGTGCGGCGGGTTCCGGCGGTCATCACGGGGTCAGCGCATTGGATCATCACAAGCTCCTGCTCATCGGCCTGGCTGCGATCGTCACGCTGGGCGTCGCGGCCCAGTGGCTGGCGTGGCGCATCCGCGTCCCGGCAATCCTGATCCTGCTGGGCGTGGGGATCATGGCCGGGCCGGCGGCCCAGATGCTGCTGGGCTACAAGCTGCTCGACGCCGATCAGCTTCTGGGCCCGCTGGTTTACCCTGTGGTTTCGCTGTCGGTCGCGGTCATCCTCTTCGAGGGCGGCTTGACGCTGAGTCTGCGCGAGCTGCGCGAGGTCGGCAGGGTGGTCTGGACGCTGGTCTCGCTTGGCGCCGTGGTCACCTGGGCGGTGGCGACCGTCGCTGCGATCACGCTGCTCGGGTTTTCGTGGCAGCCGGCGCTGCTGCTGGGCGCCGTGCTGGTGGTGACGGGGCCGACGGTCATCGGGCCGCTGCTTCGTCACGTCAGGCCGACAGGACACGTCAACGCCATCCTCAAGTGGGAAGGGATCGTCATCGACCCCATCGGCGCCACCCTGGCGCTGCTGGTGTATGAAGGCATCCGCTACTCGAACCTGGGCGAGGCCGCGGTGACGGTGGCGCAGGCCATCATCTACACCATCTTCTCGGGCGTCGCGGTCGGTGCGGCGGCGGCGGCGCTGCTGGTCGTGGCGTTCAGGCGGTTCTGGGTGGCGGACTATCTGCAGAATCCGCTGGCGCTGGCGGTGGTGATCGCGGCATTTGCGCTGTCGAATTATCTGCAGGATGAATCGGGCCTGCTCGCGGTCACGGTGATGGGGGTGGTGCTGGCCAATCAGCGGTTTGTGCCGTTCCGCCACATCCTGGATTTCAAGGAGAGCCTGAGCGTCCTGCTGGTGTCGAGCCTGTTCGTGTTGCTGGGATGCAGGCTCGACGGCGAGCAGATCCTCTCGGTGATCAATGTGCAGACGCTGCTTTTCCTGGTTGTGTTGTTCCTGCTGGCGCGGCCGCTGGCGGTGATGGTCTCGACGGTCGGCTCGCCGCTGACGTGGCGCGAGCGGGTCTTCCTGATGGGGATGGCGCCGCGCGGGATCGTCGCCGCCGCGGTGTCGTCGATCTTCGCCCTGAGGCTGCGCGAAAGCGGCTATCCCGAGGCGTCGGCGCTCGTGCCGGTGACCTTTGCGGTGATCATTTCGACGGTGATCGTCTACGGCCTCGGCTCGAGCGCGCTGGCGCGGCGGCTGTCGCTTTCGGGAGGATCGAAGGGCGGCTTCCTCATCGCGGGCGCCAACCCCGTGGCCCGGCTGGTGGGGCGCATCCTCCGCGACCGCGGGCAGCAGGTGATGCTGCTCGACACCAACGCCGGCAACGTGGCGCTGGCAAAGTGGGACGGCCTCGACGCCGACGCCATCAGCGCCACATCGGAACGGGCGCTCGAGCGAACCGACGGAACAGGCATCTCACGCCTGCTGGCGCTGACCCCCAGCGTCGACGTCAACACGCTGGCGGCGCTCCACTTCGCCAGGCTCTTCGGAAGGTCTGAGGTGTATCAGTTGACACCCGACAAGCGGTTGAAACCGGCGGACCATGTCGGCGAATCGGCCGCGAGCCAGCGCGAAGCCCAGAGCGAGCGCGTCTCGCAGGAACTGCACGGCCGCGTGCTCTTTGCGCGCGGGGTCACGTTTGAAACCCTGGGGGCGATGCTGGCGGCGGGGGCGTCGGTGCGCGAGATTCGCATCTCCACGACACAGTCCTATGACGCGATGCGCAAGGCGCTCGGTGATGCGCTCGTGCCGCTGTTTCTTATCAGCGAGTCCGGTAGCTGGACGGTCTGCACGGTCGACTCCGCGGTCAGACCGAACGCGGGCCAGACGCTGATCGCGCTGGTGGCTGCCGACGCCCCGGCACTGCCCAGCGATTCGAGAGCCGATTCGTCGAGCGGCGCCGGCCGCGGGTCCGGCGGCAACCGCAGCGCCGCAGGGGCCCAGGACGCCGTCTCGCCCGAGCAGGCGTCGGCGATGCAGTAATGGGCGCGCCGACCACGGTCCCAGACCCACCCCCGATGGCGACACGACGATGGCGATACGACGGCGATGACATGACGCCGATGACACGACAAGGGCGACAGGTGGCCGGTGACACGTTGCTATGGCGCCCCGCTCGCAGACGAATGACCGGCCGGTTTCTGGCTATCGCCGGGGTGATTGGTGGGCGGATCGTCGGCTCCATGATGCCGCGAGACCGGCGGCGCTGATGCATGCTCAGCCGTCATCGCCGACGGGGCATGACCGGGCTTGTCCCCCGGGTTGTCCGACGACGCCGGGGCATGCTCCGGCTTGTGCCACCTGTCCAGCAGCGTCAGCACGGCGCTGCGCAGTTGCTCGATGTCGATCGGCTTGGTGAGGTGCATCGCAAAACCGGCCTCGTGGCTCTGACGCAGGTCTTTGTCGGTGCCGAAGCCGCTGACCGCGATGCCCTCGGCCACGCCGCGTGCTTTGAGCTGACGCATCATCTCGTGGCCGCTCAATCCGGGCAGGCCCACGTCGCTGACAATGAGGTCGAATCGGCGCTGATCGGCAAGCGAGAGCGCCACCTCGGCACTCTCGGCCACCGACACTTCGAGCCCCATGCGCTGCAGGACGCGGCGCATCGCCATCAGCGTGTCGAGGTGGTCATCGACCAGCAGGACGGCGCCGCGCTTCTTCTCCCGCCCGGCGGCCGGTGCGGGCAGCAGGGCGGTCGCGTCGGACGTTTTGTGTTCGGCAACGATTCGTCCGCTGCCGTTTCCGTGGCCGGGCGGCGCGCCCGGCACCCTCGCATCGATCCCGTTGAAGGGCGTGCGGCTGGTTTGCTGGGCGGCATAGACCGGCAACTCGATGGTAAACCGCGAGCCACGCCCGGCGCCCTCGCTTTCCGCCTTGATCTGCCCACCGTGAAGCTCGACCAGCGCGCGGGCTATGGCAAGCCCCAGGCCCAGCCCGCCGAACTGTCGCGCCGAGGCGCTTTCGACTTGCTCGAACGCCTCGAAGATCCTCGAGAGCATCTCCGGCTCGATGCCGACGCCCGTATCCTCCACCACAATCGTGACGCGGCCGCTGGGCTGTGAGAGGGTGCCGCCGTCGGCGGTGCGGATGGTGATCCGCCCGCCGCTCGGGGTGAACTTGACCGCGTTGGCCAGCAGATTGCCGATGACCTGGTGGAGCCGGGTCGCATCGCCCTCGACCGTCGACCGGCTGGCGGTGAGCTGGGTCTGCAGGTCGATCTGCTTGCTGCGCATGTCCGCCTCGACAAGGTGCAGCGCATCGCGGATGACGTCGTGGACATCGATCGTGCGGTGTTCGAGCCGGATCTTTCCGCTGGTGATTCGGCTGATGTCGAGCAGGTCGTCGATGAGCCGGGCCTCGAGCATCACGTTGCGTCGGATGGTGCGCAGCGCGTCGGCCGCCTCGGGGGGAAGGCTGGGCGTCGACTGGAGCAGCTCGACGTTCATCAGCACGGGCGAGAGCGGGGTGCGCAGCTCGTGGCTGAGCACGGCGAGGAAGTGATCTTTTGCAGCGCTGGCCGCCTCGGCCGCCTGGAGCGCGGCTTGGGCCCGCTCGAGGCTCTCGCTGCGCTGCTGCTCGCGCTGCCGGAGCAGCTCGTAGGCCTGCCTGAGCGAGCGATTGAGCTGGTCGATCTCGGTGATGGTCGACGAGTTGGTCGACGGCGGCTGCCCGCGGGCCAGCGCCCTTGCCGATTCGGCCGCGTCGTCGATGTTGCGACCCATGTGGCGCGAGAGCACCAGCGCCCCGACGATGCTCAGCCCCAGTGCGCTCAGCCCGGCGAGGGTCACCTTCATGAGCGACCGGTTTGCCGCTCCGATGAGCGTCTCGCGCGGCACGACGATCGACGCCGTCCAGCCTGATTCCGGGGCCCGGCTGAACGCGACGAAGACCCTTCGGTTGTCCAGCGACACGCTCTCAAACACACCCTCGGTCGCCCGGTTGATGTTGTAGACATACCAGGGCGTGGCCGGCCTGCCGATGAACTGTTCGGGGCTTCGCGAGCGGGCGGCGACGATGCCGTTTTTGTCGCTGATGGTGCGTGTCCATTCGCTGGATGTGGCGTTGTAGGTGCCCAGCAGAGACATCAGCGCGTCGGGCGTGACGACCGCGCTGAGCACGTAGGCTGTCCTGCCGTCGCGTATCACCGGCACGCGCAGCGCAAAGGCGGCATTACCTGCAGGACCGGGCCGAATCGTGCCCACCTGGGGCAGGCCGGTCTCGAAGGTGAGATCGACGCTCTCGGTGTCGACCAGTCTTGTTTCGCCGGGCGTCTGCCCGAATGTGCTGGCGACGATGCGCCGGTCGACGCCGACGAGGTTGATGCCCTTCCAGTAGGGTCGCAGCGCCGCGACGCGGGCCGCCTCATCGGCAAACCGCTCCATGTCGCCCCGCTCGAGCCGGGGTGACAGCGCCAGCGTCTCGAGCGAGCGGAGCCCGTCGGCCAGCTCGCGATCGATCGTGACCGCCAGATCGGAAGCCGAGCGGATCAGCCGGCGCTGTTCGGAGCGTCGGTAGTCTTCATCGAGCTGAAGGACGACCACCGCGCAAAACACCACCAGCGGCAGCAGGGTGCCCGCGGTGAGCAGGACCATGTGCCAGCGCAGCCCTCCGAGCCGCTTTGTTATGCGTGACCAGTACGACAAGACAATAGACCCGTTTGCTGCCTGAAGGCCCGCCGTGGATGCTAGCCGCCGGGCTCAGGGACCTGGAACGGCAAAAATCCCCGCCTTGTGTGACGCGGCTGCGACACGTCGACAGAGGATGACGGCCGCCAAATAAACGACCGCCCAATCGAGGGAGCGCGGTCCCGGCGCGGACGGAGGTGCGAATGTGCCGTGGTGTGATGGGCGAGGTGGCCTGGCGGGGTATGACGGGGCCTGTGGTCCGGCGAAGGCGTGGCCGTGGCGTGACGGGGCCGCAACAGCATGTTGATGCGGGTGGTTCGACGGTTTGCCCGCATGCTGACGTTGGCGTGGCGGCGGCGTTCTCCGATCGGCGGTGTGTCGCAGGACCGACATCGGCCGCCGGATGACCGCCAGGGCCCGCACACGTGGTGACAACCGCCTCACCCCCGGCGACCCGCGGTCGGCCGATCTCACACCGGGACGGGTGTCACGCGTTTGTCGATGATTCGGCCGTCTCCCAGCACGGCAAACGGGCACGATGAGCACTGGGCTTTGGGCACTTCCTCTTCCCTGGGCGGCAGTTCGATGCCCGGCTCGCCGCTGCGGATGGTTCCGCGGCAACTGTCGCAGGTCAGGCCGTTGCCCGTGCAATGGCTGGCGCGCTTGGCCAGCAGGTCGAGAATCAGTTCGTCGATGCCGAGCGGCATCGTGACGTGATAGCGTGTGCCGGGGTGCTCGGCGGCCGCCTCGGCAGTGAGCTCGGGGATGTCCTTTGTCCAGTGCTTGCCCGGGCCAAGGAAAAACGGGCACACCACCACCGCCGTCGCGCCCCGCTCGACGCAGCGCGCATAGGCTGTGGCGATCGAAGGCTCGGCCAGCTCCATGTGGGCCGGCTCGACAATCTCAAATCGCTGCTGAAACCGCTCGGCAAACTGCCGTGCCACTTCCTCGAGCAGTTCGTTCGACTGCGCTCGCCGCGAACCGTGATCGACGATGATGATCCCTGTCTTCATGTGCTTGCGTCTTTCTTGATGCTGTTGGTGGCTGGAATGTTCGGTGGTTGTCTCTCGCCTGCGATGCCGGCTTGCTGTTGATGCTAACGCGCGGTCAGCGTCGCGCGGGTGTCCATGACCTGGCCGCCGCGGTTGAACCGGATGGTCACTTCGTCGCCCGGTTTGGCCTCGCCGAGGATGGCGGTCAGGTCGTTGATGTTTCGGATCGGCTTGCCCGCCATTTCGATCAGCACATCGCCCTCTCTCAGCCCGGCCCTGGCCGCGGGCGAATCGGCGCGCGTGCCGCTGATGGGCAGGCCCGCGACATCGCTGCCGTAAACCGGCATCACGCCCAGCTGCACGCGGATGCCGCCGCCGGTGCCCATCATGGCGTGCATGTTCTGATCGAATGTCGAGACATACAACTCGCGGCGCTCGTCGGCCAGGTCACGGACAAGCACCTCGGTGAAATCGACGACGGCCTCGAGCCCGGCGAAGTTGATCCGCTCGGGATCGTCGCTGGGGCGATGGTAGTCTTCGTGCAGCCCGCTGAAGAGGAAAAGGACCGGGATCTTTCGGAGGGCAAAGCTCATGTGATCGCTGGGGCCCATGCCGCCTTTGCCGTTGTCGCTCACCCGCAGCGGCGACGCCTCGTCGGCCCGCGCCACCGCCTGCTCGAGCGTCGGTGCCGTGCCCATCCCGCCCACCAGGAGGGTCTGATTCCGGATGCGCCCGACCATGTCGAGGTTGACCATGTAGGCGATCTTCTCGAGCGGCACGGGCGGCTGGTCGACAAACCGCTGCGAGCCGATCAGCCCCGTCTCCTCGGCGGTGAAGGCGACGAAGATGAGCGAGCGGCCGCCCGGCGGGTTATCGGCAAAGCGCCGGGCCAGCGCGAGCATGGCGCTGGTTCCCGAGGCGTTGTCGTCGGCGCCGTTGTGGATTTCACCGCGCGTCTGCGCGAGCGAGCCCTGGCCGCCGAAGCCGAGATGGTCGTAGTGTGCGCCGACGACGATGTATTCGTCGGCAAGGGGCCCGCTGCCGCGGACCATCGCCACCACGTTTTCGACAGGGCTCCGCTGGCGCAGAATCTCGACGTTGCCCGCAATGTTGACCCCGCCCAGCGCCCTGGAAGCGGGCTTCCCCTGGCTGTCGATCTCACGCTGGAGCGTTTCCAGATTCGCACTGCCCCCGGCCGCGAGGATCTGGTCGGCCACCGCCTGGGTCACCTGCAATACCGGTATGCCCACCTCGCCGCCCAGCGCGCGGTCGAAGGCGATCAGCTCGTCTTTGCCGCGATGCATGGGCGGGTTGACCAGCACCATGGCCGCAGCGCCCTGCGCCTCGGCCAGCCTCGCCTTGGAGATCAGCGCCGCGCGGGGCGATGCGTCGTCGCCCTCGGCGAAGCGGCTCCGGCCCTGGGCATTGTGAGGCTCATAGCGAAGCATCAGCACGGCCTTGCCCCTGACATCGAGACCGGCATAGTCGTTGTAGTTGTGCTCTTCGGATGCCACGCCGTATCCGACGAACACGACCCCGGCATCGAATCGTCCGTTGCCCGACAGGCTCAGCGCCGTCGCCGCCGTGCCGATCTCAAGCGGCTTGCCGCTCACCGTCACCTGCGTGGCATCGCCCAATCGGTTCGCCACGCGGACATCGAACCGCTGCGCGAAACCGTCAAGCCCAGGGAGCGGCTCGAGTCCGGCATCGGCAAACTCGCTGCTGATGAATCGTGCGGCCTCCGCGAGACCGGCCGTGCCGATGCCCCGGCCCTCGCGGGCGTCGTCGGCGAGATAGATCAGGGTCTGACGCAAGTAGGCCGCATCGGGGGCCGACGGGCGCGTGGTCGATCCGCCCGCCAGGCGACCGGCGTCGCCTGATGTCTCGCGCGTCGATGGGGTGCCTGCGGTCGTGTCGCCGACGCCCGGGCCGTTGCACGCCCCCGCGGTCAAGGCTAGGCTCGCCAGAGCCAGCAAGAACACGCTCCGCACCCGCTCGTTAACTGATATCCGTCGACTCATCGCGGCCGATTGTATGACCCAGCCCGCCCGCCGACCAAACACCCTCGACAACGACCGATTTTCGAGCGACCCGGGCCGCGAGGCCCTGATCATCGGGGTCGATGTCGGCGGCACCTTTACAGACCTTATCGCGTTCGACGGTGGCTCGCTTATCGTGGTCAAAGTCCCATCGACGCCGCCCGATTTCGAGCGAGGGATCGTCAGCGCTATCAAGACGGTGCTGGCGCGCCGCCCGGGAGCGTGGGCGAGGGTGACCCACGGCTCGACCGTCGCGACCAATGCCCTGCTCGAGCGCAAGGGCGGCAGGGCGGCCGCGATCTTCACCCGCGGTTTTCGCGACACCCTCCTGATCGGCAGGCAGAACCGCCCGGCGCTCTACGCGCTGCATGTCCGACGGCCGGCGGGGTTGATCGACGCAGCGCACTGTTTCACGGTGGACGAGCGGATCGACCACACAGGCCAGGTCGTCGCCCCGCTCGATGAGGCCGAAGTCGCCCGCGTGGTTGGCGAGATAGTCTCTCGCGGGTTGACGGATGCGGCCGTCTGTCTGCTCAACAGCTTTGCCAACCCGGCTCACGAGAAGCGCCTGGGCGCTGCGCTGGCCGGTGCGGGCGTCCGCGTCACGCTCAGCAGCGAGTTGCTCCCCGAGTTTCGCGAGTATGAACGCGCCAGCACGACCGCGGTCAACGCCGTCCTGCGCCCGGTGGTGGAGCGTTATCTCCACGCCCTCGAGGCCGCGCTGCCTCCGCCGGTGGACGATCTGCGGATCATGCTTAGCACAGGCGGCACAGCCTCACCGGCATCGGCGGCCGCCGAGGCGGCGCGGATGGTGTTGTCGGGGCCCGCCGGCGGTGTGCTGGGCGCGGCCTTCGTCGCCAGGCAGGTCGGCATCGACGACGCCATCGCCTACGACATGGGCGGCACGAGCACCGATGTCGC
>CAZBOE010000067.1:0-10419 GCA_964493365.1 uncultured Tepidisphaeraceae bacterium | reverse complement strand
TGTTCGACATTCACACCGTCGGCGCGGGCGGCGGATCGATCGCCCGGCTCGATGCCGGCGGGGCGCTGCGCGTCGGCCCCGAATCGGCGGGCGCCGACCCGGGGCCCGCCTGCTATCAGCGCGGCGGCAACCGCCCGACCGTCACCGACGCCAATGTCCTTCTGGGCCGCATCGACCCCGACCGATTCCTCGGCGGCAGGATGGCCATCAGCCACACCGCGGCCCGCGATGCGATCGACACCCTCGCACGATCGATGGGCACAACAGCCCACGCCGCGGCCGCGGGAATCATCAAGGTCGCCGAGTCGAACATCGCGGCCGCCGTTAGAGCGGTGACCGCCCGGCGCGGATACGACCCCCGCCGCGCCGCCCTGATCAGCTTCGGTGGCGCCGGCGGATTGCATGCCGCGGGCGTGGCGGCGCAACTGGGCATGTCGCGCGTCATCATCCCGCCGTTCTGCGGCGCGCTGTCGGCCCTGGGGATGGTCGTGGCCGCGTCACGCAGCGACGCGAGCCAGACCGTGCTTCATGAATCCGGCACGGATGACGGGGCGCTCAGCGTCGTCTTCGGTCGGCTGGAGCAGCGTGCATCGGCCGCGCTGCAGGGGGCCGAGTTTGCCGTCGAGCGCTTTGCCGATGTGCGGTTCAAGGGCCAGTCTCACGAGCTATCGGTGCCGGTGGAGACGCCGGCGCGGTCCGCGATCGCCGCGAGCTTCATCCGGGCCTATGAGCAGGTGTTTCACGCTGTGCCGACCGGGCGGGACATCGAGATCGTCACCCTGCGCGTGAGGCTGACCGGCCGGCCGGCAAGGCTGGTCATGCCTGCGCTGACGCCCGACCCGTCGCCCCCGGCGCGCATCAGCCTCATCGACAACCAAGACATCGCCTGCACCGCGCCCGCGCTCACCCGCGCCCAGCTTGCCTATGCGCCGGTCGAAGGCCCGGCCCTGCTGATCGACGACGAGGCAACGGCATTCGTGCCCCGGGGTTGGAGGGCGGCGGTGATCGATCAACGCGACGCGGGCGGCGCCGTCGAACTCACCCGCGTCATTCGCGAAGGAGGGACGACGTGAATCACCACGGCGACGAACCCGGCGTCGATCCTGTTTCGCTCGAGCTGTTCCGCAATCTCGTCGAGGCATCGGCCGAAGAGATGGGCTATGCGCTGCAGCGCACCAGCTTCAGCGCCAACATCAAGGAGCGACGCGATTTTTCGTGTGCGCTTTTTCTGCCCGACGCGACACTGCTCGCACAGGCGGCCCACATTCCCGTCCACCTCGGCGCGATGCCCGAGTCGGTCAGGGCGGTCATCGACGATCTCGGCACGCTCGGCCCCGGCGATGTCGCGATCGTCAACGACCCCTACCGCGGCGGCTCACACCTGCCAGACATCACGCTGGTGACGCCGGTCTACCTTGGCCGCACGCTGCTGGGCTATGCCGCCAACCGCGCCCACCATGCCGATGTGGGCGGCGAAACCGCCGGCTCAATGACCCTCTCCACCCACATCGACCAGGAAGGCGTGCGCATCGCCCCGGCACTTCTCTATCGCGATCACCGGCGCGATGAGGCGCTTCTCCGTCGGCTGCTGTCGGCCGTCCGCACCCCTGACGAGCGCCTCGGCGATCTCGAGGCGCAGCTCACGGCAAACCGTGTCGGCGCCGCGGCGCTGGCGCGCATCGCGGCCGGGCAGGGGGTCGAAGCGACTTTTCGCCATGCCCGCGCGCTGGTCAGCTATGCCGCCCGGCTGATGCAGTCTGTGCTGGCTGGCATCAAGCCCGGCAACTACACCGCGCAGGAGTTCCTCGACGACGACGGCATCAACCCTGAGCCGCTGTCGATCCGGGTCGCCCTGGGTGTCGAGCGCGGGCCGGGCGGCGTCGCGGTGACCGTTGACCTGCGCGACAGCGCCCCCCATGCCGCCGGCCCGCTCAACTGCCCGGCCGCCGTCACGCGCAGCGCGGTCTATTACTGTTTTTGCTGCCTGCTCGACAGCGCGACCGCGGGACAGGCCCCGCTCAACGCAGGATGCTTTCGCGATATCGCGGTGCTCACCCGCCCCGGGTCGCTGCTCGACGCGGCCTACCCGGCGCCGGTGGTCGCGGGAAACACCGAGACCAGCCAGCGGGTCGTCGATGCGGTCTTTGCCGCGCTGGCCGAGGCGATGCCCGGGCACATCCCCGCGGCCAGTTGCGGGTCGATGTCGAGCCTCGCCCTCGGGGGCGACGAGCCGCACCGCTGGACGTATTACGAAACCATCGGCGGCGGCTGCGGGGCCGGCCCGCTCGGAGACGGCGAATCGGCCATCCAGTGCCACATGACCAACACCCTCTCGACGCCCGCCGAGGCGCTGGAGATCCAATACCCCCTGCGCGTCGTTCGTTTTGAGCGGGCGACCTCGACCGGCGGCAGCGGCACACACACGGGCGGCGACGGTATCGTGCGCGAGATCATGGCGCTGCGTGCTTGCAGCGGCACCCTCCTGACCGACCGCCGGGTGATCCCGCCTCCGGGCCTCGGCGGCGCGTCGGCCGGGCGGCAGGGTCAAAACCAGATCATCCGCGGCAACGGCTTGGTCGAACCGCTGCCGGGCAAGTGCCGCTTCGATCTCGCCGCCGGCGACCGCATCCGCATCGTCACCCCGGGCGGCGGCGGCTGGAACCCGCCAACGCCCCGGGCGCGGGGATAGCCATTGCGTGACAAGCGGCGGCCCGTGTGCGCGTCGCCGGCAAGTGCGGACAATGACACCGGGGCGGCATCGATTTATGCTGAACTCACCGTTGCGCACCCGCGCCAAAGGCCCGGTCAACGCAGACGAACATGAGGCTGGTCAGCTACAACATTCTCGACGGAGGCGAAGGCCGGGCCGACCCGCTTGCCGAGGTGGTTTTGGCGCAGCGGCCCGATGTCGTCGGGCTGGTCGAGGCGGATGACCCCGAGGTGGTTCGGCGCATCGCCCGGCGGTTGTCGATGGATTACGTCTTCGCCCCGGGCAAGCCGGGTCGGTCGGGCCGCGAGAAGACATCGGCGCTGCTCTCGGGCTTTCCGATCGTGAGCTCGCTCAATCACGGCCGGCTCCGCCCCGAACTGACCAAGAGCTTTGTCATGGCGACGCTGCGCACGCCCGGCGGCGGGGAGATCGATGTCGGCGTCGTTCATCTCCACGCCCGCGCCGGCCGCGACGACGAGCAAATCCGCCTGCGCGAGATCGACGCCCTCCTCGATATCACAGCGCCCCTGCGAAACGACCAGCGCCCCCACATCCTCATGGGCGATTTCAACGCCAACTCGCCGGTGCAGCAGATCGACCTCGGCCGCTGCAAGCCGCGCACGCGGGAGGATGCCCAAGCCAACGAAGGCCTGATTCCGCGCGAGGTCATGTCGCGGCTGCTGGCGTGCGGCTATATCGATACCCTCGCCGCCTTCGATCCCGATGCGGCTCGCCACGCCTGCACGTTCACCACGCAGCACCCCGGCCAGCGGGTCGATTACATCCTCGCGTTCGGCATCCGCCCCCCGCAGGTGACCTGGGCACACATCGAGCATGATCGGCTCGCGAAGTATGCCAGCGATCATTTCCCCGTCGCGGCCGAGATCGCCCTATAGGCGATCTGCGTCAGTAAGCCTGCGCGAAGAGCACCTGCGTCGAGCATTCTTCGCCGCTGTAGATGCACTTGCCCGACCCGCCCGGCTGTTCGAAGGGAATGCAGCGGACTGTCGCCTTGGTCTCTTCCTTGATCCGCTTCTCGGCCTGGGCGTCGGGCTTGAACCACACCCGCACAAACCCGCCTTGTTCCGCGAGGATCGTCTTCATCTGGTCGTAGCTGTCGGCCGTTCGCGTCATCTCCGACTGCCGCTTCGCCGCCGCGTCGAGCATCTCGCGGTGAATCGCCCCGAGCTGGGCCGAAAGCCATGCCGCGCTCAGCTCGCCCACCGGGGCCGTGGCCTTGCTGCGGTCGAGTCGCTTCTTGACGACCACCACGCCCGCGTCGACATCGCGGGGCCCCACCTCGATGCGCAGCGGCACGCCGCGCTGCTCCCAGTGATATTGCTTGTCGCCGGGGCGGGCGTCGCGGTTGTCGACGATCACCGTCTGGTGCGTGCCGCGGTCGAAGAAATAGCTGGCGATCTCTCGGCCGGCGTTGCGCTTCTCCGCCGACTCGACCTCGCCCGGCCCGACCAGCGCCTCAAGCAGCTTGCTGATAAACGCATCGACCTTGGCTTTCTCTTCATCGTTTCGGAAGATCGGCACCACCGCCAGCACGGTCGGCGCCACGCGCGGCGGCAGGACAAGGCCTTCGTCGTCGCTGTGCGCCATGATCAGCGCACCGATCAGGCGCGTGCTCACGCCCCAGCTGGTCGTGTGGCAATACTGCTGCTGCTGATCGCGGCCGAGGTATTTGATGTCAAACGCCCTGGCGAAGTTCTGCCCCAGGTAGTGGCTTGTGCCGCATTGCAGCGCCTTGCCGTCCTGCATCAGCGCTTCGATGCAGTAGGTCGTCACCGCGCCGGGAAACTTCTCGCTGTCGGTTTTGGTCCCCTTGATCGTCGGGACCGCCAGCACCTCATGGGCAAAATCGCTGTAGACGTCGAGCATCCGGAGCGTCTCTTCGACCGCCTGCTCCTGCGTCTCGTGAGCCGTGTGGCCTTCCTGCCAGAGGAACTCCGCGGTCCGCAGGAACAGCCGAGTGCGCAGCTCCCACCGCATCACGTTGCACCACTGGTTGATCAGGATGGGCAGATCGCGATAGCTCTGCACCCATTCGTGATACATGTGGCCGATGATCGTTTCGCTGGTCGGTCTCACGATCAGCGGCTCTTCGAGCGCGCCCGAGGGCTTGAGCTGTCCGTCGGGCTGCTTCTCGAGCTTGCTGTGGGTCACCACGGCACACTCCAGGGCAAACCCCTCCACGTGCTGCGCCTCGCGGGTGAGAAAGCTCTGAGGAATCAGCAGCGGGAAGTAAGCGTTGACGTGGCCGGTCTCCTTGAAGCGCCGATCCAGGTCACGCTGCACCGCCTCCCAGACCGCGTAGCCTTCGGGGCGGATCACCATGCACCCGCGCACGGGCGAATAATCGGCAAGCTGCGCCGCCTTGATCACGTCGAGATACCACTGCGAATAGTCCGCCGAGCGAGGCTTGATGTTCTTGGCCATGGGGTCGCAGATGTTAACAAGCTGCCCCTGCCGACGCACGACCGCCGCCGACCGTCCTCTCGCGGCCCCGGAAAATGCCCGGCGCATCACCCTGCGCATCCCCGCGCCCCGCCCGCCGTCACGTCGAGCCGACCGACGCGGCCTCGTCGATCACCCGGCTCAGGCGGCTGATCTCGATCGGCTTGGTCAGATGCCGGACGAATCCCGCCTCGTGCGAGCGGCGTTGATCCTGCTCGGTGCCGAATCCGCTGAGGGCGATGCCGCGCAGGCCGTGTCTGTCCCGCAGCGACCGCATCAGCTCGTGGCCGGTGCCATCGGGCAATCCCAGGTCAGACACCACGAGATCAAACCGGCCTCCCCCCGCGATCCTCATCGCCTCGGCGACATTGGTCGCCCACTCGACGTTGTGCCCGAATGACGCGAGCAGCCTGTGCATGACCCTGCCGGTCGCCTCGTGGTCTTCGACAAGCAGGATCCGCAGGCCGCGGTCGCGCGTCGCGCTGGGCCCGGCGGGCGCATCCCGCCCGGGCGCGGGCTGACGGCTCAGCGGCAGCCGAACGACAAACGACGCCCCGGCCCCCACGCCCTCGCTGTGGGCCCGGATGGTTCCGCCGTGCACATCGGTCAGGGCCTTGCAGATCGCCAGCCCCAGGCCCAGCCCGCCGAGCCGCCGGGTCGCGGCTATGCTGCCCTGGTTGAACGCGGTAAACAGCCGCGGCAGAAGCTCGGCTTCGATGCCGATGCCGTTGTCTTTCACCGTGACGACCGCCCAGCCCTCGGCGGCCCGGGTCGATACCGTCACGACGCCGTCCGGCGGCGTGAATTTCAGCGCGTTTTTGATCAGGTTCCAGAAGATCTGCTGCAGACGCGCGCCGTCGGCGAGCACCGCGAGCGGCTCGGTCATGAAATCCAGCTCGATCCTCGGCTGCAACGCGTCGGGCTCGACGCTGTTGCGCACGGCGTCGCGCAGCGTCTCGTGCAGATCGACCACCGTCATCTCCAGTTGCAGCTTGCCGCGGGCGATGCGGGTGAGGTCGAGCAGGTCGTCGATCAGCCTCGCCTCGATCTGGATGTTGCGGCAGATCATCTGCATCTCGCTCCGCGCCCAGTCCGGCAGATCAGACGCCTCGCGCATCGAGTCCACCGACAGCAGCACCGGCGTCAGCGGTGTGCGCAGCTCGTGAGACAGGGCGGCGATGAATTCGTCCTTCGCCCGGTTGGCCTGCTCGGCCGCCTCGACCGCCGCACGCAGCTCTTCCTGAGCCGTTCGACGGTCGGTGATGTCCTGCACGATCCCCGTGAGCGTGAGCGGGCGCTTCTCGTTGCCGTGCTGCTCAAACGTCACCCGGCCCACCCCGACAACCCAGCGCACTTCACCGCTGGCGCGGATGATCCGGTGTTCGGCTTCGTAGCGCCCTTCGCCAGACGGATCGACTGCCCGCGCCAGCGCCATCTCCACGACGTTGCGGTCTTCCGGATGGACAACCCCTTCAAGGGCCTGGCCCAGTTCGAGCGCATCGGGCGGATCGGCGCCGATGATCTCCGTGGCCCGGGGATCCCAGATCACGGCCCGCGTGTCGAACTCGATCACCCACATTCCCAGGTCGGCCGACCGCAGCGCCAGGCGAAGCGTCTCCTGTGACTCACGCAGCGCCGTCTCGACGCGGCGCTGCTCGGTTACATCCATGTTGATGCCGCTCATCCGCGCGGGCCTGCCCGCGTCGTCGAATGTCACCACCGCCCGGGCCGCCAGCCAGCGCTCGACCCCGTCGGGACGGATCACCCGCCATTCCGACTCGAGTCGCCCGCTGCTCATGCTGCTCCTGACCGCCGCGACGGCCGATTCGCGGTCGTCGGGATGCACCCTCGCGAGCCATGCCTCATACGTGCCGTCGAACTCGCCCGGGGCCAGCCCGTAGAGCGCCTCAAGCTCGACCGACCAGATATTGATGTTGTCGATGATGTTCCACTCAAAGCTGCCGACCCGTGCGGCCTGATGCGCCAGGCGGAATCGCTGCTCGCTCAGCCGGAGCGCCTCTTCCGAGCGTTTGCGGTCGTCGATGCTGATGGTGCAGCCCAGCAGCCGCTGCACCTGCCCGTCAGGTCCGTAGCTCACCCGCGAGTTGTCGAGCACCCAGATGTAATGTCCGTCGCGGTGCCTGACGCGATACTCGCACTGAATCGCCCGAGCCCGGTTCCGCAGCGCCGCCGACGCCACCGCGTCGCACCGCGCCATATCGTCAGGGTGCATCCGCGACCGCCACCAGTCCGACGTCGGCTCGACCTCCTCGGGAAGAAAACCCAGCAGCGCGTGGAGCGCCGCGCTGCGTCGCACCTGGCCCAGCGCCGGCGTCCAGTCATACACCAGCCCCGACATCGCCTCCGTCGCAAGCCTGAAGCGCTCTTCGCTCTCGGCCAGCGCATCAAAGACCGACGGACCGCGGTCGGGCTGCGGCTGCGTCAACTCCTCGACCCATGCATTGAGCCGCACGATCCGCCCGTCCGGCGACCGCAGCGGCGCCACCGTCAGCGACGCCACCAGGGGCCGACCGTCAGACAGGGTGGCGACGGTTGTCCGGTTCACATGGCCCCGCGCTGCGCACTCGACCGCATGTCGCACCGCCTGCCGCGCCGCAGCGTCGTGCACCCACCACGGGCCCTCCCAGAGCAACTCGCCAAAGACAGGGGTCTGGGCGCAAATCAGTCCGCCGGCCTGAGCGATGCTCGCGGCAGTCACCCGACCCGCCGAGTCGAGTTCGGCGCATAGCCAAAGACGTGTTTGCAGCGTTGCTGCCAGATCGGGGCCCGATGCATGTTCCTGCCCCTTGGTCGCGACGCCTCCGTCACCCGAGTGGTCGGGGCGGCCATTCTGTCGATCGGACTTTCTGTCTGCCGTAGCGGCCACTGAACCTTCCCATAGCTAAGGATTGCGTCGGTATAACCGCCCGACCAGCAACCCGGGAAGGTAGGAAAAATTGTCGTTCTTGCCGCCCCCCGGAGCCGCTTTACACGCGTCATACCCCAGTATTCGCGGACGTCCGACCGCCATACCCATCCGCTCAACGCCCGCAGACCCGAAGGCCTCATGCGACGCCCGACTGCCGTGACCTGCTGCCACGATGACCGGCATAATACAGAGCACCAGAAAATCGGGCGGCGGACGATTCATCGCAGCACGCCAGCCCCCCATGTCCGTAGAGCTGTGCCAAAAGGGGGGCCAGCAGTCACCCCTTCGCACCGTCGCACCCGATCGGGTCGCGGCGAGCCGGCTAGACGGTCATGCCGCTCTCGGCGTCTTTCCGTTGCTGGGCCTGCATGGCATCCCACTCTTCGAGGGTCATGGCCGCCTCGCGCGACTGCGAACCCTTGTATTCACCCACAATGCCCGTGGCCGCCATCCGCTCGATCAGCCTCGAAGCCCGCGCATAGCCGATGCTCAGCCGGCGCTGCAGCAGCGAGACCGAGCCGCGCCGCGTCTCGAGCACGATCCGCACCGCGTCATCCCACAGGTCGTCATGCTCAAACTCGGCGTCAAGGTTAACCTTGGCCCGGATCTGCACGAGCTCGGGCTCATACTGCGCCTCGGCCAGGCTCTTGACCAGCTTGACCGAGGATCGGATTTCCAGGTCGTCGATGAACGTGCCCTGGCTGCGGATCGGCTTGTTCGCCCCGTTGGGCAGGAACAGCATGTCGCCCTGGCCCAGCAGCAAATCCGCCCCGTTCTGGTCGAGCACAATGCGGCTGTCCATGCGCGACGCCACGCGGAACGCGATGCGGCTGGGCATGTTCGCCTTGATCAGACCCGTCACCACGTTGGCCTGCGGGCGCTGGGTGGCCAGGATCAGGTGAATGCCCACCGCGCGAGACTTCTGCGCCAGGCGCACGATGAAGCTCTCGACCTCCTTGCCGCTGGTCATCATCAGGTCGGCCAGCTCGTCGATGATGATCACGATGTAGGGCAGGTGCTTGGGAATCTTCGCCTCTTCCTCGGGCGTGCCCGGCTGGAAGCGCTCGATCAGCTCCTCCCGCGTCAACTTGTTGTAGCCCGCGAGATTGCGCACGCCCGCCTCGGCCAGCAGCTCGTAGCGCTCGTCCATCTTCGTGCACGCCCACTCGAGCACCGAGGTCGCCCGCCCGCAGTCGTTGATCACCGGGCACATCAGGTGCGGGATGTCTTTGAACGGCGCCATCTCGACCACCTTCGGGTCGATCAGCACCAGCTTCACCATGTCCGGCCGCTGCATGTACATCACCGAGAGGATGATCGTGTTGATGCACACCGACTTGCCCGAGCCGGTCGTGCCAGCGATCAGGCAGTGGGGCATCGAACACAGATCGGTCACCAGCGGCGCGCCTGACGCATCCTTGCCCAGGTAGAGCGGGATGGTCATCTTGTTGCGCGCTTCGGGCGCCAGCTGCATCAGCTCTTTGAGCCGCACCTTTTCCTTCTGCACGTTGGGCACCTCGATGCCCACGGTGTTCTTGCCCGGCACCGGCGCGACGATGCGCACCGAGGTGGCCGACAGCGCCCGCGCGATGTCATTCGACAGGCTCGTGATCGTCGCCACCTTCACGCCCGGCGCCAGCGCGATCTCGTACATCGTGATCACCGGGCCCGTGTCGATGCTGACCACATGACCGTCGATGTTGAACTCGCGCAGCGCCTGCTCGAGCTGGGCCGCCTTCTCGCGAACGAACTTTTCCTGCGCCTCGGCAAACCCGTGCTCCGCCTCGGCCAGCACATCCCACTCCGGCAGCTTGTATTCACCCAGCTCCCTGGGCGGAGGCAGCGACGGCGGCGAAAACGCCTTGGGCTTGGCCGCGGAAGCGACATTGACGGTCACCGTGCTGTTCGGCGGAGGCGGCGCGAAAACGCCGTCGGCGTCGAACTCATCGCCGGCCTGCGCCTCCGTGCCCGCTTCGCCCAGCGCAGCGTCATCGTGGTCGGCGTCATCATGCAGTGAATCATCCTGCAGCGTTTCATCGTGCGAGGCGTCATCGTCTGCCGATTCGCGCAGCGCGGTTTCGACCGCGGCCGCTCCTTCCGAACCAGCCACCCCGCCCGCAACGCCCTGGCCCCTGACGCCCTCACCGGTAGCCCGCGCCGCGGCAGGGGGGCCATCGGTGCCGGCCCGACCATCGGCATGCGAGCGAACGGCCGCCGGCTTGGTCCCTTCCTTCGCCAGCCCGTTGATCACCATCTGCGCCCGGGGCGTCGGTGCGGCGCCGCCGGCGGCCGGCGCAGCAGTCGCACCGGTGGCTTC
>CAZBOE010000066.1:11559-20480 GCA_964493365.1 uncultured Tepidisphaeraceae bacterium | reverse complement strand
ACTTGACCGAGCAGCCGTAGGGCTTGGTCTCGCTGGTCGAGACGGTTTCACCCGCGAGGACCTGGTCGAGCGCGGCGGCGACGAAGTTCTTCGCGCCGGCGATGTCCGACGTGTTGGTCGAGGGCTTGTCGTCGATCGCGCCGGCGTAGAGCAGCGTGCCGTCCTTGCCGATCACATACATGTGCGGCGTGGTGCGGGCGCCGTAGGCCTTGCCCACGGTGCCGTCGGCGTCATTGAGAATCGGACGGGTGATGTTCCACTTCTGGGCGATATCGGCGTTGTCGGAATTGGTCTTGCCGCTGGTCGAATTGACCGCCAGCCAGACCACGCCCTGGTCGCCGTAGTGCTGGGCCCACTTGTTCATGTGGCCTTCGCGGTAGAACTTGACGACGTAGGGGCAGCCCTCGTTGAACCACTCGAGGACGACGACCTTGTCCTTGTAGTCAGCGAGGCTGACGGTGTTGCCGTCCTGATCCTGAAGCGAGAACGCCGGGGCGGCGTGACCGACCTTGGCTGCCGCGGCGCCGTCCGCCTTGGCGGCCTTATCGCCCGCGACGACAACCGTGCCCAGCGCCAGCGTGAGCGCCGCAGCAACCGCCGAGATACCGAGAACGAACTTGTTCATACGAACCTCCGAGAACAAAGAGACCTCTGTCGATCTCGGCGGCAGGCACGATGCCGGCCGCCGGTGTACATGTTTAATGTTGAGTCTGACCTGCCCAGCCCAGTGGTATGTCTATCGACACACCGTCTCGCCCTTGGTCAGTTGTGATGACCACCAAACCCTGCATCGAATCTTGAGCGGGCGACTGCCCGCCGAACGGCTTGGCTTTGAATGAGACCACCACCGCATCGCCTTCGACGCGGGCGGCCGGCTCGGTGAGGTTGAGCCACGACGGCGTCGCGGGGAAGAACTCCACCGCCTTCACCCGACCGGCGTCCGCCAGCCCGGCCCGAGTCGTGACGCGGATCCAATCGCCCTCGCGCACGTGGGTGGTCTGGGCGGTGTTGACCGGCGTCGACGCGCCCATAACAACGGGCATTGCAGCCTTGGCCGAGTTGATCGTCGCGACGTCGTGCGACGGGGCAGGCTCCTGCGACTGCGGCAGCGTGATCGACAGCGCCGCGCCGCCGGGAATGCAGATGTCGCTGCACACGAGCCATGACGCGTCGGCCTTGATGGTCACCGGCCCGGAGGCCGACGCAGGCGGCGTAATGGTCTTGAGCAGGACGACCCGGCTCTCGTAGCCGTAGCCGATGAGATCGCCCGGCTGGGTGAATGAAATCGGGGTAGGGAACAAAAGGTTTCCGGACGTCCATCCGTCCGGGAGCGAGACCGATAGCTCGGGCGCCTGGCCGGAGTCGCCGGGATTGATCCAGTAGACATGCCAGAGCGGCTCGATGTCGAGCACGAGGCCCAGCGTGATCGGCCGACCGGGGGTGTAGCTCGCCACATCGGCAACAAGCTGGGCCCTCACGAGCTCGCGGCCTTCATGGAACTGGGCGTGCACCGCACCCGCCAGCGACATCACCCCCGCCATCGCCATACAGCCGACCAGAGCGAGACCACGCGGCAGGCCTTGTGCGATCACGCCGTCTCGTCCACGAACGCGGGAATGATTCATCGCGTACTCCTTCACACGAGGCACAGGCCCTGCCGGCCGTGGGCGCTGCGCGGAGCAGGCCTGAAGATCGGGCACAGGCAGGCCGGCCGGACAGGGCAATCGCGCTCAAGCGGTCCGCCCTGTGTGGCGCTGGTGCGCCCGTGTTACGCGGGCGAGCGTGTCTGTGCCGCAAATCTCGAGGCATCGGCAGTGCCCATCCGGGCAGTGCCTGGCGTCTCACAAACGCCCCCAAGCCAAGGCTATTGCGTCAGCTTGGTGACAATACTAGGTCTGTATCAGTGGGTTGTGGCAAGCGGGCGGCGTCTTATAACCTTTCGCTGGCCTTTTGACCGGCTCAACCGTACAATCCCCGGCACGTTGGCCGGGCAAGGCCCCTATGGGTGGGGCAGTGCTCGAAAAGTGACGACATGACTGGCTCGAACCCCACAACCCGACCACCAACACTGGCGGCCGCCCATGAGCGACGAGCTTTTGCCATCTTCGTTCACCCTTCCTGCCCATGCGCCTGACACTGTTGCCGGCGCGGGGTCGTCGGCGCTTGGCGCGAATGTTCTTGTTCTCAACCGCAATTACCAGGCGATCCGGGTCATCAACGTCCGGCGGGCGTTTTCGTTGCTGTGCCGTGACCTGGCCGAGGTGATCCACATCGAGGCCGATGAGTCGGGTCAGTCGCGCTGGCAGAACCTGGACATGCAGCAGTGGACGGACCTGTCCCAGCTCAAGGCGGCGTTTCAGCCGGATGAGTATGACTGGATCCACACCGTTCGTTTTCAGATCGCGGTGCCGCGGATCATCCGCCTGCTCGGCTATGACAAGCTGCCCCGGCAGGACGTGAAGTTCAACCGTCGGAACATCTACGCGCGCGACTCCAACCGCTGCCAGTATTGCGGCAAGCGGATGCCCACCAGCGAACTGTCGCTCGATCACGTGGTGCCCAAGAGCCAGGGCGGCAAGAGCAGTTGGGAAAACATCGTGTGCTGCTGCGTCAAGTGCAACGTCAAGAAAGGCGGCCGAACGCCCGAGCAGGCGCACATGCATCTGCTCACCAAGCCGGTCAAGCCGAAGCGCAGCCCGGTGATCAACATTCGCCTGGCCGACCAGCGGTACAACTCGTGGAAGCAGTTCCTCGACAACGCCTACTGGACGGTCGAGCTCAAGTGACCACCCACGACGACGCACAAGACGGCGCACAACACAGCGCACGGGCGAGTTGACCAGCCGATCGTGACGCCGACCGGGCGAAGCCAGGCATCGACCGTGTCACACCGCCAACTCAGCGAGCCCCGGCAGAGCGCCGGGGCTTCTTTTTTTGGACAGATTGGATGTCATGTTTGCACGTCGCGCCGGGCTTGGTCACGGTCGGATTCGTATCGCCCGCCCGATCCGCACTGCCTGCTGGAGTCCGATCAGCCGCTAAATCCGATCACACACATGGTTCGGCCTGCGTCGGTTGGGCCTTGGCGGTCAATCGCCTTTGACGCCGCGCCAGATGTACCACGTGGCGATCGACCGCCACGGCCGCCAGGGCTCACCGATCTCGGTGAGCTGGGTTTTGTCGGGCTTGTCTGGCAAGCCGTAGGCCCGCTTGACACCCATCGCCAGGCCCAGGTCGTCGACGGGCAGGACGTCAGGGCGATTGAGCACAAACATGAGGAACATTTCCGCCGTCCATCGGCCGACCCCTTTGAGGGCGGTCAGCGACTCGATGACCGCCTCATCGTCCATCCGCCCGAACCGCCGAACCGGGATCGATCCGTCGGCGAAGGCCTGCGCGATGCCGACGATGTAGGCCTGTTTCTGCCGGGTCAGGCCTGCGGTGCGGAGCGTTTCCGGCGAGAGCAGGAGCGTCTGTGCCGGAGTGGGTTTTGAACGAGGGTAGAGGGCGCGAAACTTGTCGGAGATTGACGCGGCGGCGCGGGTCGAGATCTGCTGTGAGATCACCGACTGGCACAGCGCCATGAAATAGTCACGCCGCGGTCGCAGCGTGCACGGGCCGGTCCGGCGGATGATCGGCCGGAGGATCGGATCGGCTCGGGAAAGATGACGACAGGCGACGCTCCAGTCGGGCGTATCAGGAAGGACGGCGGGATCGATCATGCCTGCGATCGTAGGCGCAGCAGGCGATGCCGGGCGTTGGGCTCGCTCGCGCGCGGCGCCTCCGGCGCGTAGACCGGCGCCCGGGCCGAGCCGCCGGCGACCTGCCGGATGAGCCGCTGAAGGGGGTCGCTTTGTCGACAGCCAGGGCCGCCCCACTGTTGTGTTGAAAGACACGATGACAGAACCAGCCGGCACCGGCCGCCCTTTTCGCAATTTAGCCGCTCTGATATGCTTGCGGGTCTCAAACCCAGGAGCAACACCACGCATGCGAGAACCCCTCAAGCTCAGCGCGATTGAGCAGGAACACCTGCAGGAAGTCTACGACGCCGCGAAGACGGCTCGGGACGAACTGCCTTACACGCCGATTTTTGACACGCTCTGCGATGAATTTCAGGGACGCACGTTCAAGAATGCACACCCGGAGCAGGTCTTCGGCGCAATACTGAAGTATGTCCGATCGAGCTCGAACGCCGCGGGCGTGCCGCCCGAAGTGAGCCTGAGCGACGAGCAGCTCAAGCAGATCAAGGGGCTGATCCCGCGATTCGGCAAGGCCGGCAAGCTGCTGCCCTACAGTGACGAAATCGAAGCACTCCGCAAGGAATTTTCCACGCTCAGCGGCACCTCGCTGGAAGAACGCGAGTTCTGGCAGGCGATGGTGAAGGCGGCGGGCCCGAAGCGGGTTCCCCCGCCCCGCAAGGCCAAGGCCAAGGCGGCGAGCGATGAGGACGACGAGTGAGCCGATGAGTGAGCCGTGTCAGCCGACGGCGCGCCCGCAGACCGAGGCCGGCGGAGACACAGAGCGAGCGGCGGGCAACTGAGCAGAAATGAACCAAGCGGGGCATGTCGACCGAATCTACATGCCCCGCTTCTTTTATGCACACCGATAGGCGTCGGTGTGTGTCAATCGCTGCCGGGATCGGACGGACCGATCGAGAACGATCGAGAGCGATCGAGGAGGCGACTCCGTCGCATGGGCTCAGCAGGCGTTTACTGCTCGAACTGAGCTCTCAGCTCGGGAATGAGCTCCAGCGCCGCGTCGAACATGACAAACTCGACGTGGCCGTCGGCGAAGAGGACGTTGATGCCTTCGAACTCGTGGTTCTCGGGCTTCTCGTAAACAACCACCGCATCGGGCGGGAGATTGTTCGCCTTTCCCATCGCGACAAAGACGTAATCGGCATTGGCGTTGACCCACGCCGCCGCAGCCTCGCCGCCCGCCTGCTTGACCTGCGCGGGAACCTCGTTGACGCTCGACGGGCAGACGAAGACCTCGACCGATACGTCCTGCTTGCGCACCAGATCGCCCAGCGTGTTGGGATAACGCCCGCCGTTTTCGTTGGAGTACAGCGTCATGGCGAGGCCGATCATCCGCAGGTTGGAGGCGCACTTCACGCGGTTGGCGGTCTCGCTGGCACGACTGAGTGAAGGAACAAGTACGGCGGCTGTGGCGGACAGATTCTGCACAGCGTAAAGCGTTGCGTCGGTCGGGCTCAGAAGTTCGGCGCCGGGAAACGCAGCAACGCCCCGGTAATGAACGCCGGTCGCGTCGGTCCACTGCACGCCTGCCGCGGGCGTGAGGTTGGCGCGAAGGTCGGGCAGGGTCGGAAAGACCATCGGCGGCGCCTTGACCCCAAACACATCCCCCGCGTGAACCAGGCTGGTCATCAGCATGAACAGCGGATAGGCCTGATCGAGGGTGCTCGGAAGGTCGACAAAGCTGAGCGTCGAAACCGGCGCGGCATGCTGCTGGTCTCCCAGCGCTAACCGGATGGCGGCCGACGGATCAAACGCCGCGCCGCTGTATGTCGCTGCTGCGACGACCGACTGGGGGTAAAGCCCGAAATAGAGGCGTCCATCGTGCACCGCGAAAGAAGGCGTGACCACGGGAACCGCGAGACATGTGACCTTGACGCCCTGAATCGTGTCGGTTCGGAAACCCAGCGAGATCTGAACGGGCATCGGGATCTGACGCACCGCGCCGCGGATCAGGTTATTGAGCACATTCGAGAGGTGGTCAAACCCTGCCTGGGCCGCGTCGGGGTCATCGAGTTGGTTGATCACGACCAGGCCGGCAAATGTCGGGCCGGCGATCGACTTGGACAGATAGATCACCCACTGGCTGCCCAGCGGCTCGATCAGGGTCGGCTCGATGTCGGCGCCCAGCACGCTCGAGCCCATGCCCAGGATGCCGCGGAACTGCCCGCCGACATCGGGATCGACGGCATCGAGGACGGCCTTGGTCTCGTCAAGCAATCGGGTCAGGTCGAGGTGGCCCGTGTAGACGAGGTTTGCGTCAGCGGGAACGCGCGCCAGGGCCGCGGGGTCGGTGGGTTTGGACATGCCCGACACGTCAGCGCCAAGCAGAGCGCCGGCCAAGCCGGTGACTGGTCCGTCGCAGGTGAGGTCGATTGCGGTGGCCCACGCCTTGCCGCGGAAGCCGGCGGCCGCCTTGATCGTCTTCACGTTTGACAAGCCAAGCGGGCCCTCGATCCGCTTCCAGATCTCGGGCAGTTCGACCTCAAATTCGTCGCTGAGGCTGACCAGAACCTCGGCAAACCAGCGCACATCGGCGTTCAGCGTCAATGCCACCGCGGTGATGCCGTCGCCCGGGGCGCCCGATACCGCGGAGGCCGCCGGGGCGAAGGGATCGAAATCGTCGTCCACGCCATAAGCGAGGGCGACCAGACTGCCCTTTCGATAGGTCTTAACCCGGCCCGGCGGGGGCTCAACGGCCGCCGACAACCGGCCGAACGCTTCGACGAACCCATCGGCACCCTCGCCTGCGTCGAGCAGCGCGATCGCTTCGACCTCACGGCCGGCTTCTTCGCTGAAGCGGCGTGTCATATAGAAGGCTGCGGGACGCTCCCAGACGGCGCGGACTATCGTGGTGACCGCGGCCGCGATCTCGCGCGCTTCGGGCTCGGTGCGGGTGGCGGCCAAGATGATCCGGTCGACGAAGGTCGAGCCGACCGCGCGGAGGTTTGATTTGGCGGTGATGCCTTGAAGGTAGGTCCCCTGGAAGGGCTTGGAGAGCGCCTGCGCACCCGACCAGGTGACCGACAACGGCGCGTCGGCCGGCACCATGGTGCGAATATCCTGAGATGCCGCGGGCTGTGCGAGCAGTTGCCCGGCGCCCAACAGCGCAGCGACACCCGCGATCGTCGAAAGCATCAGACGTTTCATTGGTCCTCCCTTTTTTGGGGCTGAGATGCCGATTGGTTACATACCCCGAGACGCCGGGAGCGTACTCAGGGGCAACGCGATACACAAACGACCAGCGGTGCCCTGCACCAACGCGGCATGGGCGAGCGTGTCAGCGGGTTTCGCACGGGGGCTTGGCGGATCCGCCGGCTTACACGGGGGGTGGCTGGTTGGGGGAAAGGTAACTGGCGGATGGGGTGGGGTGTGGGGTTGTCGTGCGGATCGGCTTGTCGGGCGGGCGGGGTGACCTACAATCCCGCTCCGTTTTTGATTCGGTCCGGGATTTTGCAAGAGGCATGTCATGTTCAGCGGCGCCATCACGGCATTGGTAACCCCCTTCACATCGTCGGGCGCGCTCGATGAGGCGCGGTTCAGGGAGCAGATCGAGCGGCAGATCGCCGGCGGGATCGACGGCATCGTGCCCGTGGGCACGACGGGCGAATCGCCCACCCTCAGCTACGACGAGCACGACCGCGTGATCGAGCTTGCGGTCCAGAGCGCTCGCGGCAGAGTGCCGGTGATCGCGGGCGTGGGCGCCAACTCGACGGCCGAGGCCATCCATTTTCACGAACACGCGAAAAAGGTCGGTGCGACCGCGGGCCTGAGCGTCAACCCGTATTACAACAAGCCGAGCCAGGAGGGTCTGTATCGCCACTTCATGACCCTGGCCGACAAGGTCGATCTGCGGATCGTGCTTTACAACATCCCGGGCCGGACCGGCATCACCATGTGGCCGGCGACGGTGGCGCGGCTGGCCAAACACCCCAACATCGTTGCGATCAAGGAAGCGACCGGGTCGCTCGACATGGCGAGCGAGATCCGCAGCCTCTGCGATATCACGATCCTGTCGGGCGATGATTCGCTGACCTTGCCGCTGATGTCGATCGGCGCGACGGGCGTGATCTCGGTCGCCTCCAACCTGCTGCCCGCGGACGTCAAGCGGATGGTGACGCTCGCATCGACCGGTCATTTCGCCGACGCGGCGGCCATCCATCACCGGCTCTTCCCGCTGATCAAGTCACTCTTCCTCGACGGCAACCCGGTGGGCATCAAGCACGCCATGCGGAAGGCAGGCATCGATTCGGGCGTCGTCCGGCTGCCTTTGGTCGAGGCCAGCGAATCGACCCGCGCCGCCATCGAGGCGGAGATGCAGCGGTTGAACGTGGTGTGAGCGTTCCGGGTCGAGCGGTGTCGGCCGGCGATCTTTCCCTTCCCTCGCGCCAGCGTGTACCTTGCCCGGCGTATGACCCACCTCTGCGTGGCCATCATGGTGCGCGACGCCGCGCAGGCGCTGGCGGAGATCGCCCGCGCCGCCGAGGCGGGCGCCGACATGGTCGAGCTGCGCATCGACGCGGTTGAAAACCCCGAGGTCATCCAGCAGATCGTCAAGGGGTCGACGCTGCCCACGCTGGTGACATGCCGGCCGACCTGGGAAGGCGGGGAGTGCCGCCTGTCTGACTCACAGCGGATCGACATGCTCGACATCGCCGCCGAGGCCGGGGCGAGCTATATCGACGTCGAGCTGACCGCCTTCACCCGGCTCGCGGCGCTCGGACAGACGCTGCCGCTCGCGGGCCTGGCGGCGCAGTCGGGTGAGCCGCGCGAGCAGCGGACGGGCCTGATCCTCAGCTCACACGATTTCGAGGGCCGGCCCGTCAGGCTGCACAACCTCACCGCCGACCACGACGCCGCCCCGGCCGACATCAACAAGATCGTCTGGACGGCCCGCTCGATCCGCGACAACCTTGAGGCCTTCGAAGTGCTGCGGACGCGTCGGCGGCCGACCATCGCGATCTGCATGGGCGAAGCCGGACTGATCAGCCGCGTGCTTTGCCGGAAGTTCGGTGCGTTCCTGACCTTTTGCGGGCTGGGTGAGTCGGTCACCGCGCCCGGGCAGATCAGCGTCGATGACATGAAGCGGCTCTATCGCTGGGACGCCATCGGGCCGGCGACGCGCCTTTACGGCGTGGTCGGATCGCCCATCGCCCATTCGATGTC
>CAZBOE010000066.1:0-11541 GCA_964493365.1 uncultured Tepidisphaeraceae bacterium | reverse complement strand
CAACGCCGCGTTCGACGCGGTCGGCCACGACGGCGTCTACCTGCCGCTGCTGGTCAACCCGGGCTATGAGTCGTTCAAGGCGTTTATGGAGTCGTTCCTCTATGAGGACGAACTCGACCTCGCGGGGCTGAGCATCACCATCCCTCACAAGGAAAACGCGCTGCGCTATCTGCAGGAGCAGAACGCCGACATCGAGCCGCTCGCGACGGCCATCGGCGCGGTTAACACGATCGCGGTCGAGCGTCGCGGGGGCATCCCGCACCTGGTCGGCCGCAACACCGATTACGCGGCTATCCTCGACTCTATCACCTCGGCGCTGTCGATCGAACGTTCTCGGCTGGCCGACTATCGCGTCGCCGTGCTCGGCGCAGGGGGCACGGGTCGGACGGCGGTCGCGGCGCTGGCGTCGTGCGGCGCGACCGTGGTCGTCTACAACCGCACCCGCGAACGCGCCGACGAACTGGCACGCGAGCTGAACGGGCGATCAGGCCACGGCGCAGGGTTGGCCGGCGGAGGCCTGATGACCGGCAAGGTGGTGTCGGCCGACTGGAGCAAGCTGTGCGACTCGTGCTGCCAGATTTACATCAACACCACGTCGGTCGGCATGCACCCGCATATCGACGCTTCGCCCATCGACGGCAATGACCCGGGATTCACCCCCGAGACGCTTGTTTTCGACACTGTTTACAACCCGCAGACGACGCGGCTGCTCCGCCAGGCGAAAGATGCCGGGGCGAAGACGGTGCAGGGAATCGAGATGTTCGTCCGCCAGGCGGCCGGCCAGTTCGAGCTGTGGACCGGCAAGCCCGCCCCGCGCGATCTGATGCGCCAGATCGTCGAGCAGCGGCTGAGCCGCCGACCTTGATCGGCCTGCCGAGCGCTTCGCCGCCTCAACCGACGCCCCCGCCGCCACGCCCCGACCCGCTACAGCACTTCGACCGCACGCGGATAGCTGCCCAGCACGGTGAGCTGGAGGCAGTGTTTTCTGGCGTTTTCGATCGCCTTGTTCATGGCCGGGTCCTCGAGGTGGCCGGCGGCGTCGATGAAGAAGTAATACTCCCAGTTCACCTTTTTGCTCGGGCGCTTCTCGATGTCGGTCAGGTTGATGCCGGCGTCGCGAAAGACGTCGAGCACCTCGGCCAGCGCGCCAGGCTTGTGGGCCGTGGTGAACATGACCGCGGTCTTGTCGTCGCCCGTCCGCCTCGCGGTCTCGCGCGAGATGACGAAAAACCGGGTGACGTTGTCCGGGTTGTCCTCGATGTTCTCAAACAGCACGCTGAGCCCATAAAGCTCGGCGGCAAGCGTCGAGCCGATGGCGGCGACGCCCGGCGTCTTCGACGCGATCTCGGCGGCGGCGCTGGTGCTGGCGGCCGGCTCGACGTTCTTGCCCCGCGCCACCTGGGTGAGAAAGTTCCGGCACTGGGCAAACACCTCGGGCTTGCTCATCACCGTGGCGATCTTTTCCCATGGCCCGACGGCGAGCACATTGTGGTGGATGTTGACCAGCACTTCGGCGCAGATCCGCGCTGAGGCGGTGAAGAATGCATCGAAGGTGTCAATGACCCCCCCGTGGAGCGAGTTTTCCACCGGGACAAGGCCATAGTCGATGTGTCCGCGGGTGACCTCGTCGAACACCGCCGCGATATCGGACAGCGCGACCAGTTCGACGCTCGACCCGAACTTGCGCTTGGCGGCGTGATGCGAAAACGACCCCTCGGGCCCGAGGTAGCCGATGCGGAGCGGCTTCTCCAGGGCAAACGATCCGGACATGAGCTCGCGATAGACCGCCTCGAGACAGCGGTTGGGCAACGGGCCGTGATTGAGCGAGCGCACCTTCGCCAGCACCAGCTTCTCGCGGTCGGGGGCGTAGATGGGTGCATTGGTCTTCTGCTTGTGACGCCCGACTTCGACAACGACCTGGGCCCGCTGGTTGAGCAGGTCGACAATGCGGGCGTCGAGCTCATCGATCTGTGTGCGGAGCGCTTCCAGGCCCGGATCGGCCACGGAGCCGTCTCCCCCGGGTTGCCGTGGCCGGGGCGGGTTGGAGGGGTCGGGTGCCGCAGGTGTCGGGCCGCTCGATGACGCCATATCTGACGTTGTACAACCCATGCCCGCGGCCGGTCAAAAGCCCCTGCGTCAATTGGCCTCGCCGACCGGGGTGGTTGCGGGCGGGGTGGCGGTCCATAACATTGCGGCAGGCGGCATCGGATGCCGCCGGCAAAACGCCCTTGTCCGCGGCTTCTTCCGCCGCCCGCGCGCGTCGACCGCCGCGGCGGCGAACGAAGCGGCTGTTCCATTTCGTGGAGTCTTCCCAACATGCTACGTCGATCGTTTGGTCAAACAGGTGTCTCGGTGTCGGCCATCTCGCTGGGCTGCTGGATCTTCGGCGTCGACTGGTGGGGGCATTACACGCAGGAGCAGTGTGACCGGCTCTGCTCGTTCAGCCGCGACCTGGGCATCACCTTCTTCGACAACGGCGACGCCTACGGCAACGGCCGGGCCGAGACGCTGTTCGGCAACTGGCTCAAGACGTCAAAGACCCCGCGCGACAAGGTCGAGATCGGCTCGAAGTTCGGCTACGACTTTTACTCCGACCCCGGCGAGCCCGGCTCGCACCGCGAACGCAAGCAGGATTTCTCTCCCGCGGCGCTGCGGGCTTCGCTCGATCAGTCGCTCAAGCGCCTTCAGACCGATTACATCGACGTCTACACCGCCCACAACATCAAGCTGCCGCAGTTCCGCGACGACCTGTGGCCGGAGCTCGACAAGCTGGTGAGCGAGGGCAAGGTCAGGGCATGGGGCGTGAGCCTGGGGCCCGCGATTGGATGGCGCGAAGAGGGCTTCAAGGCGATGATCGACCACGGCGCCAAGGTGTGTCAGACGGTCTTCAACCTCTTCGAGCAACACCCCGGCCGCGAGTTTTGCGAGACCGCGGTCGCCACGGGCGGCGGCGTGATGGCGCGCGTGCACGACAACAGCTCGATTCTCAAGGACATCGTCAAGCTCGACACCACCATCGGCGAGAACGACCACCGCAAATTCCGCGACCAGGCGTGGAAGGTGTATGGGCTTAAGAAGCTCGAGATCGTCAGGCCGATCGCCCAGAAGCACGGCATGACGGTCCACCAGCTTGCGTGCAAGTGGCTGCTTCAGCAGCCCGGCATGACCGCCATCACGGGCACGCTGCTCAACGAGCACGAAATCCGCGAAGCGGCCGAGTCGTGCGACAAGCCCGACCTGACCAGCGACGAGCTCACGTTCCTCGTGCGCGAATACAACCGCGATTGGGGCCTGGGCGATGAAGCCCACCCGTGCGACCTCAAGAGCAGCACCAACGCCGCCGGACGCGTGCGCAGCGGCTATGTGCCTTCGCCAATGCTGATCGCCTGAGGTGAGTCGCCGCAGCAGCGGGACGCCAGAGCACCGGGTCGCCACAGCAGCCGGGTCGCCGTAGCAGCGGAGGCGCCACAGCAACGGGGGCGCCAGAGCAGCGGGGTCGCCGCCCTCTTGTGAGGTGTGGTTCAGCCGCAGCGCAGACGTCGCCGGTAATGGTCGATCAGCAGCGTCACCAGGGCGATGACGCACAGCCCCTTCCACACCAGCAGCCACCAGGGGTGATACCACGCACCGGTTTGTGTCTCGACGATGTCGGATACGCCAAACGCGATGAGCACGATGGCGGCGGCGCTAAGCCGCTGACGGGCTGGCGCGAAGCGGATCGCCGCGCCCGCCAGGCCCAGTCCGATGACGATCCACACGGCCGCCTCGATGTAGTTGGCTGCCCTGAATGCCGGCGTAATGGCAGACAGCATCACCGGGGTCATCTGCCTCGGAAGGTTTACTTGTTCTTCTTGTAGTCGAAGTCGAGCCCGCCCTTGAGATTGAGCTTGGGCTTCTTCGGTGCCGCGGGCGTCGCAGGCGCTGCATCCGCGGGCTCGGGCATCGCCTCATTCACGCGTCGCAGCGAGAGCCCGATCCGCCGCGCATCGGCGTCGATGTCGATGATGCGGACCTTGACGCTCTGGCCGGGCTTGACGACATCGCCAGGGCTCTTGATCCGCTGATTGCTCATCTCGCTGACGTGGATCAGGCCTTCGAGCCCCGTCTCCAGTTCCGCGAACGCGCCGAAATCGACCACGCGCGTCACCGTCGCCTCGTAGTTGCCGTTGGTGTGATACCGATCGTTGACGGTCTTCCACGGGTCCGGGCCCGCCTGCTTGAGGCTGAAGCTCATGCGTCGCTGCATCGGGTCAACCGACAGCACGACCAGCTTGGCGGTGTCGCCTTCCTTGAGCATGTCGCTGGGGTGCTTGATGCGCTGATAGCTCATCTCCGAAACCGGAAGCAGCCCCTCGACACCCTCTTCCACCTCGATAAAGCAGCCGAAGCTTTCGACCTTGGTCACCCGGCCGGTCACGGCAGTGCCGACGGCATAGCGTGCGTCGGCGTCGGCCCACGGGTCGGTCCCCCGCGCCTGCTTGAGCGACAGCGACATCTTCCCGGCCTCGCGGTCGAGCTTGATGATCTTGACGTCGACCACGTCGCCGATCTTGACCACGTCGCCCGCCTTCACGCCGCGGCGGAAGCTCAGCTCGCTGACGTGCAGCAGCCCCTCGGCGCCGCCCAGGTCGACGAACGCGCCATAGTCCATCACGCTGCGCACCACGCCCCGGCGGACCTGCCCTTCGCCCAACTCGGCCATGAGCTGCTGCTTCTTCTCTTCCTTCTCACGCTCGAGCAAGTTTCGCCGCGAGAGCACGAGGTTGCGCGTCGAAGCGTCGGCCCGGGTCACTTCCGCGGTCACGCGCTTGCCGATGTAATCCTTGAAGTCGGGCACGTGATAAAGCTCGACCTGCCCCGCGGGCATGAACGCCCGCATTCCCTTGACCTCGAGTTCGAGCCCGCCTTTGTTTACGCCCGTCACGGTCGCCTCGACCACCGTGCCGACCGCAATGTTTTCCCAGGACACGTTGGCGGTGGCCGCCCCCTTGCGCGAGAGGATCAGCAGGCCCTCGTCGGCGTCGTAGCGGTCGACCACAAACTCGATCTCGTCGCCCACCTTGGGCTCGGGCGCGTCGAGAAACTGGATCAGCGAGCAGACGCCCTGGCTCTTGCCGCCGAAGTCAACAAAGAGGTCTTCTTTGCCGATCGACACGACCCTGCCCGTCCGCACGCTCTTGTCGCCCGGCGCGCCGCCGGCCGGTGCCGGGCGCGACGAAGGCTCGGCCTGGTAGATCGACTCCAGCGCCGTATCGGCAAGCAGCGCATCGACCTCCTGGTCGATCGCGTCGGTCGGGCGGAATTTTTCTTTCAGCTCTGTCGGCAGGTCTTTCTTGGCCATGACGTCCTTCTCTCGCACCACATCGCACCGCCCGCGGCGGTGACGTTCGATCCGCGTCGGTACGTTGCCCGATCGTGAAGTCGAGCCGTTTATTCTACGGTGGCGCAGGCGAATTGCGATATGTCAGCACCATGCTTTCGGGGCATGCCGCCCTTATTGCGATTGGACGCCCCGCCGCGTCTTCGGTTAAACCACCTCCCCATGAACAACGCGCACAACGCATATCAGCAGTTGCTCACCGAGCTGCGCGGCGTCGCCGTGATGACCTCGACGGAATCGATGCTGCAGTGGGATCAGGAAACCCAGATGCCCCCCGCCGCCGCCGAATGGCGCGGCGAACAGCTCGCGCTGCTGTCGTCGATGTCTCACGAACGCCTGACCTCGCCTCGCATCGGCGAACTGCTCAGCGCGTGTGAAGCCGCATCTGATCTCACCGCCGACCCGCACAGCCCCTCGGCAGCCGACATCCGCGAAACCAGGCGGCAGTATGACCGTGCGCGAAAGCTGCCTTCGTCGCTGGTCGGCGAGATGAGCCGCCAGGGCGTCATCGCCCACACCGCATGGACCGCGGCGCGAAAGGCCGACGATTTTTCCGCCTTCGCGCCACACCTCTCGCGGTGGATCGAGCTCAAGCGGCAGGAGATCGCCTGCCACGGCATTCCCCCCGGCGGCGAGATGTATGACGTTCTGCTCGAGGATTACGAGCCGGGCGAGACCACGGCCAACCTGCGCCGGGTCTTCGACACGCTCCGCAAGCCGCTGGTCGATCTTGTCGGGCGGATTGTCTCCAGCGGCAGGACGGCGCCGCTCGATCTGCTCGAGCGCAACTATCCCGCCGACGGGCAGGAAAAGATGTGCCGCTTTGCCGCCGCGGCCATCGGCTTCGACTTCGCAGCCGGTCGGCTCGACACCAGTGTGCACCCCTTCTGCTCACAGACCGGGCCGCGCGACGTGCGGATGACCACGCGCTATGACCCGAACTATTTCGGCGACGCATTCTTCGGCGTGCTGCACGAAACCGGTCACGCGCTCTATGACCTGGGCCTGCCCGCCGACCGATATGGCCTTCCCTCCGGCAGCTACATCTCGCTGGGAATCCACGAGAGCCAGAGCCGCATGTGGGAAAACCTGGTCGGGCGGAGCAAGGCCTTCTGGCAGCATCTTCTGCCCAGGCTCAAAGAGGTGTTCCCCGGCGTGACGGCCGACATCGAGCTCGATCGCTGGTACTTTGCCGTCAACGACGTCCGGCCCAGCCTCATCCGCACCGAGGCTGACGAGGCCACCTACAACCTGCACATCATGCTTCGCTTCGAGCTCGAGCCGCTGCTGCTTTCGGGCGATCTTCCGGTGAATGACCTGCCCGCGGCATGGAATCAGCGGGTCAAGTCATACCTGGGGCTCGACGTGCCTTCGTCGGTCAAGGGCTGCCTGCAGGACGTTCACTGGAGCCACGGCTCCTTCGGCTATTTCCCGACCTATACCCTCGGCAATCTTTACGCAGCGCAGTTCTTCGAGCGGGCTCGCGCCGACCTGGTCGACCTCGAACAGCAATTCGCCAGGGGCGAGTTCGCGCCGCTGCTGGCGTGGCTGGTGAAGAACATTCACAGTGTCGGCCGGCGATACACCGCGCCGCAGTTGGTGGAGAAAGTGACCGGACGCCCTCTGAGCGCCGAGCCGCTGCTGAACTACCTGCGCGGCAAAGCCGCCGAGCTCTACGGCGTCTAGCACCCATGCCCGAAGAGGCCTGGGCCCGCTCGTAGAACCCGGCGGCGTCAGCGCGCAGGGCGGGTGTGCGGTCCACTTTTGGCGACGCTCGTGCGCCGCCCGCCGACCCGCCCCTGCGGACCCGCCCGCCGACCCGCCCGTGCGGACTCGCCCGTGCGATTGCCCAGGTGCCCGCACATCGGCTCCTCCGGCGCACCGGCACGGGTGGCATCCGTGCCCTTTACTTGCGGCGATGGTGGCATCCGTGCCGTCGGCGTCAGCGCTGTCGGCAAACCACCGCCTGGCAACGCATCCCTGCTCTCGCTGCTCGTCGCCAATCAGTTCCAGCGTCGCACCATCGCCATCGGCGCATCCGCGCCGCAAAGCGCTGCCGTCGCACCCCTGCCGGCGACTCGACGGGTGATGTCCGACGTCGCCGGGGGCAGTGGGCGGCTAGGCTCGTTTTGTTCGCCTGCCCAGCACGTTCTTGAGCCGGTCGGCCGCGTGGCTTACCGCGGCGTAGAGGTCGGCATCGGCATGGCGAATAATCACCGGATCGCCGCGGCGAAGTCGCGCGGTGATGGTGACCTGCTTATCCACGCCACCGCGCGGCCCGTTGAGGTCTTCGCAACGAACGTCGATCGACTGCACACTGCGCGCATGCTGATCCGCCGCCGCGGTCACGCGCGCGGTCACGTGCTGGTCGATCGCCTCGGTGGTGGGACCAAAAACGGAAATCTGCAGATCCGATGGCGTGGCCTGTGTCATCGTGTGTCCTCTCTCGGTGAACAAAGTTCTTTCACACCGGGCCGGTCGTGTGTCGCCCACAGCAGGCATCCATCACGGCCGAGCCTCGTCACATATAAGACACAGTTGTTGCCGGCGGCGTGTTACAACCTCGCCCGGCGTTTCTAGCCTTGGGGTTTTGGCCGTCCGAAGCGGAGCGGCGAACGGTTTGAACCCGGCCGGCCTGACGTCGCGTCCCGTTTTTTTTAATGCGCACCCCGGGCTGACGTCCGATACTGACACACAGTGTCTTTATCGGGCCCGGGGCCCGCGGCGTGGTTGCACGCCGGAAGGTCAGGCACGGCGCTCGGCTCGTGTGCGGGCAGACGCATGTGCGGCCGAACCGGATGGCTGACCTGTACGACAGACCGATGCTCAACCGCCTGCTCATGTTCCTGCCCGATGCGACGCCCGACGTCGCGGGCTGGGCGCTGCTTCTGGCCATGCTCGCGGGCGCGTTGGCCTGGGGGGCCGGTGTGATCGTGGCCCGGCCGGCCATGACACTGATCTTGGTGGCGCTGGGCGCCTGGCTCGGACGCGAGTTGCCCGGCTGGTTCGGATGGCAGATCGACGCTTCAGCCACCTGCGTCGTCGGCGCGATCGTGCTGGGCATTGCCGGTTATCTGCGCCATGTCTGGTTCATCGGATTGATGGCCGGGCTGTGTGCGTCGCTCTGGGCGGTCGCCGCGACGCTGCTCTACAAGCAAGCCACCGTCGCTTTCTCGGGCTGGCCGGACACCCCGTGGGCCTATGCCGCCGCGCTGTGGCACGCCATGCCGAGCGACGTGGCTCGTCTCGTGGCGGTCACGACCATGCTCGCACTGGCCGCGACAACCACGCTTGTCCAGATCTTCCCGCGGTGGGGCGTCAGGCTGGCATGGTCGGTCACGGGGCTGACTGTGCTGACGGCGGTCGCCCTCTTGGCAGTGCGCTACGACGTGGGCGGAAAGTGGTCGCTGCCGGGCGGCTCGATGCAGGTCGAGGCGGGCTGCACCGCCCTGCTCGTTCTGGTCGGCATGGGTGTGCAATCGAAGCTGAGCGGGATGACGGCATCATCGGGCGAATCGCCCGCACCCAAGGCCGACTCGCCTGCCGAAGACTCCCCCAAGCCCGAAGCGGCGGCCGAAGCCTGAATCACCCTCCGTCTCGCCCTGCCTGACTCACCCTCCCCGCCCGAAATCCCGCCCCCCCCACTGTACCGCCCTCCCCGCTGTCACACCCGGCTCCCCCGATCGACTCGGCGGGCTTCGCCCGCATAGATGGCGTTGCCCGCACGATCACCCTGCACAATCGCCCCGCACGATCGCCCCGTACCCCGCACGATCGCGATCGCTCTTCACGCACAACGTCCGGGCATCTTTCGCGACGGACCTGCCATTCATGCAGCCGCACACCCGCCGGGCGCGCTTTCGGCAGGTTGCCCGGTTCGGATTCCCCAGGTGGCGATGCCGCTCTGGTAGTCTCAACCTCCACTAGCCAATCGACTTACGGCCGCCCCGATCGCCGGCGCGAACCTTGGCGCGGGTCTTGCGTTCTACTCTTTGGGCGTGAGGTATCTCGCGGAGCGGTTTCGCCTTTCGGGGCGGCGTCGCCGACGGTGCGGGTACCCCGCCTCGAGAGGTTTGGACACGACCATGCGATTCGACAAGCTCACCATCAAGGGACAAGAAGCCGTCGCACGCGCACAGGAACTCGCCCGGCAGCGAGACCACGCGGAGATCACCCCGCTTCATCTGCTGAGCGCCCTGCTCGCCGAGAAAGACGGCGTCGTCGCCCCGCTGCTTCAGAAGCTCGGAACGAGCGTGCCGCGGCTCACCCAGATGACCTCGGGCGAACTCGACCGTCTTCCGCGCGCCACCGGCACGCAGACCGGCCTTGCCCGCGCCACGCAGGATGTGCTCAGCGGCGCGCAGCAGGAGGCCGAGCGGCTCAAGGACGAGTTTGTCTCCACCGAGCACCTCATGCTCGCGCTGGCCGACGTGAACACCGACGCCAAGGAACTGCTCGGCGTCAACGGGGTGACCCACGCCGCCCTGCTGGCTGCACTCAAAGACGTGCGCGGCGGGCAACGCGTGACCGACCAGAATCCGGAGGACAAGTATCAGGCGCTCCAGCGCTACGGCCGCGACCTCGTCGAGCTCGCCCGACAGGGCAAGATCGATCCGGTGATCGGCCGCGACGAGGAAATCCGCCGGACCATGCAGGTGCTGGCGCGGCGGACCAAGAACAACCCCGTTCTCATTGGTGAACCGGGCGTGGGCAAGACTGCCATCGTCGAGGGCCTCGCGGTCCGCGTGCTCAACGGCGATGTGCCCGCCGTGCTCAAGGACAAGCGGATCGTCGCGCTCGACATGGGCGCTCTGATCGCGGGCGCGAAGTATCGGGGCGAGTTCGAAGACCGGCTCAAGGCGGTGATCAGGGAAGTCACGCAGAGCAACGGGCAGGTGATCCTCTTCATCGACGAGCTCCACACCGTCGTCGGCGCCGGCCGCACCGAAGGCTCGATGGACGCAGGCAACCTGCTCAAGCCCGCGCTGGCGCGCGGCGAGCTTCGCACGATCGGCGCCACCACGCTCGACGAATATCGCAAGTACATCGAGAAAGACGCGGCCCTCGAGCGGCGCTTCCAGCCGGTGCTGGTCGGCGAGCCGAGCGTCGCCGACACCATCGCCATCCTTCGCGGGCTCAAGCAGCGATACGAAACCCACCACGGCGTGCGCATCACCGACAGTGCGATCGTCAGCGCCTCGGTGCTGAGCGACCGCTACATTCAGGACCGATTTCTGCCCGACAAGGCGATCGACCTTGTCGACGAGGCGGCCTCGCGCCTGCGCATCGAGAACGACTCGATGCCCGCCGAGCTCGACGAGATCCGCCGCCGCGTGATGCAGTTGCAGATCGAGCTCCAGGCGCTGCGCCGCGAGAAAGACGCCGCGTCGAAGGCGCAGGTCGAGAAGGCGGAGCGCGAGCTGGCAGAGCTCCAGAGCCGCAACACCGCGCTGACGGCGCGATGGGAGAACGAGATGGGCGCGATGCGCTCGATCAAGCAGCTGCAGGAACAGCTCGACCAGAAGCAGGTCGAGCTCGAACAGGCCCAGCGTGGCGGAAACTGGGAGCTGGCCGCCCGAATTCAGTATGGCGACATGCGTGAGCTCAAGTCGCAACTGGCGCTGGCCGAGTCGCGCCTCCATGAGCTGGCCAGCGACGGCAACGCGATGGTCAGGGACGAAGTCACACCCGACGAGATCGCCGAGGTGGTGTCACGGTGGACGGGCATTCCCGTCACCCGCATGCTCGAGGGCGAGAAGGAAAAGCTTCTTCACATGGAAGACCGCCTGGGCGAACGCGTCGTCGGTCAGGAGGACGCCGTGCGCGCCGTGTCCGACGCGGTCCGCCGAAACCGCGCGGGGCTGGGCGACCCCAACCGTCCGATCGGCTCGTTCCTCTTTCTCGGGCCCACCGGGGTCGGCAAGACCGAGCTGTGCAAAGCCCTTGCCGAGTTCCTCTTTGACCACGAATCCGCGATGGTGCGCATCGACATGAGCGAGTTCATGGAGCAGCACTCCGTCGCCCGGCTGATCGGCGCGCCGCCCGGCTATGTCGGCTACGAAGAAGGCGGCCGGCTCACCGAGGCGGTCCGTCGCCGGCCTTACAGCGTGATCCTCTTCGACGAGATCGAGAAGGCCCACCGCGACGTCTTCAACGTGTTG
>CAZBOE010000065.1:14302-20753 GCA_964493365.1 uncultured Tepidisphaeraceae bacterium | reverse complement strand
AGCGGGTCGGGTGGCGGGGGCGTCGGCCGGTCGATCGGCGGTGGGGGGCGGAGCGTCCTGGGCGATCGCCTCACCGGTGCAAGCCAGCAGCAAGGCGACAGTGACGGCAAGGCGGGTGCGCATGGGAGATCCTGGACAAAGGCAACAGATCTCGACTTGCCCCGGTCGGGCCAAGCCGACGAGGCGATGCCGGGGTCTCCGGCCCGCCACGCCGCGACAATACTCGCCACCCGCGGGCGAGGCCAGCGTGACATCGATTTGTCGCCCGCACCCTCCAAACGCGCGCCGTCACGCCGGCCCGCAAGGGCGCGCCGGCCGCAACCGACGGGCGTGATCGTGGGCCGCAACGCACGCGCGCCACGCGCGGTTGAGCACATCGGGCGGGGCACACGCCTGCGGCGCAGGGGTGCGATGCGCGAGTGCTGCACATCGGCGCTGATCGGCGAACCCTCGGGCGCGTGTCCCAAGCCGCTCGGCGGGGCATCGCGTCGCATGCGACGGTTGGGCGCACGGGGGCAGTGCGACGGGGTGATATGGTGCGCCGGCAAAGGAGACACTCATGCCCGGCAATCCGACTCATGCCCGTGTGGCGATGCTCGTGGGGGAAAAGAAGATCGAACTGCGCGAGTATCCGATCCCGGCCATCAGGGATGACGAGATCCTCATCGAGGTCGAAGGGTGCGGCATCTGCGGGACGGACGTGCACGAATACAAGCGCGATCCGTTCAAGCTGATCCCGGTCGTGCTGGGGCACGAGGGCACGGGCAAGATCATCGCCAAGGGGGCGAAGGTGAAGGCGGATTTCACCGGCATGCCGTTGAACGTGGGCGACGCAGTGGTGACGAGCGTGCTGGTGCCGGCCGACGATCCGACGCGGACGTTTACCCCGGCACGGACGAACCTGTCAGACCAGATGGGTGTTTACGGGCTGTTTCCTGACTCGAGCGACTACCACCTCAACGGCTATTTCGCGACGCACATGGTCATCCGCGGCGGATCGACCGTGTTCAATGTCACGGGCATGACGGTCAAGCAGCGCATGCTGATCGAGCCGCTCGCGGTGACGCTGCACGCGCTGGAGCGGGCCAAGACGACGGGCCTGCTTCACTTCGGCAGCGTGGTGCTGGTGCAGGGGTGTGGGCCGATCGGGCTGATGATGATCGCGACGCTCTACGCCGCGGGCTTCGGCAACATCATCGCGGTCGACTCGGTGCCCCAGCGGCTGGCGATGGCGAAGCGCATGGGCGCGGTCGATACGCTGGATATCTCGCTGCTCAAACTCGACGACGCGGTGGCAAAGGCCAGGCAGCTCTCGCGCGGGCGCGGCGTCGATTTCGCTTTTCAGTGCACGGGCGTTCCGGCGGCGGCGGGGGCGGTGTGGAAGTTTGTCCGCCGGGGTGGCGGGTTGTGCGAGGTCGGGTTCTTCATGGATAACGGCACCTGCTCAATCAACCCGCACGAAGACCTGTGCAAGAAAGAGGTGACCGCGGTCGGGTCGTGGGTGTATACCGCCGAGGAGTATCCGCCGACGATCGCGATGATCCGGCAGATGCAGCGGATCGGGCTGCCGATCGAGGACCTGGTGACCCACACGTTCAAGCTCGACGAGATCACCCGGGCGATGGAAACCAACATCGCGATGGAGGGGATCAAGGTGGCGGTGGTGAACTGACCCGAGCCGGCGACGGGCAGCGGGCAGCGTGCGTCGATGGTGTGCAACGGCAAATGTGCAACTGCGCCCGTGAGACTTCGCCCGTCCAAACTGCGCCCGCCCAAACTGCGCCCGTCCAAACTGCGGGTGGCGGCACGGGGCGCGCGATGGGCAGCGCTCGGTGGTGTCGGCCGCGATCAGTGCCCGGCGGCCTTGATCGGGGGCCTGCGGTCGGAGGTGGGGATTGACGGGGTTATGGATTTCCCATTTGATGCCGGGCGGGAGGTCTATGGCCACGCTGTGGGCGCAGACGTTTCGTTCGCCGATCGACGCGGCGGCGGGATATTCGTGGGACAAGTGTCGGCGGGACGCGCTGGCGGGGTTGACCGTGGCGGCGGTGGAGATCCCGCAGGCCATGGCCTACGCGTTTCTCGCGGGCGTGCCGCCGCAGTATGGGGTGTATGCGTCGGTGATCATGGGGGCGGTGGCTGCGCTGTTTTCGTCAAGCCAGCATGTCGCGACGGGCCCGACCAACACGCAATCGCTGCTGGTCGCGTCGGCGGTGTCTCGGCTCGCGGGGGCGTCGCCCGAGGTTTATCTCCAACTGGTTTTCGCCCTGGCGGTGCTCAAGGGGTTGCTGCAGATCGCGTTCGCGGCCGCCCGGCTGGGCGACATGGTGAGGTATGTCTCGCGGTCGGTGATCGTGGGGCTGGCCAGCGGGGCGGGTGTGCTGATCCTCGTGGGGCAGGTGCCGGCGCTGCTGGGGGTCACCGCGCCGCGGGGCACGCTGCCGGGCGTGATCGGCGATATCGAACGCATCGCCACCCATGTCGACCAGATCAACCCGACAGCGCTGGCGATCGGAATTGGTGCGGTCGCGGTCACACTGGGGGGCAGGCTGGTCTCGCGCTTGTTTCCCGGGGCGCTGCTGGCGGTGGTGATGGGCGCCGCCGCGGTCTGGATGATGGGGCTGGCGCAGCGCGTGCCGGTGGTGGGCGACATCACCGGGGCGCTGCCGTCGGTGTCGGTGCCGGATGTGTCGCTCGACCAGGTGAGGTCGCTGATGGGCGGAGCGCTGGCGCTGGCGCTGCTCGGGTCGCTCGAGTCGGTCGCGATCGCCAAGACACTGGCCGCCCGCACCGGCGAGCGGATCGACGCCAACCAGGAGTTTCTGAGCCAGGGACTGGCCAACACCGTGGGCGGTTTTTTGCAGTGCATTCCCGGGTCGGTCAGCTTCACGCGATCGGCCTTGGATCACGCGGCCGGCGGGGCAACCCGGTTTGCCGCGGTGATGACGGCGGCGGGCGTCGGGCTGGTGTTCCTCGCCGGCTCAGACGCCGCCGAGATGATCCCCGCTGCGGCGCTGGCGGGCGTGCTGATGGTGATCGCGGCGGGGCTGGTCGATCTGCGCTATGTGCCCCGCGTGGCGCGGACCAATCGCGGCGACGCGGTCGTGGCGGTGGTGACCTTCGCCGCGACGCTGACCATCCCGCTGGAATACGCGATCTTCGTGGGCATCTTCCTCAACATCGGGCTGTATCTGCGGACGGCCGCCAAGCTGCACCTTCACGAGATGGTCCCCACGGGTGACGCGCGGGGCCCGTTTATCGAGCGGCCGCTGAGCGACCGCTCGGGCAACCGCAAGGTGCTGTTCCTCCAGGCGGAGGGCGATCTGTTCTTCGCCATCTCCGACGAGCTTCAGGACCGGCTCGCGGCGCTGCACCGCACGGGGGTCAAGGTGGTCATCCTGCGGCTCAAGCGCACGCACTCGATCGACGCGACCGTGCTCGATGTGCTCGAGCAGTTCGTTAAGAACATGAGACGCCGCCACGGCTATCTCCTGCTGTGCGGCGTGAGGCCCGAGCTTCGACAGGTGCTCAAGGCCTACGGCCTGATCGACCTGATCGGCAGAGAGAACGTCTTCGAAGCCGGCGAAGGCGTCTTCGGCAGCGCCAAGAAAGCCCTCGAGCGCGCCCGCACGCTGGTCGAATCGTCGATCGACATGGCAGGGTTTGACCTCGAAGACGAAGACGACGAGATCACCTACGAAATCTGAGCCGCCCTTCGCCGCGGCGAGGCCTCGGGCATGACGGGCCTTCGGTCATGGCGCCCCGTCGCATGGCGGGGGCTATGGCGAACCCCCGCGCTATAGCAAGTCTCGATGGTTTGCCCGATCGCTGGGCGCGATGCGTCGGATTCGCGCGGGGCGGGGCTGACGCCGGCCGATTGCTGCCAGTCAGTCGGCCAAGCCTTCGATCGGCGCGCCCGGGTCGCGGAGGGTGGATTCGAGGTCGGTCGTGTCGCGGCGGGTGGCGACGAGGCGCTCGAGGGTGGCCGCGTCGGCAGGGGACAGCGGGGCGCTGCGGAGGCAGAGAATCTGCGCGATGCGCCCGGCGGGATCGACGCCGAACTCGATCAGGTCGATCTGGCTCCCGGCCGTCGGCGGGCTCGCGGAAGCGTGGGGCGAAGGGCCATTGGCGGCGCCGTTGCCGCCGCGGATGATGCGGCGATCGACGAATCGGCCGTGGCCGAAGGCATAGAGCACGGTGTCAAACGCTTGGGTCGACCAGGTCACGACCGAGTCGAACGCCCTGAAGTCGGCGTCGTCGGCGCGGGTCATGTTGTATCCCGCCAGGGCGCCGGTGTATTGCGCGTGGGCGGCATGATCGACGGCGACATGTTTGCCGAACCGCGGGTCAAAGAGCGCGCAGCAGTCGCCGGCGGCGAAGAGCCCGGGGATGTTGGTCTGGCAGTGCTGATCGACCAAAATAGCTTTCTCTGCGGCGATGGGCGTGTTGCGCAGCAACTCGCGGTTGGCGATCGAACCGACGGCCCCGACGGCGAAATCGCACTCGACGATGTCGCCCGATGCCGTCACGACACGCTGCACGCGGCCGTCGCCTTCGAGACGCACCACGGGTGAGCCGAGGTGGAGCGCCACGCCGTTGTCGGACAGCAGCCGGGCCGCGGCGCGGCCGAGGTTGTCACCCGCGATCGATGACCACGGGTGAGGCTGGTCGTGAATCAGTTGCACCAGCAGCCCCATCTCGGTGAGCGACGCGGCCAGCTCCACGCCCAGAAGCCCGCCGCCGACGATGGCGACGCGTCCCTGCCGGCGAGCCTGAGCGCCATGGACGAAGGGCCTTCCTTCGCGCAGGGCTTTTTCAACGGCGATGCGGAGGCGGTCGGCGTCTTCGATGGTGCGGATGTACATCAGCCCGGGCAGGTCGGCGCCGGGCACCTCGAGGTGCCGCGGAAGCGACCCGACGGCCAGCAGAATCCGGTCGGCCGCCACCACGGTGCCGTCGTCGAGGGTGACACGGTGCCGGGCGGCGTCGATCACGCTGGCCCGACGGCCGGTGCGGAGCTGGATGTTGCTGGCGGCAAAAAACTCGGGGGGGTGTGTCAGCAGTTTTTCGGTCGCCAGCGTCGATGCGCCCGTCGAGCCCGACGAGGCGGCTGCGCCGGCGGATCCGGCGCGTCGCAGATAGCCCTTGCTCAGTGGAGACCGGCGATACGGTCGCAGGGCCTCGAGTCCGATGAGCAGCAATGTGCCCTCGGGATCGCGCCGGCGGATCTCCTCGGCGGCCGACACGCTGGCCAGGCCGCCTCCGACCAGGAGATATTTGACATGAATGGTGCTCATGGTCTGACCACCTTGCGCTCGAGATCGTATGCCGCCGGGGCGACTGCCGCCTCGACAGGCATGTTCTCAGGTCGGCGCGTGGGGCCGGCGAGTTTTGTGCAAGTTCCGCGCCAATTCGCCGGCTTGCCGCAGGCCGAATCATTTCAGCGGCCGCGGCGTGCATCACGGCGTATTCACATGCCCCGATAACAAGACACGCCGACAGGCCCGGCGATGGGCCTGCGGCGTGTCTGATTTATCGGACGGTCGGGGCGGCTTGCTCAAGTCGATTCGGCCAAACCGCGCCGCCGTCATGGGAAGGCACGGATCGATATCCGAGAATCTGCCCGCGGGCGGGGCCTTGTCTCTGTCAGCGTGGTCACCTGGTCGACACCGCTTCGACCAGGTCGAGCATTCTCTGCCCGGCGGCGCCGCCGATGAGCAGGAGGTCGCTCCCGCGCGGGATCATGCGGTGGACGATCCGCGGCGTGGTTCGGGCGTGGGGCAGCCACTGGCTGGCGTCGTCGCTGAGGCGATAGAGGTCGCCCGATCCGACGCTGAGATAGAGCGCGCCATCGACCACCGCGGCCGCGGGCGAGAAACCGTTGAACGATTTTCCCGGAATCGACGGGCCCTTGCTCCAGGTGTGGGTGCGCAGGTCGAGGATGTCGACTTCGGTGGTGACGGTGTCGGTTTGGTCCATCCCGCCGATCACGAAGATCTTGTCCTCTAGCGCCGCGGCGATCAGCGCCCGGCGGGTGAAGGGCTGGGCGATGCGCTGCCACTGCATCGGGGTCTGTGTCAGGTCGAGGTAATCGACGGTGGTGAGCCAGGCGGGATCGGTGTCGCTGCCTGTCATGTTCCAGCCGCCGATGACGTAGAGACGGTTGTCGACCACGACCATGTCATGCGACGAGCGCGGCGTCGGCAGCGGCGGCAGGTCGTGCCAGGCGTTGTCGGCCGGGCTGTAGCGCTGGGCGTCGGAGAGCGAGTGGTTGTCGTCGTCTTCGCCGGGCGCGTTGCGCGGCTGCATGCCGCCCGTGCGATAGACCATGCCGTTGTCGGCCGCAAGGTTAAGGCCCTGCACCGCCGGGCCGCCCGGGAGCCGCCGTCCAGGTCGGCGTAGTCGGTGCCGAGGGCGTCCAGGCCCGTCCGGTAGACCTCCGCCCACCCCT
>CAZBOE010000065.1:0-14228 GCA_964493365.1 uncultured Tepidisphaeraceae bacterium | reverse complement strand
GCTGGCGACGCGCTGCGGCAGCGGGGCGATGCGGGCGTCGATCAGCGGGGCGAGCCCGGGGGCGGCATCGGTCGCGGCATCGGTCGCGGTCGGGGCGAGGGTGGCCGAGGCGTGATCGGCACGTGCCGCGGGGGCTGTGCGATCGCCCGCCGCGGCGGTCTTGTCTCCGGGGAAGTCGAAGACCACGGTCGCGTAGTGGCGCTCCTGGGCATAGGGCTTGCCGTCGCGCTGGCCGGGCGAGTCGATCCAGTAACGTGCCCAGGCGCCGTATCGGCCGGGGCCGACGAAGACGTCGGTGAGCGCGTGCTCGTCGGTGGTGAGGTCTTCAATGACGCCGTCGGGGGTGATGATGCGCAGCGCGCTGTTTGCGGCCGGTTTGCCGGCCTGCATGAGCTTGAACGAAAACCCGTCGTCGATTTTCACCGGCACGATTTCGACGGGCACGCTGTCGCCCAGGAGGGTGGCCTTATCGAAGGGGTCGCCGACGAGGGTCTTGGGGTGATAGATCAGCCAGTGGGGGGGCTTGTCGCCGCGCTGCATGACACCCAGATCGGCTTTGCCGTGGATGACGCGGGTGTCGCCGGGCAGGCGGACTGACATGGCGTGGTCACCGCCGGGCCCGAGCACCAGCGGCACGTCTTTGCCCGCGGCGTCGCGGGCGCTGAGCGTCGCGCCCGCGAGCAGCTTGATGTCGACCTCGCCGTCGGGCTCGAGCACTTCGCTGAAAAAGACACGGGCGGTCGCGGCCTGTTCATCGGGAACGACGAACGGGAAATGGCCTTTCGCGGTGCCGCACAGGAGCAGGCACAAGACCGGCAGCAAGCCGGCCGATCCGGGGATTCGCTTCATCACAAACCTCGCTGGTAAAGACAGATGGTGGTTGACAAGAGGCATCCCTGACGCGGCGCGTCAGGGGACAAAGTCGTAGTCATGCGACGACGCGCGCGGCGCCCAGCGGCGCATGTCGGCAAGCTCATCGGGTCTGAGCAGTTCGGCGTGTCCGTCGAAGAAGCCGACGACGGTGCGATCGCCGTACCGGCCCTGCGGAATGCCCATGATTCCGGCAAAGAGCAGTTCGAACTTCCCGTTGCGGATGCGCCATTTCTCCCCGATGGCGCGGGGCGGCGTGAGGTAATGCAGCCCGGCCGACGGGTCGCCCAGGGGGTAGTTGCGCGTCTGGCTTTCGGCAAAGACGATCAGCTCGCCGGGTCGGCGGATTTCGCTGGCCCGAAATGCGACGTGCCTGCCGGTGTTGGGCAGGTCGCCGGTCGGTCCGCCGAAGCCGGCGAAGCCGGTGTGCCCGCCGAGAAAGACCGCGTTGAGCCCGAAGGTGGGGCTGAGGCTCAGGGTATAGGCCTTCATGAGCGCCGCGCCGGCGGCGTCGTCGCGGGCGGGCAGCGGCGGCACGGGCCCGTCGCCATGCAAAACGGCCCAAACGTTGCCGCAATACTCGGCCAGCCGCCACGGATAGCGGTCGGCGACCGGCAACCCGAAGGTGTGCCCCGAGCGGCGGTCGGTCACGGTCACGGGCCTGCCCGCGAGCGTGGGCGGGGTATAGCCGGGTAGCAAGGCCCCGCGGTGCTGCTGGTGATACTGGGTGTAACCCATCAGCAACTCGCGAACGCCCGCAATCGCCTTGACCCGCTGCGCCGCAAGCCGGCACCGCGCCATCGCGGGCATCAGCAGCGAGAGCAGCAGAGCGATCACACCGACGACAACGAGCAGCTCGACGAGCGTGAAGCCGAACACGGCTTGTCTTGGCGGCGCACGGTGCGTCATGCCGCCTCCTCGCTGCGTCGCCGCACGAGCAGGCCCAGCACCGCGAAGGCAGCCCAGGTCAGATGGGTCTCGGGGATGGCCGTCGGCGCGCCGAGGCGCAAAACCTCTGCGGCCGCCGCGGGCCGAGATAGCACGGGAACACTTAGCGCAGACCCACTTAGCACGGGCCCACTTAGCACGGGCCCACCTGGCAGCGGCCCGCCTAGCACGGGCCCAACCGGCGCGGGCAAGCCTTGTGCAGACGCCCCGGTTCCGTACACGCCCAGGAGGATTCCCAGGTCGTCGAAGTCGATGACGCCGTCGAGGTCGAAGTCGGCCTGCGCCGCGAGGGTTCCCGGCTGGGGCGAGGTGGCGTAGGCGCCCAGGAGCAGGCCCAGGTCGTCGAAGTCACTGTCGCCGTCGCGGTCGACGTCGCCGGGGGTGAGGGTGCGGGTGTCGATGACGATCGCGTCGAGGCTGACCGATGAATTGCCCACGTCCCACGCGAGCGTGAAGGCCGCGTCGTCGGGTGCGGCGAACGTCCAGCGGTGGTCGACGATCGCGCCGCCGAAGCCGCCCAGGGGCTGTCGAAAGAGCTCGGTGTAGCTGTATCCGTCGAGCGCCTGCACCGAGGTGCCGTTGAGCGCGAGCGCCACCGAGGTGTCGGTGTCGCGGGTGACGACGTCGGCCCCGAGCGTTCGCAACTGGACGACAAAGTAGGTGACGCCCGTCGTCAGGCCATACGACCCGATCTCGGCCACCGGGCGGATCGGCGTCATCGGCGAATAGATGCTGCCGCTGCTGGTGACAAATGACCCGCCCGAGGTGTCGTAGACGTCGGGGGTGACGCCGGTGTTGGGGTTGATGTGCCAGAGGCCGTCGAGGGCGAATGTGGCGGCGGTGTCTCCGGTGATGCCGTCGTTGGGGGTGTTGGGTCCGACGGGCGACACGAACCGTTGCCACTCGTGGTAGGTGGTCAATCCCGCCTGTGCCGAAGCGGCGTCGGTCGGGCGAACCCAGTCGGCCGGCGTGGTGAACGCGGCGGCGGCGGTGTGGGTGATCGATGCCGAGACGACCGCGACGCACAGGATGCTTCGATCAAGTCCAGACGATGGCGCAGCCATGCGAATCTCCTCATGCCGCGTCGCAGAGGATGCGGCGAAGGGACAGGTGGCTGGCTACCGCTGTGGGTGGCTGGCTGGGGATGGAAAACCGGCCGGCTACTTGGTGAGGATCAGCTTCCCTTGGCGGGTGACACGGAGTCGATACTCCTGCCCGTTGTGGATAAGCCGAGCCTCGCTCGCGCCGGCGAGCAGCCGCCGAACATCGACCGTGGGATGCGGCCTGGGCGCCGGCGATTTCTCGGTTGGCGACGGCCGATCGGCTGCTCCCTCGGAGGGCGACATGATGGGGTTGTAATTGAGACTCAGTCTCATGTCAACGGCGATTGACCCTGCCCGCGCGCATCCGGGGTTGGGTCGGATGGGGGTGACAATCGGCGAGACGAAGCCTGCCGGGGCGAGGCGGCGCGGTGGCGTGTCGGGTGGGCGGGCGTGAGCCTGACTTGGGCGTGAGTGTGACTCCCGGCGCGCGTGTGGCGAGTGTGACCCCGGGCACGAGGATGACCCGGCACGAGGATGACCCGGCACGAGGATGACCCGGCACGAGGATGACCCGGGCACGAGGATGGCCCCGGGCAAGCGCATCAGCCGGGCATTAAGCGGGCGACTGCTGTCGAAGCTCGAAAGTCGGGTGGCATCGCCAGCGGGAGTGGCGCGAGGGGGAGTGGCGCCAGCGGGAGCGGCGCGAGTGAGGGCAGCGCGAGGGTCTGCGGCGCAACGCGGGTTAGCCGCGCGCCGTGGTCGGCGTGCTGCGGGTGGTTGTCGCTTGCGGCGAAGCAGCGCCCGTGCGCTAGAGCAGCGACGAAGGCGAGTCGACCTCGAGTTCGATCAGGTCGCCGATGCGGTCGCGGGCTTGCTCGAGTTCGTAGCGGGTCTGCAGGGACATCCAGAACTCGGCCGAGGTGTTGAAGTAGCGGCCGAGGCGCAGCGCCATCTCGGGCGTCACGGGCTTGGCGCCGTCCACCAGCGCATGAACCGCGGCGGGCGAAACGCTCATGCCGCGGGCGAGCTGATTGAGCGTCAGATCCATCGGCTCGAGAAAATCCTTGAGGAGGATCTCGCCGGGATGAACAGGGGGAAGGATGGAAATGGACATCGCGACACCTCACGGGTTGAACACCAAGCATCGTAAACATCGGATGCCCGCGGACGAAAGAAGAAAGTCTTCGGCCGGGCGGCGCTTTTGTCGCACTTGGGATGCCGGCGATGGCGACGCAGGGGAGGCGGTTCGCCGCGGCAAGCGGCCGCGGCCGGTGCGTGGAGCGGCGGGCGTGACGCCCGCTCAACAGGGGCCGCCGGCGCTGACGGGGCTCAGGGGGCGGAATGACCGGAGGAGCGATCTCGGCTGCGCTGCTGCGTGTCGGGCGGGCGACGGCGCATCACGGTGCGCATGCCGGTGGAGAGGGCCACGGCCACCGAGCTGTACAGCCCTGTGCCCATGGTGCGGACGGCAGAGAGCGTCGAGTAAGGCGATTCGACGGGCATGCGCAACAGCATCGCGACGGTCGCGAACCGAATGAGCACGCTGATCGCGAGCAGGACCATGTAGGGGCTGAAGGCCAGCCCGACCGAGGCGTGCCAGGCGGCCAGCGACTCGACCCAGCCCGTGCCGCTGATGCGCTTGGCGATCTCACCCGCGACGACACCCGCGAGAAACGTGGCGGCGGCGCAGGCGGTGTTGAAGACTGCGGCATAGGTGTTGCCGCCCGGGCGGGCGCTTTCGCGGAGGACGACATTGAGCAGCGCCAGATCGACGCCCGCCCAGAAGACCTGGCCCGAGATCGAGATGAGCAGCCCGAGCCACCACCGCTCGGCGGTCACGAGCGGCCAAGCCATGGTGTTGAGCGTGCCGCCGACGACACAGACGATCAGCATGGTCCGCAGGCCGAAGCGGTCGAGCATGCGGCCCCAGAATGCGACGGCCAGCAGCGTTGCCACCAGCGGGGCGACCTGGAGGATCAGCGTGGTCTTGGTCGGGCCGATCTGCAACCCGTCGAGAAAGTGTCGCCAGAGGAACGGCCCGATGACCGCGGTGGCGGCGGCGAGGCACATCGCCGAGATCAGCGTGGGGGCGAAGCGGCGGTCGGCCAGCGGCATCGCTAGTTGCCGCAGCAGCCCGACATCGCCCGGACGCGGCGCCTGATGCGCGGGGCTCGACGAGACATGGGCGGGGGTGGGCGTGCGCGGGGGTGACTGGTGGACGCGGAAGTAGGCGGTCACCTCGATGAGCCCGAAGAACGTGGCGGCGCCGAACACCGCCAGCAGCACCCATGCGACGTTGGGGTCATCCGCCTGCGGCAGCACGAACGAGAGAATGACGCCGCTGAGCAGCAGGAAGGCGCTCATCAGCCGGGATCGTGCGCCCCAGTATCGCCCGCGGCGGCGGGGCGGGACGATGTCGGCCACGAGCGCCTGCCACGACAGCCCGCCGACGGCGGCCGCGGTGAACGACACGGTCATCAGTGTCATGTAGGCGATGACGGCCGCCTGGGTCGCGCCGAACAGCAGCGGCACTGAGCCGATGCAGACCCACGACAATCGCTGGATGTAGCCGCTGGTGATCATCAGCAGCTTGGCGTGTCCGAACCGCTGGAGGAACATCGACACCGGCAGTTGGATCAGCGCGGTGAGCGCCGGAATGGCCGCGACGATGCCGTAGAGGCGGTCGTCCAGCCCGATCACCTTCGCCAGCAGGGGGACCGGCGCGCCCAGGATCACGCAGTAAGACAATCCTGCAAGAATCGACGAGTAGAAGACGGTGTCGAGCGACCGCCTGACCCGGGCGCGAAACTGCTGCGGGTGGGGAATCAGCAGCGGCGTTGGCACGGTGGACTGACTCATCCTCGCGGCCCAGAGGGTAGCGGATTGTGCAAAAGGGGGAAGCCGGGGGTGGAAAGCGCGAGGTGGGTGGTCGGCGGTGGACGGTCGGCAGTGGGGCGGTCCGCGGTGGGTGGGGAGCGCGGTGGAGGAGAGTTGGTTTGCGGCGGCGTCTGGGTTGGGTGATGAGTCGTGGCACCCGCCGCGCGCCGCGATCGATGGCTTGGTGCGGCGGTCAATCTGCGTCAGGGCTCACATGACACCCGGGATCTGCGGTTTGCCGCCTGGGCGGGCCCAATAACTCGCGCCCAATAACCCGAACGGCCGATCCAACCGATAGGGCTTCTGGTGTGCGGCGGCGCGGAGTGGACTTTGCGCCGGGGCGCACAGGGCGTACCAGGCTGCCATGGGTGTCTCCTCACGAACGGTGCCGGCGCTTGTGCCGGTGGGGCGTTATGACGGTCGGCCTTCGCTGGCGCTGGATCGGCCGGTGACGCTGATCGGCTCGGGCGAGCGGTGTCGGCTGCGGCTTCACTCGTCGACGGTGAGCCGCGCGCATGCGCTGGTGGTTCGCGAGCCGCGGGGGGTTTACATCGTCGATCTGGCCAGCCGAACGGGTGTGCTGGTCAATGACATTCCCGTCCGCGTCACCACGCTGGAAGACGGCGATCTGGTGCGGATCGGCCGATTCGATTTCCGCTACGACGCCGCGCCGACGCCCGGGCGCACGCTTCCCCCGCCGCCGCCGGCTTCGCTCGAGGTGGAATCACGCGGGCAGACCGCCATCACCGACCGCGCCGCGGTGATCGGGCGGCGCGCGGAGAGTGATCTGCCGGTGGATCGTCCGGAGGTGTCGTCGGCCCATGCGGTCATCTTTGAGGTGAGCGGCCGACGGTTTATCCGTGATCTCTCGTCACGCAGCGGCACCCGGCTCAATGGCCGGGCGATCAGGCAGGAGCCGCTGTCGGACGGCGACGAGATCCTCGTGGGCCCGGTGCGGATGACGTATCGGTGTCACGCGTCGGAACAGACGCCGCTGATGACGACGGCGACGGGCGACCTTCACGGCGAGACGCTCTCGGGCATGCCGCTGTCGCCGGGCGAATCGGGGGTGTTTGACCTGGCGAGCGAGACCGGCAGCTTTGATGCGCTGGGCTCAGACGGCTTTGACCTCGCGGTCGAGCCGATGCCCGAAGACGACGTGACGGCGGTCATCGATGTCGATGACGCCGAGGAGATCGCGCCGCCGCAGCCTGTGCAGCAAGCACCGGCGGAGTTTGACTTCGCCATCGTCGTCGATGCGATGCCCGATGAAGCGACGCCCGATGAAGCGACACGCGCCGCGCCGGCGGTTGACGACGCCGCCACCGACGCCGTCACCGATGCCGCCTCCGACGTCGCGACAGGCGTGACCGCGGGCGACGTCTTCATGGGTTTGTACAACGCGAGCTCGGCCAACACGTCTGCCAACACCACAGCTGGCGAGACCACCGGCGTCACTGCCGATGCGACCGCGACGCCCTACCCCGAGACCGGCCACGCCGCCGAGTCGGCGGCGACGAACCCCGATCCGCTGGCGATGGAATATGCCGCACACGCCGGCGCCCCGACCCCGCAGACATACGCCGCATCGGAGCATCACGCAACGGAAGCGGGCGCATCGGCGTCCCGCGCTTCGGCAGCCATGACGCTGACTCAAATGGCGGCGGGCGATATCACGCCGCGCGGCGGTGGCGATGCGTCACCCACCGGTCACACGCCGCCCGAGGCGGCATCTCAGCACACGCGCGAGACCGCGGCCGAGCCGACGCCTTATGCGCCGCCCGTGCTGGTGATCGACTCATGGGAGGACCCTGCATCGGAATCGCGCGAGGAGGCAAGCGAGCCTGAGCTGGTGATGTCGCCGTTCAACCGCGTGTCAGATCGCTTCGCCGACCCGGATGACCTGTCGTTTCGCAGGCACGTGCCCCGCGCCCTGCTTGTGACACTCGCGGCGACGGCGCTGGCCGCGGGCGGGTTTTTCTTCGTCAACTACAAAGACCAGACGCCGCTCACGCCCGGCCGATCGGAGGCGGCGCCGACCGCGATGCCGAGCCGGCCGGTTGAAAAAGTGTCAGGCGACGATGCGCCGCCCGCGGCAGCGCCGAGCCGTCTGCCGCGCAGCGCCGAAGCGGTGAAGCCGATCGCCCCGCGCCCGGTGACGTCGGCTTCGACGATGCCCACTTCCGCGCCATCGGTGAATTCCGGCACGGGCGACCCGGCCAACATCGCTCAGCCGGGGGGCATGACGCCGGATCACGCAGGCGATGCGGCGGAACTGGCGGAGCGCATCACCTCGCTCGAAGGCCAGATCGCGGCGCAGTTGGCGATCGTCGAGTCGGCGCCGACCGATCAGCAGATCGCCGCGGCGCGACAGGCGTCGGCCGACGCGGAGACGGCATGGCGAGAGGCCATCACCGCGCTGCGACTGCTCGAGGCGCAGGTCGATTCGGCCACCGCGGCAGACGAAGCCGCCGCGCCCGACAGGGCGGCGCGCGAAGCGGTCGAGATCGACCCGCTGCTGACCCAACTCCGCGCCAGGCTCGATGACGTGAAGGCGCAGATCGAGGCCGGTTCGAAACAGACGCCCCGGCAGCACACCGCCGCCCGCGAAGCGCTCGACGCCGCGACCGCTGCTTTCCAGGCCGAGATCGACCGTGCACGCGGCGCGGCAGGCAAACCGCCTGAGCCCGATCACAATCCCGCCGGTCTCGATGTGGGCAATGTCGACGCCTCAGGCGGTGAACCTGGCGGGGGTGTTGTTGACGTCGGCAGCGCCGATGCGGCCGGTGTTGATCCGCTGGTGGCGTCGGTCGCGGCATCGGCGCAGCGTCTCGAGGCCACGGCGCGGCAACTGGCCGACGAGCTGATCGCCCGGCGGGCGCAGCAGCAGGCGCGGCTTGCCGAGCTCAAGACGCGACTTGAAGACCGTATGGAATCGCGGCGTCGATCGGCCGTGGAGGCCGATGCCGAGGTGCTGCGGCTGCGCGACGAGTTGTCGGCGGCGCGGCGCAGGCTCGGCTCGGCGCGCGACGCCGGCAACAGCGAGCTCGCCCAGGATCTCGAGGGGGAGATCGCCATTCTCCAGGAGATGGTCGATTCGCGCACGAGCCTGATTGGCGCGGATGATCCGGGCGACAAGCGGGCGGTTGCCGCGGTTAATACGATGATCGAAGACGCGATCAGAGAGCTCGAGGCGGACCGCCTCCGCGTCGAAGAGACGCTCTCGCTGGCGTGGAAGCAGTTCCGCGAAAACCTGCCCAAGCCCGCTTCGATGTCGGAGGCCCAGCAGAAGCAGATCGCCAGCCTCGAGCAGCGGCTCGCGGAGCTGACAAGGGCGCGGGATCAATATGTGGCGGCCGAGGCGTCGGCCGCGCGGGAGCGCGACGAGCGCCAGGCGTGGCTGTCGAACGAAGCCCAGGATCTGTCGGCGCGCATCGAGGCCCGAACGGCCGAGCTCGCTCAACTTGCCGCAGCGGCGCCGCCGCAGAGCAAGGCGACGCCCGAGATGCTGGCCGCGGCGCGGCAGCACGAGTCTTCGACGCGAGACGCCTACTTCGCCGCAGAGTCGGCCTTGCGCCAGCTCATGGGGGCGCGGTCCGCGGGCGACGAGGCGCGACGCCGCGCCCAGGACCTGACCATCCGCCGCGACGAAGCCGCGCGTCAGCTCGCTTCGCTCGACCCGGATCCGCAATAATTTACCTGTATCGATTCGAATGCGGCCGGTAGCATCGACCCTGGTCACGATGTGATCGGGGTTCGATGAGCGATGAGGGTCTTCATCGAGAGCAAGAGAGGTCCGGAGGCAGGCGCGGCCTCGGCGGCATGCTTGCGCGCGGCGGCGGGGGATACATCGTCGTCGCGATTCTGCTGGGCCTTGTGGTGGGGCTGGGGGCGTTCACCTTCGGCTACGGCAAGGGATTCAGCTATCTCCAGGATGACCCCGCGGCGTGTGCCAATTGCCATGTGATGCAGGATCACTTCGCCTCGTGGGAGCGGTCGTCGCATCACGACGTCGCCACGTGCAACAGTTGTCATCTGCCTCACAACTTCGTGGGCAAGTGGTGGGTGAAGTCGGACAACGGGTTTTTCCATTCGCTGGCGTTCACCACCGGGCAATTTCACGACCCGATTCAGATCAAGCCGCGCAACCGGCGGGTGACGCAGAACGCCTGCCTCCACTGTCACCAGGCGACGGTGCACGAGATGCTCCCGGCCCCCGAGGCGACCGCACAGGCCGGCGGCGCGATGCTGCAGTGCATCGCCTGTCATGCCGACGTCGGGCACGCCGGGCGGCGTCGCGGCTCGATCGGTTTCCCGCCGCAGGATCGGGTGTCGGCGTCGGGTGCACAGGGCCAGGGCGATGCGTGGCCTTTCGTCGCGCAGGGGTTGTCGTCCGAAGTGGCCGAGCGGCTGATGCAGCACGCGGCGGCAGGAAGGAAGGTTTCCCGTGAGTGAACAGAAATCGACCGCGAGTGAGCAGAAAGCTGCGGGGCTCGAGCCCGATTATCGCGAGCCCGCGCCCGTGCCCGGCCGACGCCGGCTGATGGTCATGGGCGTCGTGCTGGTGGTGATGGCGGGCGTGGCCTTCGGGCTCACCGGGCTGCTGGTGACGATTTTCGAACACCGCCAGGAAGCGCGCACGCCGTTTGTCCGGCTCGTCGAGGTCAGCGAGGTCACCAGCGACCCGCGGCCCTGGGGCGTCAACTGGCCGCGGCAGTATGACGGCTATCGTCGCACGGTCGACATCACCCAGACCCGCTACGGCGGCTCCTCCGCCATGCCCGAGCAGAAGCTCGAGCAGTCGCCGTGGCTGAGGCGGCTTTATGCGGGTTATGCGTTTTCGATCGACTACCGCGAGCGGCGCGGCCACGCATACATGCTCTACGACCAGGAACAGACCGAGCGCGTGCTCAAGAAGCCGCAGGCGGGCGCGTGTCTGCACTGTCATGCGTCGATCATCCCCACCTATCGCCGGCTGGGCCTCGAGGCGATGGGCGAGCCTGCCGATGCCGAAGCGCTGGCGGCAGGCTTCAACTGGCCGGCGGTCATGAAGGGCTTTGAGGTGGCGTCGGCGCTGACTTATGCCGAGGCCCACCGTGAGCTGATGCTGACCCCCGACGGCAGCGACCATGCCGCGCCGCTCACCCCGGGCGGATCAAACGCTCGTGTGGCGACCCCCGCCAACGTCGAAGGCGATCTGCCCGCCGCCACGACACGCGAGGCGCTGGCCGCCCATGGCGACCTCGGGCCGGCCCACCCGGTGTCGTGCGTCGACTGCCATGACCCCGGCACGATGCAGACGCGGGTGACCCGGCCGGGCTTTGTGCTGGGCATCGCCCGGCTCGCGCGGTCGGACGCGCCCGTGCCCCACCTCCCGAGCATCCAGCGCTGGCGCGAAGGGCCGCGGACACTCGACTACGACCCCAACACCGACGCAACGCGACAGGAGATGCGGTCGTTCACCTGCGCCCAGTGTCACGTCGAGTATTACTGCGCCACCAAGGAGACCCTGTTTTTCCCGTGGGATAACGGGCTCAAGGTTGAGCAGATCGAGGCGACGTATGAACAGCACCGTTTCCCGGACGGCTCGCCGTTCATGGATTTCAAGCACGGCGAGACCGGCGCGCCGATGTTCAAGGCGCAGCACCCCGAGTTTGAGATGTGGTCGCAGGGGGTTCATGCGCGGTCGGGCGTGAGCTGTGCCGATTGTCACATGCCCTACCAGCGCGAAGGCGCGATGAAGGTCTCGTCACACTGGGTGAAATCGCCCTTGCTGACGGTCAACAACTCGTGCCAGACCTGTCATAACGTGCCCGAGGCCGAGCTGCTGGAGAAGGTGGCGACGATTCAGGACCGCACCGCCTCGCTGCTCGAGCGGTCGGCGGCCGCCATGGTTGACATGCTCGACGCCATCCGCGAGGTGAAGGCGGCCGGCGTGACCGACGATCAACTGGCCGCGGTATACGCCGACCAGCGCCGCGCCATGTGGCGTCTGGATTTTGTCAGCAGCGAAAACTCGATGGGCTTCCATGCCGACCAGGAATCGGCACGGATCCTTGCCGAGAGCATCGACTATTCGCGGCGGGCGCAGGCGGCGGCGCTGCGCCTCCGCCCGGCTCTGCCGGGGGTGAGAGAAGTGCCGGTGCGTCCGATCGAGGGTGTCACACCCGCGGCGGGCGCGCCGCCGGGCGTTTACAACACCGACGAGGTCAAACCCCCGCGCTCCCAGACCGGCCGATGACCGGCGACGAAGCCCCTGCAGGGTTTTGCTACAAACCTCACGCGGCTTCGGGATGGACGCTATAATCGAAGACGAAATGCCGGATATCTTGATTGGCATCTTCTTGTTCATCGCCCTGGTGGTTGTGGCGTCCCTGCTCTTTGGCGGATGGGTGCTCTACACCATCGTGCGCCTCATTGGCCGGGGGTTGATGGCGTTGCGCCGCTCGGGGCCTCACCACGGCGCGTTTGCGTTGACCTGCACTCGGCCGGGATGCCGTGCCGACAACCCGACGGTCGCGCGATTCTGCCGGCGGTGCGGCGCGGGGCTTGAGCAGGCCCGCACGTCGTTCCGGTATGGGCGTCCCGTCCACATGCCGACCTACCCCGACCCGCGCCGGGTCGGCGTCGCCCACCGCGGTTGATCGGGCGCCGCTGATAGGGCCTCGTTGATTGGGGGTACCGTGATTGTTGCGCCGTTAACCGGGCGCGGTTAATTGGGCACGGGCGATGGGCACGGTCGCCAGAGGCATGATCGATCGGGGTGCGGTTGCCTGGGCACGATTGTTTGATCACGGCTGCCTGGGCACGGCTCCTCGGATACGGTGGGCGCATCACCCGACATCGCTCAAGGCAGTTCGCCAGGCGGTTTAAGCCGATTGCACTCGCACGCACGCCGACGATCATCGGCTTCAAGGCCCCCGACAACGTCGATCGGCTTCGGGCCCCGCTGCCGGTCGGCGGGGGCCATGCGCCGGCCACGCCGGGCGGGCGGGTGGGCATTGAAGACGGGCGGGGTCGACGGCGGTAAGGTATAGGCAGTCGCCAGGGCGGCGCATCGACCATGGGTGTGTTTTACGGCATTCTCGCGGTCATCGGCTGGGCATGGGCGCTTGTGCTGGGCGTGGGCCTGGCGGTGGTCGCCCGGCGCAGGCGGCGGGGTCGCCGGGGCGACGCCGTTGCGGCAGAAGGTATGCGATGAACAGCAGCGACCCGGCCATTCACCAGCAGCTCGAGCGGCAGATCATCGACCACATCCGCTCGCTGGCACGCGACGAACGCTTCCGCATCGACACGCGCGCGGGTCTCAAGGCCATGGCGGGTTACCGTCATGTCGAGCACGAAGACGACAAGGCGGTCGATGTGCGCCGGATGCTTGCCGACGCAGGCGTGCCCGACCGGGAATTCGAGGCGACACTGCCTCGCGGCCGGTCGCTGAGCATCACGCTCCAGCGGCGAAAATGGCTCATCCTCGCCGACACGATCGGGCGTGTGCATGTGCGGGTGGTGTCGCCCACGCGGCAGTTCATCGACCGTGCCGCCCCCCGGCCGATCAGCGGCAGAGAGGTTGCCAAGCTGCTCGAAGAGGCTCCCGTGCTGGGCAACGCGCCGACCACGATCGTGCTCTGCTCGACAGGCGGCTTCACCCCCGAGGCCCGTGAGATGGCCGAACGACGGGCCGATCGAACGGTGGTGCTGGTCGAGCCCAACGACGCCGGCGGGTGGACCGTGCACGGTCCGGCGGAACTGCGTCATCTGGTCGATCTGCTCGATCCCGAAGCCGAGGGCGACAAGCGCCGGCGCGTCCGCGAGGCGGTGCAATCGCGGTCGGGCGACCTGTCGGGGAGCGGGCTGGCGGCCGACCGGCTCGCTTCGAGCCTGCAATTACCGGTGCAGGTGGTCGAATCGGAGCTAAAATCAATGGCGAAGGATTCGCCCGGGCTGGCGGCCAAGCGGCTCGAAGGCCGACTCGTGCTCTTCCGCGAGGGCTCTGCGCCCGCGTTGACCGATCCCGCCCGATCCGGCGGAACCGTTGGAGTGGACATGCCCCTGATCGACCGCGTCAAGTCGCTCTTCGCCCGCAAGGGTGAGAATGAGAAGAAGATCGCGTTTCTCGCCGAGCGTCGTGCGCTGCTCGGGCAGCAGCGCGATCGGGCGTATGAAGAGCTGTCGGCGCTCGAGCAGCGTGAATCGCAGCTTAAAGACGAATTCAAGAATGCCGCCGGCGACCTCACCCGCCGACGCGTCACCGGGCAGCTGCTCCAGCTCCGAAAAGACATCGAGCGGCGGCAGCAGCTCATGGGCGTGCTCAATCAGCAGCTCAACGTGGTCGGCACGCATTTGCACAATCTTGAGCTGGTGCAGCAGGGGCGCGTGGCGCAGCTTCCCGACGCCGAGGAGATGGCGACCGACGCCGCGGCGGCCGAGGAGGTGCTGGCCGACCTTCAGGCGACGGGCGAGCTGGCCGAGTCGGTCGGTTCGGCCTCCCTG
>CAZBOE010000064.1:0-20981 GCA_964493365.1 uncultured Tepidisphaeraceae bacterium | reverse complement strand
CCTCGCTAAGCTGCGCCAGGAAAAAGCCTCCATCGAGGAGCAGCTCGCCCTTGCGTTGGAATTGGGCAGGGTGGGCTGGAATGCTGTCCGGGCAAAGACTCGTCGGATGGAAACGCGCCTTGAAGAATTGGACGCAGAGATCCGTCGCCGATCCCGCGACCGCCAGCATTGGCCGACCGATCGGTGGCGGCTCGGGCGGGCGGCCACCCTGAGCGGTCGTCCTCGCTACGGAAGAATGGCTGGCGCGGCGAGCCATGAGACGAATCGCCCGCCATGGCGTCGTGCCGGCCGCTTCCGTGCTGCCGGTTGTTAGTTGTCTGTCAGTGGCTTCCTGCCCCGATTGCCCGTCCTGGGTTGAGCAGAATGCCCGGTGAGGCAAACCGCGCGCCCGAGCGGTCACCGCGCCGGTTGCTGCGTCCGTCCGCTGCCGTCACACTGACTGCTGCTGTCGGGCGTGTATGTTGCTAAGCACGTCGCAGGGGGAGTGTTGTTCAGAGTCGTGTCGTTCGGAAGCGTGTTGTTCAGGGGCGGGCTCACCATCCCGCCCGCAGGGCTCCAAGGCTACCAACGTCGCCGGCCCATCAGGGCCCCGAGCCCCAGCACCGCCGGCAGTGCCACCGGGTCGGGGATGTTGTGGAGGACGATGCGGGGTTGCGGCCGGCCGGCCGGGACGGTGAAGAGATGAATGCTCGCGTCCGACAAGACAGAGCCGTCCTGGAGCGTACCTGAGATCAAGTAGCGCTCAACGCCGCCCAAATCTGAAGCCGTCTGCGTGAGGACGAGGTCGGTCCCGAAGAAGTTGAGCACGCCGCCGCGCCCGTCCGACGTTTCGCCAAAGACCCAGAAGGACGCGAAGGCAGGGATGTCATCATCCGGGATGAACGTGCCGCCATACACGTTGACCGTGATCCCCCCGGCAACACCCAGAAAAGTACCGCCCGTGATGTTGACGATGCTGTCCTGAGATCCAAACAGGTTTTTCAACGAGCCCCCCGAGACGTTTGCGGTTCCGCTTTGGTAAACATAGACGCTAACATCGCTCGCCGAGCCGCCGGTGATGTTCACGGTGCTGTTCCCGTGGCAGTTCACAACGCCGTTGACCGTGCCTCCGGAGATGTTGACTGTGCTCGACTCGTAGACGTAGGGGAGGGCGGCGACAGTACCGCCGGACATGTTCATCGTGCTCCGGCCGTAAAGCTTCGGAGGTGTCATGCTGCCCCCGGTGAAGTTGACGGTGCTGTTGCCGTAGGCCTGTATCTGCCCCCCGCTGGAGCTGGGGTCGAAGGTGGCGCCGGACACATTCACGGTGGCGTCGTCGGCCGCGTAAACGATTGAGGAGATGGTAATCCTGCCGGAGAGGTTCAGCGTGCTCTGGTTCAGCGCGTTGAAGCCGCCGCGGTAGGGCAAGGAGAGGGTGGTGGTGCCGTTCGTGACGGTCACCGTGCTGGTGTCGTACGCCGTCACCGGCCCGGCGATGGCGGTCCGCGAGTAGCTCACCACGCTGCCGTTGTAGCTGGAGAGCTGAGGGGTGGAGGAGAAGCTGACGTAGCTGATCCTCGGGGACGTGCCGTTGACCCGCGCGGCCCAGTCGGCCTCGTTGGCGTACCCCACGATTATGGGCGGCTTTCCGCTTAGGGTGTCAGGATTCGTGGCGTCGTCGGGCAGGAACTGGTAGCTCTGCTGCGCCACGGCAGGCGTGGCCGAGAGGCCCAGGGCGACTGTAACCGCGGCTGCGGCCACCAGTTGTTGATTATACATGTCTAAATCCCAATGCGTATTGCTGAAGGTTGATCTTTTGGCATTAATGAGCGCTTGGTTAACTATACCACATAGTGGGTCGACCGGGCGAGCACGAGCAATCGGGCAAGTGCCGGCAGTTTGCGGGCCCTCACCGTCAGAAAGGCGTCATCGTGCCCCCGAGACCACGCCGGACACAGGCCGGGGAGCCCAAGAACTGTGATGATTTGTGTGCTGGAATGTCATGTTCCAAGCCAAACCCGTTGGTTGGAGGGCTTCCCTTGGTGGTCATGGAAACCCGACGGATCGAGTTTGTCTTCCGGGCGAAAGGCGCTGCGTCATATACTGCCGGATGCCGCATTCGCTGCAGGCGCGACGCAGCGAGCATGCGGCTATTGGCAATCGTGGCAAGGAGTGCCGAGCGATGGCTGGTGAGACGGATCTGCACAAGCTGCTCAAGCGCGAGGCGTGTCGGTGGATGTTCCGTGTCGGCTATCGGTGCATCGCTGCCGAGGTGAGGCTGCCGCCGCTGGGGATCATTGATGCGGTCGGCACGGGGGTCTTCAGGCCCTACATGAATTATCTGCACCATGGCCGCGAGATGCAGCAGGTCTGCTTCATCGAGTGCAAGGCATCGCGCGCCGATTTCCTTCGCGACATCAGCGAGGAAGGCCAGCTCATGCTCAGCCTCATGGAGCGGGCGACCAACCGCAGGCGTCGTCGGCGCCGAAGCCTTCGTCAGCGCGTCGGCATGGGCAAGTTCCACGGTTGCCTCGCGCAGCCGATGGCCAACCTGCATTACCTGCTCGCCCCGGCCGGCATGATCGAGAAGAAAGAGGTCCCGCCGCGGTGGGGCCTGTTGAGCTATGGCGACGGCGGCATCAGCGTCGTCGTCAAGCCGGTGTGGCAAGAATCGGCGCGCACGCTTTACGTCGAGTCGGCCATCGCCCGCACACTCACCGGCGACATCTACCGCGCCGATGACCGGGCGATGGCCAGCGTCAACCGACAAATCGTCACACAACAGCAGCAGCTCGCCGAGCGCATCCGCAAGATCACGACCGCGGCGGCCGAGCACGACAGCGCCGACGCCGATCTGTTTGCGCCGCAGGTTGTCGCCGCCCCCACGCCCGTGCGCGAGGGGCGGCCGCGCCAATCCCCGCCGCGCCAATCCCCGGCGCGCCAATCACCGGCGCGCACGTCTTCGCCCGCAAGGTCAACATCCGCCTCGTGACAGCCGTCACAGGCCGCCTGGTCCGATAGCCGCGGCCGCGAGGTCGGCGGAACAGGTTGAATTCGCTGGGGTTGCGACAATCCGTCCGCAACCGGATTTTCTACTTGAATCGCGTCGGTCGGCGCGCCATAAAACTCATGTACAGCAAGTCCCCCGTCCGCCGAAATGACGCTCGGGTGGTCTTCCCTGCAGCGGTCAACCAACCGCCGCGTTTTCACTCGCGTGGAGACACGCGATAGAGCCCGGGAGGCCCGATGTCGCTAGGTGACTCTGACGTGTCGTGGTCGACGCTCCGCCGCATCGTAAAGCAGTGGCGGAGCGGCAAGCCAGACGGCAGCACAGTCCTCTCTTCCCCTCCACCTGATGGCGTCTCCGACGCCGCCGCCGATATCGCAGAGGTTCGCCACTTATCGGGCGGTTGCATCAACAACGTGCTGGGCATCGTCCTTCAGGACGGCAGCAAGGTCGTTCTCAAGCTGAGCCCCCACCGCGTTGATCTCTCGCTCAAGCGCGAGGCCTTTCAACTCGAACAGCTCCGCGACGCCGGCGTGCCCGTGCCCCGCGTCTACGCCTGGCACCTCGCCCACCTCGACGACCCCAACAGCTGGATCCTTCTCGAGCATGTTGACGGCGTCGACCTGGCCACCGCCCGGAAACACTGCACACCCGATCAGTTCGACAGCCTCCAGCGCCACCTGGCCGAGATCGTGCTGACCATGCACAACCACACCGGCCCCTGCTACGAGCGCCTCGAAGGCCAGTGCGACGGCCACCAGGGCTTCTCATCGTGGGCGGCGTTTTTCCACCACGTCTACGACCCCATCTGGCAGGACGCCAAGGACGACACCCACCTCAAGCCCGCCGTGCGGTCGCGGCTGGGCAAAATCCACGACAAGCTCGAGTCGCTGCTGGCCCACGACGACGTCCCCCGGCTCACGCACTGGGACATCTGGGCCACCAACATCCTCGCCGGCCCCGACGAGAGCGGAAACTGGCGCGTCCGTGCGCTGCTCGACCCCAACTGCAAATACGCCCACGCCGAGGCCGAGCTCGCCTACATGGAGCTCTTCCAGACCATCACCCCGGCCTTCATCGATAAATACAAATCGGCCCAGCCGCTCGCGGGCGAATACCACGTCAAGCGCAAACCGGTCTACCAGCTCTATTCGCTGCTCAACCACCTGCGGCTCTTCGGCGCGCAATACGTCAAGCCGGTCGAAGAGCTGTCGGCGCGCGTCGCCGCCGTGGCCTGAGCGACCCTCCGCCGCGTCGATACCGACAGACCTTGGTCTCATCCCGGCCTGCGCCGCCGGTCGACCTCGTCGGCCAGCGCCGAGCTGACCAGCGACAACTGCGCCGCCGCCGCGAGCATCACGCACCGAAGCGCCGCCCACCCGACGGCGCTTCGGCTTGTCGTCTCCGGCAGCCCGACGAGCCCGATCACCCCCAGCACCAGTTCCATCAGGAAGTAGAGCCCCAGCGCCACCCGCGCCCACTGCCGCCCCGACGCCATCTCCCACACCAGCCACCCCACCACGCCCGTCACGACCCAGTGCGTCGGCCGCAGATCACCCCATGCCGCCACGATCCGCATCACCTGCAATGTCGCGGCCAACACCATTACCCACACCAGCGCCGCCGACCCCATCCGCGCCGCCCGCTCGCTTGATCGGCCTGCCCTGTACGCCCGCTCACCCATAAGCGCCACCGTCCGCCGCGACCAACCGCCGACCATTCCGACACGCCCGATGAAAATCACCGGCCGATAGCGTATCGTCATGTGGTCACGGGGCGTAGCTCAGCTTGGCTAGAGCGCCTGGTTTGGGTCCAGGAGGCCGCAGGTTCAAATCCTGTCGCCCCGACTGAGTCGAGCCCGCCGCTGGCGGGCGGGGACTCTAGCTGTGTCACGGGATGGGTTCTGCGACGCCCGGGCAGCGGGCACGTCGCAGGTTCAACGCCCGAAGGGCGCCGCGCAAGCCAAGCCTGTCTCCCCGACATTTGTCAGAGATCGAGCCCTTCGACGCTTACATCGAAGGGTCTTGGGCGTCCAACCCATCCTCGGCGGGCTGACCGCCTTTGGTTTTGTCGAGATGCGCCGCTACCCCGCCGAGCGGAGCATGGCGGGGCAGCGGCATCGAGCCGCAGCACTCACGCGATTGCGGCGCAGTTTAGCTGTAGAAGGGCGACATCATCCCGCGGCTCGCTTCTTCGGTCGCATTGGCGTCGAAGACCCGCGTTGTGAACGCGGCCTTCAGATTCGCGGCTTCCCTCGGGAACGAGTTGACGGCAAACGCCCTGGCGTTCTCGATGGTGTCGAACGCATAAAACCCTCCGACCGTTCGACCATACAGACCAGCCAGCCAGGTCTTCGCCAGGAATCCCGGTTGATCCTTGATCATCGGGTTGATCTCACGCCACGGCGCCTTGCTGAACGGAAGATCGACCTCGACCTGAGTAAACAGGTACGCGCCGGGCTTCCGGCCGAGCTTGGCCCCGAAGTGGACCGAGTTCATATCCCGGCTGGCATCCCCAACGACTGTGGCATCGAAGATGCGTGTCGTTTGTGCGGCACCGAGTTTTCGAGCTTCGGTGGGGAAGTACTCGGTGACGAACTTCTCCGCGTTGGCCACGGTGTCGAACACATACAAACCGCCGATCGACTGGTTCCCGACGCCGGACAGCCAGGTCTTGTTGATGAGCCCCGGCTGCCTGAAGAGGATTGGATTGAGTTCCCGCCATGGGACCTGGTCCACGGGGATGGACAGCTGCAACTCGGTGTACACGAATGCCTGCATAACAAGCTCCTTCTCTGAAGCGGCCTCACTTCGCCCGACCACCGGGTGTCGAGAGTCACCGCGTATTGAAGCGATCACTTCATAATACGGGCGCATTGCTTGTGGGGCAAGATATTTTGAAGTATTCTTTTCAAAACGAGGCCGCCGATGCCCAGACCGCGAACACAACCCGAGCCGGAAGCCCTCGAAAAGGCCCTCCGCTTATTCTGGACCAAGGGGTACGACCGTACCTCGATCAACGACCTGAGCGAGGCCCTCGGCGTCGGACCGTCGAGCATCTACAACGCATTCCACAGCAAGGCGGAACTCTTCCGGCGAGCGCTCACCCACTACCGAGACACACACCTCGCGTTTGTCCAACGAATCCTGGACGACACCGATTCCGAGGGTGTCCGTGGAGCCCTCCGCAAGCTGCTTCACGGATTGGTTCGGCTTTACACGGACGACGCCACACCCAAGGGCTGCGCGATCTTCCAGGGCGGAGGAGCGGGCGGGCCGTCAACGACGGAGGAAGCCGATATCGCGCGGCACTTCCGTAGCGAGGTCTGCCGGACCTTGCTCGCATTGCTCAGCCGTACCCCAGATCCCGGGGTGTTCACGGCCCCGCCGTCCACGTTGGCCAAGTTCCTCTGCGCCACCCTGGATGGTATCTCGCAGATGGCCGCCGACGGCGCTTCTCGGAAGGAACTGCTGACCATCGTGGATCACGCCTTGGAGAGTTGCTTCGTCAAGCCTTGAGTGTTGCCTGTAGGAGTCCTCGTCCGCCATGTTGGCTTAGTGCCAAACCCGCATCGTGCCGCGGCGGGGGGCGTGTACCAGCGTATTCTGCTCTGACGGTCCTCCGGCGTGCATAGACTTCTTCCGCGGTCGCGTGCGCTGCCGCAGCAACTCAACGGCATGACGATCGGCGGCGGAGACGTTCGCCAGGAGTGGTGCTCTATGACCTGCACGGTCCGCCCACCGAAGCCTCGGCCCCGGCTCAGCCCCGATGACCGGCTCAATCACATCCCATACGCGTTCCGGCACACGAGCGCGACGCTCGGCTGGCGCGGCCTGCGGGTGGAGTTCGACGCGCATCAGCCCCCGAGCGACGTCATCATCCCGCCGCTCGAGTGGCTGTGGCTTGTCCTCGCGGGGCACACCATCGCGGAGCGCACCGACCACCGTTGCCAGGACACGCGGTTCGTCGGCGACGGTCCCGCTCACGCGCTGATCGTGATCCCGCCCGGCCTCGAAACCCGCTGGCGGTGGCACAACCCCTGCGACTCCACCCACGTCCAGTTGTCCCCCGGCCTGATTGCCAAGGTCGCCGAGGAGGCCTTCAACCTCGACCGGTCACGCGTCCACTTTCCCGTCCGCTACTTCGACCGGTCGGTCCCCGAGGTCTGCGCCACCATCACCGCACTCCAGCGCGAACTCCTGGCCGGCGGGCCCGGCGGACGCCTGTGCGCCGAGTCGCTGGCAAACGTGCTGGTCGTCCAGCTCCTCCGGACGATGGTGACCGGAAGCTCCACGAAAGAGTTCGCCCGCAAGGCCAGCGGCCGGCTCCCGCGGCACGCGCTGCGGGCCGTGGAGGCGTACATCGAGGCCCACCTCGAGCAGGACATCGCCCTCGCCGACCTCGCGGCGGTGGCCCACCTCAGCGAGTTCCACTTCGCGCGGCAGTTCAAGCAGTCGACGGGCCGGTCTCCCCACCAGTTCGTGATTCACCAGCGCGTCGAGCGCGCCAAACGGCTCATCGCCGCACGGGAACTGCCGCTCGCGCAGATCGCAACCGATGTCGGCTTCAGCGATCAAAGCCAACTCACCCGCCACTTCAAGCGGATCGTCGGGGTCACCCCCGGGCGATTCGCCTGAAGACAGCAAAAACCGCCAAAAAAGCAGCAGGATCCGCCAATATCCGCCCGCCTCCGTTCTCTACTCTCCAGCCGTGGACATCGCGGTGCCGCGGTGCCGAACCGAGTGCTTCTCGCTGAAGGAGAGCGCCATGACGAGCGTGCAGGAGAGAGTCGCGGGCGTGTCCGCGAGCCCCGCGGTAAGGGTGATGAAGGCCATCCTCGACAACCCGATTGACCTTGAAAACGTCCAGGCATGGACGGCGCCGGACGTCACCTATGTCTCGCTGAATTTCGAGAACGCCATGCTCAAGTCGGTGATGCCGTGGTGCGGGACGCGGCGAGGGCCGCAGGCGATCGTCGACACGTTCAAGGGCGTGTCGCGTTACTGGAGCGTCGAGGCATTCGAGCCCCGCGCTGTCTTCGGCGACGACGAACACGCGGCGATGTTTGGCAGCTTCACCTATCGCTCCACGACGCTGGGCAAACAGGTGACCTCGCCGTTCGCCGTCTACGCCCGCGTGGTCGAAGGAAAGTGCGTCTACCTGCAGTTCATGGAAGACACACTGGCCACCACCGACTCGTTCCACAAGAGCGGCGAGTGGCGGATCCACAGCGACCCCGACGGCGGCGAAGTAACGATCTGAGCGAGCTCAAGTTGAGTTCCCCCCTGCAGCGCGGGCGCGGCCCGTGGCTGCGCAACACCCAGCCAAATGCAGTTCAACAGGAGAGTGCCATGACCTCTGTCAACAAGTGGATGATTGACCCCGACGACGCGGTGATGCTGCTGATCGACCACCAGAGCGGCCTGTTCCAGCTCGTGCGGGACATCGATCAGCCGGTGCTCCGGTCGCATGTGACCGCGCTGGCGAAGGCGTCGTATCTCGCCAAGCTCCCGACTTTCACAACGGCCTCCGTGCCCGACGGACCCAACGGGCCACTCATTCCCGAGATCCATGAACACAATCCCGACGCCATCTATATCCCGCGGACCGGACAGATCAACGCATGGGACAACCCGAAGTGGGTCGAGGCGATCGAGAACACCGGCCGCAAGACGCTCCTCATCGCCGGCACCCTCACGAGCACCTGCCTGGCGTTCCCGGCGCTGAGCGCGCTGGAAGCCGGATACAAGGTGTTCTGCATCATCGACGCGTCGGGTAACTGGAGCACGATGTCGACCGACCTGACGCTGGCCCGCCTCACGCAGGCCGGCGCGATCCCGATCTGCATGAACGGGGTGCTCGGCGAGATCATGGGCACGTGGAACCGCCCGGATGCCATGGAGTTCGCGAAGATCCTGGTCGACCACGTCACCCCTGCGTACCGGGCGCTGTCGGAGAGCTACGACAAGGCGCAGAGCGTGCAGAAAGGCGGGCGCGAGACCAAGCTTGATCGGCTGGAAGCAGCAAGCGCGAGGTAGGGGGGCGATTGAAGCAGCGGCCGCCCTACCCAGCGAGTGTGAGCCAGGCGCCTGCAACAGGAGGTCTTGCTATGCCCCAACGAGACGCCGTGTTCCCTCCCGGTCCGCATCCGCTCTACGCGCGGTACGCCTACTCCCCCGCCATCCGGTCGGGTGACCTGCTGTTCGTCTCCGGCCAGGTGGGCAGCCGCGCCGACGGCTCGCCCGAGCCGGACTTCGAGGCGCAGGTCCGCCTGGCGTTCACCCACCTCGAGGCGACCCTTCGGGCCAGCGGGTGCGGATTCGACGACATCCTCGACGTGACGAGCTTCCACACCGACCCCGAAGCTCAGTTCGCCGCGGTCATGGCCGTCAAGAGCGAGGTCTTCCCGCGGCCGCCTTACCCGAACTGGACGGCCATCGGCGTGACTTGGCTGGCGGGATTCGACTTCGAGATCAAGGTCGTCGCCCGCCTCCCGGCGGGGCAATCGGTCGACCGGAAGGAACGCCCGACGTCGGACCAGAACAAGGCGATTCTGAGGCGGGCCAACGCGGCGGTGACGAACGGTGACTACGACGGTTTCCTCGCGCACTGCAGTGACGATGTCGAATGGCATTTTGTCGGCCAGCAGACCTTGAAGGGGAAGCAGGCCGTGCGCCAGTACATCAAATCGACCTACGTCGAGCCGCCGACGTTCACCATTACCCACTTGATCGCCGAGGACGATTTCGTCACCGCGCTGGGAGACATCCGCATCAAGGACGCAACGGGACGGGTCGTGCATTCCACCTATTGCGACGTGTGGCGCATCCGCGACGGACAACTTGTCGAGCTGCGGGCGTTCGTCATCGAAAAGAGATGACATCGACGCGATCGAGCGGCCGAACGATCAGCCGAAGCGCGGGCCGGCCAATCGGGACGGCCGGCGCCGGCTGACCGCAACTCCACGTCGGTGATGAGCTCTTGCCGGGTAGGCGGCACAAGGTTTCCTCTCACGCCTGTAACCCCGACGGCACGCGTGATGTCACACGGCCGATGTCGTCAGTCTTCAAGAAACGCCAGGAGGTCGGCATTGATCAAATCCGCATGCGTTGTGCACATACCGTGCGGATATCCCCCATAGACTTTGAGCGTCGACTGCCGCAGCAGCTTGGCCGACAGAAGCGCCGAGTCGGCGATCGGAACAATCTGGTCGTCGTCGCCGTGCATGACGAGCGTGGGAATACTGATTGTCTTGAGGTCTTCGGTGAAATCGGTTTCCGAGAACGCTTTGATCCCCTCGTAGTGTGCTTGGGCACTGCCCATCATGCCCTGACGCCACCAGTTCTGGATGACCGCCTCGGACGTCTCGACGCCAGGTCGGTTGTATCCGTAGAACGGCCCGCTTGGAATGTCGCGGTAGAACTGCGACCGGTTGGCGGCGAGCTGTTGCCGCAGCCCGTCGAACACATCGCGGGGCAGTCCGCCGGGGTTGGCCTCGGTCTTGAGCATAAGCGGGGGTACCGCGCCGATGAGCACAAGCTTGGCGACGCGTCCATCGCCGTGTCGGGCAACATAACGTAAGGCCTGACCTCCGCCGGTGGAGTGGCCGACGTGGACAACGTCGTGCAGGTCAAGGTGTTCGACCACGGCGGCGGCGTCGGCGGCGTAGTGGTCCATGTCATGGCCATCGCTCACCTGGCTTGAACGCCCGTGCCCGCGCCGGTCGTGTGCGATCACACGGTAGCCGTTTGCGAGGAAAAACAGCATCTGTGAGTCCCAGTCGTCGGCGCTGAGCGGCCAACCGTGATGGAACATGATTGGCCGGGCCTGTTTCGGCCCCCAATCTTTGAAGAAAATCTCAACCCCATCGGTCGTTGTGACATGATTCATCGGGTGAACTCCTGGAATGGATGGGCCTGATAGCCACCTAGAGGGAGTGATGCGCTGGTGTCCGCTATTCTTCCCGCGGTAATTAGACCTGGGCAGCCCCGCCATCCACGAACAATTCGGTCCCGGTCACGTAGCTGCTGTCTTCGGAGGCGAGAAACGTCACGGCCTTCGCGATCTCGTCCGGAGTGCCGGCGCGGCCGAGCGGTGTCGTCGCGGCCGCCTGCGCCACGAACGCCTCGATCTGCGCTTCAGTCATGCCCAGCTCGGATTTGTATGCCGGCGTAACAACGGTGCCGGGGCTGACCACATTCACCCGGATGTTTCGGCCGCGCAGATCCGCTGCCCACGTGCGGGCAAACGACCTCAGCGCAGCCTTGGTCGCGGCGTACACGGTGAAGCCCGGCATGCCCTTGATTGAGACCATCGAGCCGTTCAGGACGATCGATCCGCCAGCGGCCATCAGCGGCAGCGCCTTCTGCACCGTGAACAGGGTGCCCTTCACGTTGATGCCGAAGTATCTGTCGAAGTGCTCCTCGGTGACCTCACCGAGCGGCACGAACGCACCGCCGCCGGCGTTGGCAAAGAGGACATCGAGCCGACCGAAGGTTTCGCGGATCACGTCGTACAGCCGGTCGAGGTCGGCCAAGTTCGACACGTCGCCGCGCACGCCGCGGGAGGCTCCACCAAGGTCTTGAACCGCCGCGTCAAGGTCAGCCTGTCGGCGGCCGGTGACCACCACCGTCGCGCCCTCGGCAACGAACCGTTTCGCCGTGGCGAGCCCGAGCCCGCTGGTACCGCCAGTGACGAGGGCGATCTTGCCGTCTAGTTTTTTCGTCATGTCTGGTCCTGTGAAGGGGTATTGGCGGCGTCGGATACAACGATTATTTCAAGGCCTTGGCGGCGTCGGCGGTCGTTAGAACCGCGTTGGCGATGAAGCCGAAATTGACGAGGGCCGCGGTGTAACCGTCTCCGATCTCGGGGTGGCGCGGACCGGCCGTAGCATCCTTCACCACGGCCACTTCGAACCCCTGCTCAATCAACTCGCGCAGGTGACTCTCGACGCACAGGTTGGCCAGCATCCCCGCCAGGACGACCTTGGAGAGGCCGCGCTTGCGGAGCTGCAGAACGAGGTCGTTGGTCTGGGGTCCCCACACCTTGTGCGGGCTCACCACGACCGTCTTGCCGTCCTCGATAAACGGCTTGTAAAGGGCGAGCCAGTCCGCGCCAGAGCCGGTGAACCCGGTGTCGCCGACCGGGCTGGGACGAAAGAACTCCTTTTCCGCCAGCATCGACTTCTCGACAGCACCGCCGAACCGCCACGGCTGGTCGTGCGGGTAGAGGTAGTGGGGCGAGATGAAGACGGCGTAATCGTGGTCCTTCGCGGCGGTGAACAGGCGGGTGAGGTTTTCGACGGTGCCGTTCTCCGTCACGCTCGCCCCGACGAGCGGCCAGGAGATGCCTGTCTCGCTCAGCACGTCATTCTGCGGATCGATAACGACCAGCGCGGTGTCGCTTGTGTCGAATACCATGAGAACGCTCCGGATGGTTGCGGTCGGGCGGCTTGCGCCTTCGCAGAAGCTCAGCTTCCGCTTCGATTCGGTGATCCGCCGGTGGAGGCTATCGACGGCGGCGGCGATCACTCCGAGGCAGCAGCGGGATGCCGCGAGGCGCGGCCACGGGCCGCGAGGAGGGCAGGTTCGTGTCTCTCCGCTCGACTCGAACACGGCCGCGCCTCGGGCCGGCCGCGTCGAGAGCACGACATCACTTTTTGCCCACGTGCTTGCCCAGGAACTCGCGCATCAGCTTGGCGATCTCGTCGCCGTTCGATTCCAAGGCGAAATGGCCGGCGTCCAGCAGGTGGAACTCGAGGGTCTTCAGGTCACGCTTGTACGGCTCAGCCCCCTCGGCCGGGAAGATCTTGTCGTTCTTCCCCCAGACAATGAGCATGGGCGGCTGGTGCGTGCGGAAGTACTCCTGCCATTTCGGGTACAGCGGCGGGTTACTGCCATAGCTCAGGAACAGATCGAGCTGAATCTCGTCATTGCCCGTACGGTCGAGCAGAAACTGATCGTGCGCGGCCCCGTCCGGACTCACCAGTTCCGGGTTCGTCACCCCGTGCATGTACTGCCACTTCGTCGCTTCATAGGTGACCAGGTTACGGATGGCGTCACGCTTTTCTTTACTAGCAGGATCTTTCCAGTATTCCTTGATCGGCTTCCAGAAGTCGTTATCGAGGCCCTCGTCGTAGGCGTTCCCGTTCTGCACCACGATGGCCGTGATCCGGTCCGGATGCGCAGTGGCCAGGCGGTAGCCCACCGGGGCGCCGTAATCCTGCACGTACAGTGCGTATTTCGTCAGCCCCACCTCCACGGTGAACTGGTCGACCACCTCGGCCAGATTGTCGAACGTGTAGGCAAACTTGTCCGGGGAAGGCATCGAACTATGGCCGTAGCCGGGGTAGTCCGGGGCAATCACGCGGTACTTGTCGGCAAGCGCCGGGATCAGGTTGCGGAACATCTGCGAGCTGGTCGGGAAGCCATGCAGCAGCAATATCACGGGCGCGTCCTTCGGCCCAGCTTCGCGGTAGAAGATGTCCAGGTCGCCGACCTTGACAGTCTTGTGGAGTACCTTGACCGGTGAGGCCGGAGCCGGCTGCTCGGCAGATGTGTAGTGTATAAGCATGCCGCACAACGCGGCGGTCGCAAGCACCGAACGAAATGATACGGGGGGAAGCATGACATCCTCGTGACTAATCGCGTGTGACGATCGTTAAGCGCGAGGTGCCCGAGGCATCTGAATGGCGGGTAACGTGTTGGCATCGTACCGGATCGAAACTTAATAGCCACAAAAATCTGTACCTGCCTCCTCGTGCGCTCAACGTGATAATCTTTCTGGATAAGAAGAGGGTTCATCGCGGACATTGCTGTGTATGTGATGTGCGAAGAGACGTGCGCCAGTAGACACCGGGAAGATCTCACGCGCTCCTCGGTCAACACCTCAACCCCGGCAGGAACTGATCGAAAAATCAACTGGCGTTTTGTCGCCCCGAGTTCTATCACGTCTCGCTCGCCAAGGCGGGCCACTGGTGCTGGGATGCTGAGCTTCAGATTAGAGCCACCGCCGCGTTCTGTCGCGATAGCTGTTGAACGCATCACCAAATGTGCGCTGCAGGATCCTCTCCTCGGGCAGGATCTGGTAGCGGTGGATGAACGCGGCGAAGAGCAAGGGTCCCACGAGCGTCAACGGCGCGGCCAGATAACACGCCCACGCCAGCAGCAAGAGGGTGAAGCCGACATACATCGGGTTTCTGGTACGAGCGAAAATGCCTGTGGTCACAAGGGCCGTTGCGCGGCCGATTCGCACAGGGTCGATCGTGGTGCTCGCACGACGAAATGCCATGAAGCCGAGCACGAGGAACCAAAGCCCGGCCGTCGCGGCAACCAAGGCTGTGATCCATCTGGCAACGTCGGTGAGCGGCAGCGCGAAGGTCTCTCGCGCAACGAACCACATCGCTATTGCCGTCACCAACACCAGCACCGGCGGAGGCACCCGATGCTCAAGCGGATGAGCTCGCGGCGGATTCGACTCGCGGCCGACGTCGTTCGCGTTGTTCATGTCTTCCTCTCATGTACGAATCCTCCCGCGTCTCAACGCGGCGAGGTCAAAGTGCAAATCGAATGGTGATCGGGTCGCGGCCGATCGGTTGACGTACAGTGTCGTCGATCCCCTGGAACAGATCGTGCCTCAAATTGTCGGCGATCGCCTGGGCGTGCTGAATTGTGATGCCGCTCAGCCCTTCCGTCCTTTTTCCAGAAGTGGGCTTCGCTCGATAACCCCTGACGCTTTGGGGCGTCGGTGTTGAGCGTGACCCGCGATTCAGAACACCGGCGCTGCTGGCCGGGAACCTGTAACGAACATGCCCGGCGCAGCCACGCATCGCCGCGGTGTCGCCTCGGCACCGATATCGCGGCAATCCGCTGTGCTATTGCGGCGGGCAGTCGCTTTGCGCTTGCACTCTCGCCGTCAGGTCGTCTACTTGTCCGAAGTGCCCGGCCCCCACGCGAGGGAAAGCCGATGCACGCGGTTAGACTCAGACCGGGTCGACTGATACCGGGCCGTACAAAACCGGTTCGAATCAAGCCGATCGATCTGAACCGATCGACCCGAACTGGACTACTCGACCGCTCCGACTCAACTCGACCTGCCCTGTTTCATTTCTCTGACCGGGTCTGACCCATGGCACATCGTTTCGCCCCATGCATTGTGTTTGCGTCGATCGCGCTCGCTGCCGCCGGGGCCTGGGCGCAGGGCGTTCCCGCCTTCCCCGGGGCCGAAGGCTTCGGCGCCGGCGCCAGCGGCGGCCGGGGCGGCGAGGTCTACCAGGTCACCAACCTCAACGACGACGGCCTCGGCTCCCTCCGCGACGGCCTCTCGCAGCCCAATCGCACGATCGTCTTCCGCGTCTCGGGCACCATCAACCTCGCCTCGCGGCTCGAGATCACCCAGCCCAACATCACCATCGCCGGCCAGACCGCCCCGGGCGACGGTATCTGCCTCCGCGGCCACGAACTGTTCATCAAAAACACCGAGAACATCATCGTCCGCTTCCTCCGCCTCCGCCCCGGCGACGAAGCAAAGAAAGAGCTCGACGCCCTGACCATCTGGACAGCCAAAGACGTCATCATCGATCACTGCTCGCTGAGCTGGAGCACCGACTCGCTCAATGACGTGGTCAAGGAAAGCGGCAACGTCACTGTGCAGTGGTGCATCCTCAGCGAGCCGCTGGTGCGCAGCGTGCATGCCAAGGGGGCTCACGGATACGCCACCGGGTGGGACGGCCGAACCCGCGGCGGAATGACCGCACACCACAACCTCATCGCCCATGCCGCCAGCCGGGCGCCGCGCATCGGCTACTTCAAGACCGGCCGCGGCCTGAGCGACTGCGTCAATAACGTCATCTACAACTCCGGCCCCAGCTACGGCGGCGAGACCGGCGACCTCAACTTCGTCGGCAACTACTTCCGCCCCGGCCCAACCTATGGGGCCGACAACCGCGCGATCTTTGAAGTCTGGGCGGATGACACGCGTCTGTATGCGGCCGGAAACGTGATCGAAGGCAAAGACGACCTGTCGGCCGACAACGCGCGCGGGATCAGGTTCCGCCAGGGCACCAACGCCGACGGCTCCGCCCGCGCCATGCCCACCGCCGAGATCTGCCTGCTGAGCGAGCCTGTCCCTGTTCCGTCGCCGGTTCAGGCGCGGCCCGCGGTCGATGCATATCGGCTCGTGCTCGAATATGCCGGCGCCGTCCTGCCTCGGCGTGACCCGGTCGACACGCGCATCATCCGCGACGTGCGCGATCGGGCAGGAAAACCGATCGACTCGCCCGCCGAGGTGGGCGGCTGGCCGGAACTCAAGTCGTCTGAGCCGCCGCTCGATTCCGACCGCGATGGCATGCCCGACGCGTGGGAAGCCGCCCGCGGGCTCGACCCCGCCGACCCCGCCGACGGACGCCAACCCGCCACGCCCGGCGGATACACCCATCTCGAGGTCTATCTCAACGAACTCGCCGCCCCGGCCATGCCGCCCGCATCGACCACCCACCGCGACCAGCGCTGAAGCCGGTCGAGCCGTCTCCCACGGAAAACTGCTAATAACGCAGCGTCATCCCCACGATGAAGCTCACGAGCCGCGCGACAGGCGTTCCGCCGGGCCACCGCCCAGACCAGCGGTCAGACCCCCTCTCACACCACCCGGCCGACCCGCGCCCACACCACCGCGCCCGGCGGCCTCGCCCGCATCACACTGACGGCGATCCGTTTCAATCCTCGTCCGCCTACCGCAGCAGCGACCGATTGACCTGCCGCGCCACCGAGCGCCGGTATTGCGCCGGTGTCTGACCGGCGTATCGCTTGAACTGCCTGTGAAACAGGAACTGGTCTTTGTAGCCCACCCGGGTGGCCACCTCGCGCACGCGGAGCGACGATGACGTCAGCAGTTGCATCGCCATGTTCATCCGCGCGCGGATGATGAACCTCACCGGCGACATCCCAAACTGCGTCTTAAACGCCCTCGTAAAGTGCGGCGTGCTGTATCCGCTCTGCGACGCCAGCTCAGGCACCGACGGCACGACGCCCGGCGCCGCGTCGATCCGCTTGGCCAGTTCGTTGAGGGTGTCGCGACGGTGTAACTGCCCGCCGAACACCACCGGCGTGGCCCTGCCCGAGTTGGCGATGTCGAGCTCCATCGCCAGGCAGGTCAGCAGCGCATCGACCTGCGCCTGACGGCTGGGCGGCAATGTCGGCCTATCGGTCACCGGCAACAGCCCGGTGATCCGCTCGAACAGCGCCTTGACCAGAACCGGGTCGGGAACCTCCAGCACCTCGGGCGGCAGCGGATGATCACCCGGCCGCAGGGCCCCGTCGATCGACACCAAATCGAAGTGCACATATCGAAGCGAGATCGGCCTGGCCGCGTGCTGCCGCGCGCCGTAGTTGACCCCCGGGCGAAGCCACAGGCAGACCCCGCTGCGCAGCCTGGCCCGCCCGGTCGAGGTCTCGATCCAGCCGTCGCCGCCGGTGATGAGCCACAGGTCGTTGTCACTCGTATAGCGCACCCACGGGAGGTTGGTCGTTTCGCCTCGAGGCCAGGTCGTGCTGCCGGCGCTGCGCACGCGAGTCCGGTAAGTCTGCCAGTCGATGTTCATCGATCACCCGTGGTTTTGCCTGAGAGCCGGATGCAAGCAAAGTACACCATTTAGATGCACTATTCCATACTCTCGGAGCATTAACGGGCTATCTTGAACACATCAGATCAACCCGGGACTTCAAAGCCCGGTAATCGTCTTGTCGCCGACACGTCCGCTTTAAAGGAGGATCCAGATGTCCGTTCGTATCCGCACCAATGTCTTGTTGTTTGCCGCCACGGTCGCCGCCGCACAGGGCGCCAGTGCCGCGGTGGTCTTTGACAGCCCCGACTATGTCGCCGCCGGAAGCGCGGCCTTCGTCGCGCCCGTCGCCACCGTCACGGCGACATCGCTCACCCGTCCGTTTGCCGATGCCACACCCACTTCGGGCTACACCGGCCCGCAGTTTTTCGCCGGCTACACCAACGTCGCCAGCACGACCGTCACCGGCCTGGGCTACAACCGCCAGCGCGTCGATCACAACGCCGGCGTCAACTACGGCGGCAACGACTTCATCAACATCCAGGGCGCCAGCACCGGCGGCGGAAACACCATCCCCGGCTCGACCACCTTCTCGACCGCCGGCGTGGTCTTCTTCCCCGCGGCCGTCTCGTTCCCCCTGGGCGGCGTGACCGTCATGGCCCGCGGCGCCGTGCGATCCGACGCCACCGCGCAGACCGCCCGCTTCGTCGTCCGCTCGGGCAGCGACTATTACGTCTCCGCCCAGACCTTCACGCTCGCCAACGCCATTAACACCTTCAACCTCGACTTCGGCGGAAACCTCAACTTCGCCCCCTACGACCCCACCGCCTCGATCAATTTCGACCAGGCCTCCGCTGTTTTTGCCCCTTTGAACCTCAGCTCGATCAACGGCGTAGGCTTTTATGCCGAAAATGATTCGTGGACGAGCCCGGCCGCCGCGGTCTCCAATTACACCATCTCCAGCCTCAACGTCGGCAAGCTGGTCGTCACCGTCATTCCCGAGCCCGCGACGCTGGGCGTCGTCGGATCGCTCGGGCTGCTGCTTCTCCGCCGCCGCGGGTGCTGAACCCCGGCGGTTCACTGTCACGGCGCCGCAACCCAGGCCTGATTCGGGAGTGTCATGGACAGATCCTCCGACCATCGCCACGACGCCGGCAAAGCCTCCGGCTTCACGCTCGTCGAACTTCTGGTTGTGATCGGCATCATCTCGGTGCTGATCTCGATGCTGCTGCCCGCGCTCAACAAGGCGCGGGCAGCGGCACACCAGGTGCAATGCGCGAGCAATCTTCGCCAGATCGGTGTGGCGATGTTGCTCTATGCCGGCGAAAACGCCAAGGGCCACCTGCCCTTCGCCTCGGGCGACGGTGTCAACAACGTCTCCTACGACGACCTCCTGGCCCCGCTGATGGGGCGCAGGCTCACCGACGCCCAGCGCAACCTTTACTTCGCCGACGTACGCAGCGGGACCAATGCGCTGTTCGCCTGCCCGGCCGACTTCCTCAACACTTCAAACCCGCCGGCCGGCGTGACGTTCCACAAGCGTTCGTACGCCATGATCCGCGGCAACAACGCCGGCACGGGCGGCGTCGCCGGTGAGACCCTCAGCAACATCTACGGGCTCACTTCCGACAAGTCCGCCGACCCCGCCAACCCCGGAGGCCCATCGATCAACCGCCCGTGGTCGGCCCGGCTCGGGGCGCTCAAGCGCCCCAGCGAGTTGATCCTGCTCACCGAATGGTCCGGCATCGTCAGCACCACCGGGGCCATCACCGGATCGACCCAGAGCTATCTCGGAAACGCCACCGCCGCCATGGTCGACCTGCCCATCCAACAGCAGACGATTCGCTTTCATGGAACGCGGATGAACTACCTCTTCGTCGACGGCCACGTCGAAACCCTCGAGCCCCGCCAGACGGTCTCGCGCGTCGCCGGGTCCTCGCTGGTTCTGCCCAGGGGCATGTGGACCCGCAACCCCAACGACTGACCGTCCGTTCCGCAAGGCCCCGTGACGGATCGTCCCTGTAACGGATCGGCCCTGTAACGGATCGGCCGACAAACCTGCCAAAGCCAATGATGTTCTCCCTGCGCTCCATCCTGCCGCTCGTGGCAAGACACGTGTTCAACCCGAAGGCTGAGAATCACTCGCCGCACGCTTTGCGCGCGCGGGCCGTGGATTCACCGCCTCCGGGTTGCCCGATTAAGCACACGCCTGCTGCGCAGCCGGTTGCGGTGCGCCTTGCACCGCCCGGCCTCCACCTGCTGCTGCTGCTCACGCTGCTGTGGCCTGGCCTTGCGCTGGCTGACCGGGAGGGCGCTCAGGCCGAGCTCAACCTCTTCGTCCAGCAGAACGCCGCCCCCAAGACCAAGTCGCTCGACCAGCCGGTGAAGATTCCGCGCCAGTGGACGACCCTCAGTCACACCTTCACGCCCCAGCGCGACTACGCCGCGGGAGAGGCCTCTGTCGGGTTCCACGTCGGCTTTGGGCCCCAGGTTGTCGAGCTCGCCGATGTGCAGATACAGACCGCTGACCGCGCAACGGTGGTGGCCGACATCGGGGCGCGGCTGAACCTGTCTAACTTCGAGAACGACGCCAAGGCGACCGCCACCGTCGTCGCTGTCGACGCCCGGCCGGGCGCTCAGGCCCTTCGGCTGGTGACCGCAACGCTGCCGACGGAGTTCTGGAAATCGCTCGTCAGCGCGCCGATCGACGCACCGCTGACCCGCGGCGTCACCTATCGCGTCACGTTCAATGCGCGCACGATCGAGGCCACCGACAATCCCTACCCGGCCCGCGGTCAGATCACCGGCGGCAACTTCTACGTCGATCTCGACAACCCCCTCGCCGGCGTGCCGGCCGACCAGCAGCTCCGTTACCAGTCGTTCATGTATGGCAGCTTCAGTGTCCGCATCACCGGGCTGCCCCCGGGCGATCACAAGCTCATCATCGACAACGCGCAGACGTGGTTCACCGACAAGACCGTCCGCAAGTTCGACGTCCGCATCGACGGCAAAACCGCCGGCGTCATCACCCTCGATACCACGCGCGACACCTTCGAACGACAGACCGATACGTTTCCCCTGGCCGCCAGCGGCGGTCCGGTCACGGTCAGCTTCGACGGCGGGCGACTGAGCGTGCTGCGGGTCGAGAGCCAGTCGGGTCAGACGCTTGCCGAAGTGTCGGCCACCAGCCGCATGCCCCCGGGCTACCTCGCCCGGCAGCGGTTCTTCTTTGATCCCGCCTCGGTCAACCCGGGCGAGCCTGTTCCGCCATGGACGCCGCAGTACAAGATCCGCCCGGAAGAGACAAATCGTCTCACCGCCGCCGATATCGTCGGGCCCGACGGAATCGTCTACCCCGATTTCCGCTACGCAGGCGTCCGCAGGCCCGCGGGCGATCTGCCGGTCATCAAGGCACAAGACCACGGGGCCAGCGCCGAC
>CAZBOE010000063.1:5711-21099 GCA_964493365.1 uncultured Tepidisphaeraceae bacterium | reverse complement strand
CAGCTCCATCTCCAGCTTGCCGCACATGGCGATGACGCCCGTCTGCTGGTGGCGCGAATCCTGGGCGACCAGGAGGCGACGGTCCGCGGCGTTGCCGGCGCCGACGAGGCCATGTCGGTCATCGACACGTTCCGGCCCGATGTGATCGTCAGCGACATCGGCATGCCCGACCGCGACGGCTACGACCTCATCGCCTCGGTTCGACGCCTGGCCGACCCGCAACTGGCCGCCACACCCGCGCTGGCGCTGACGGCATTTGCCCGCCCCGACGACCGTCGCCGCGCGCTGGCGGCGGGATATCAGATGCACATCGCCAAGCCGATCGATGCCGAAGAGCTGATCGTCGCTGTGGCCAACCTGGCAGATCGAGCCCGCACGCCGGCCGGCCTCGACGCGGCCCGCGCCATCGCCGCCAAAGACGTTGACACCGCGGCCGATGCTCGCGAAGTCGACACCTCGTCACGACATCCCGCCCCGGCGACCCTCCCCGCAAACGCCGCGACGCCGCATGGCCACGCGCAGGACGACATCGATCAACCCGCACCCGGCGCGCCATCGAGATCGCCCTCCGCTGATCAGTGGTCGATCTGACACTCCAGCCGCCCACCCCACAATTCGGCCCCGCTCGATGTTTGACGGTGATGGCGATCGCCCCTCGATCGTCAGCCCCGCGACGGCCCTTGCAATAGCGGCGGCCCATGCGATAGCGGCGGGCCGTGAGATAGCGGCGGGCCGCTGCGGCGGTGAGGGGGTCGTGCTGTGTTTTCGCCGTAGGGAAAGCACGGCGGTGAGCCGGTGTCACGTCGCCTGCGCGCCGCGCTCATGATCGGGCACGCACCGAATTAACGTGAACTTAATGTAAGATGCGGTGCGTTCATGCGGACATGGGGCAGAGAACGCATGACGACGCTGAGCATTCCATTGACCGCAAGCGCGGGGGTTTCCCGCAGGATCGACAGGGTGTCGGCGCGGCATGACCGCGAGGTGCCGGTGCACGAGCAGGACACAAAGCAGTCGGCGATGCAGCAGCTCGCGGTGCGCTGGACCGCGGCGCAGCCCACCGTGGCCGCGTTTGTCGGCTCCGTGCTCACCTCGCGCAACGACGCCGAAGAGGTGCTCGGGCGAACGGCGGCCGCCGTCGTGCGGCGCTGGGACCGGTACGACCCCTCGCAGCCCTTCGTCAACTGGGCGGTGGGCGTGGCGCGGGTGGAGGTCCTGCGATATCGGCAGGAGAAGAAGCGCGAGCGGCATGTGTTTGATTCCGACACGATCGAGCGCGTGGCCGCCGCCTTCGAGCGCTCGCCCGACGACGCCGGCGAAATGCGCGCGGCGCTGCGCTATTGCGTGGGCCAGCTGCGCGGCAGGCTGAGGGACATCTTTGAAATGCACTATGTCGAGGGCGTGAAGCCCGCCGAGATCGCCGCGCGGCTCAAGCGATCGAGCAATGCCGTGCTGGTGGCACTACACCGCGGCCGCTCGGCGCTGCGGCGCTGCATGAGCAAGCGGCTTGGCGAGCCCGGGGGTGCGGCGTGAACAAGGCACCGGCAAACACACAGCCCGACGACATCGACACGCTGATCTGGGCGCATCTTCACGACCAGCTCGATGACGCCGGCTGCGCCCGGCTCGAAGCCTGGCTGGCGGCCAGCCCGCTCAATGCCGACCGCTTCGTACGCGAAGCACGCTTTCACCAGGCCCTGGGCGACGAGCTGCGCGGGCGGGCGTCGCTGGGCCGGATCGAGGCGGGCAAGGGACGCGTGCTCACCATCAGCCGCTCCGCCGCGGCCATCGTGCTGCTCGTGCTGGCGGTGACGGCAAGCCTCTTCTTCACCGGCAATCGCGACAGCCGCACGGCGCTGTCGGGCGCCGCAGCGGTGTGGCTGCAGACCCCCGGCGATGATCCCGCGACGGCCGCCGACGGGATGTATCGCATCGCCGCCGGGCTGGCGCGGCTGACCTTCGCCTCGGGCGCCACCGCGATCGTCGAGGGCCCGGCGAGCTTCGACCTGCAGGGAACGCTGATCCGCCTCGACCGCGGCCGGCTCACGCTGGTCTGCCCGACACGCCAGGCACGCGAAGTGATCGTCGAAGTGGCCGGCCTGCGGGTGGAAGACCTGGGCACCGAGTTCGGCGTCGCCGCCCATGACGACGGCTCGGCCGAGGTGTTCGTGTTCCAGGGCTCCGTGATCGTCAGCGGCGACACGCTCGACGCCGATCGCACGCTGCGGGTGGGCGAGGGCCTGCGACTGAGCCTGGGCGCGGTATCCGACCTTGATCGGGCTTCTCCGTTTGTGCGGCTGGCGGAGTATTCGGCCCGCGAGTTTCTGATCGAGCGGGGCGGCGCCGATGTGCTGGCGCTGCTCACCGGGCCCGATGTGCTGCTCTGGACCGACATGTCGCCCGGCGGCGACGGCCCGGGCGATGCGCCCTGGGGCGTCAACGACCTGGCCGGCGGCGCGACGGTCGCGCCGGCAGGCGGCAGCGTGATCGACTTTGTGGCCGGCCGACATGCGGGCGATCGCGCCGTCGCGTTTCATCGCCCCGAATCAGGCCTGCGGGTCAACCTGCCGGGAAGCCACCGCCAACTCACGCTCTCGGCGTGGGTGCGGCTTGACCAACCCAAGACCGCCGCCGACGGCAGCCCCGAGCATCGCGGCCTGCTCATGTCCGATGCATGGGGATCGCCCGGGCAGGTTCACTGGCAAGGCAAGGGCAGCGGGTTCCGCGTCAGCTTCTACTGGCAGGGCGACGAAGAAGACCCGCGCTTTCCCGCAACGCCCGAAGCCATCAGCGACGGCGCATGGCACATGCTCACGACCGTGATCCAAACCACGGCAGAAGGCTGCGTGGTGACGCACTACCTCGATGGCATGGTCGTCTCGCGCTCCGAAGCGCGGCCGGCGGAGATGGGAAGCATGCCGCTGCTGACGCTGGGCGAGTCGACAATCGGAGCCTGGATGGGCGCCGACGGACGCCTGACCCGCCAGCTCGACGGCGCAATCGACGAGATGATGGTCTGGTCGCGGGCCCTGCGCCCCGCGGAGGTGTCGCGGCTTCACGAGGTGACGCGGCGCTGAAAGCCGGGCGCGACTGGCCGGCAAGATCGCGCCGCCCGCGACGGCTGCTCGCGATCGCCATGGCGACGGCAAAGTGGCAATGGCGCCGACGGTGTTATTGGAGGCGGCTGGGGTGAGGTCGCGGTGGCGATGACGTTTCGCCTCTGTCGACGAAGCCGCGCCACAGGTGACTGGGTGTGTTTCGGGGGGACGAAAACAGAACAGGCGGGCCGTCGAAGCGGCTCGCACAGTGGGTGTTGGAACAGCCGATGCCGCAGGACGGTGTCGGCCGGGGTCCGGAAAACGGACGAGGAGAATGCAGATGAAGGCGATGACGAAACGGGCCCTTTGCGGCCTGGTGGTGACGGTGCCGACGCTCCTGCCCGCATGGGCGACAGCGGCGTCGGTGACATGGCAGCCGGCGTTCGAGCTGGTCAACGACAGCAACATCAATGTGCTGGGGCGCACCGTGGTCTATGCCCAAAACGGCGGCGACAACGTCGGCAACCCGGCTTACATCCCGGCCGACTACGCGTTCGGGCCGATCAAGACCGTGACCTTCGGCTATAAGGATGTCGCGTTCGAAGGCATCAGCACGGTCTATGGGGCGGCCGCCACGTTCGGCGCCCCGACGTTTGGCGATGCCGTAGACCACCTGGCCGGGCAGAACTTCAACGTCACGTTTTCGACCACCAGCTCTCGCACCACGCCCATCCCGCAGGTGAACTGGGATTTCAGCCAGACGCCGGACTCGGCGGTCACGCCCTACTACGGCGAGACAACCGGCAACATCGGGCTCGACTCGCTGCTCGATTCATATGTGTTCGTCGACGGCCGATCGGTCGGCAACACGGCGCTCAACCTGCAGCTCAACAACCTGGTGCCCGGGCGGCAGTATCAGGTGCAGCTGATCGGCCCGGCCGACACGAGGCCGGCGCGGCTGCCGACGATCGAGCGCGACCTCAACATCGCCACCGTCAACGACGGCGCGGGCAACTCGATGCCCGACCTCGGGGCATATATGGACCTCGACGGCGACGGCGCCCGCCACGTGACCTCGATCATCGGCACGTTCACCGCCGACGCGTCGGGCATGCAGGCGGTCAACGTCGTGCTGCAGCAGGGCCGCAACCACGGGATCAGCGCGGTGATCGTGACGACCGACGTGATCGAGGGTGACGTCAACGAAGACGGCACGGTCGATTTCGACGACCTGGGCCTGCTGCTGGGCAGCTACGACGGGCCCGACGCGCTGGCCGACTTCGACGCCGACGGCACGGTCGATTTCGATGACCTGGGTACGCTGCTGGGCGCTTACGGCGCTTCGGTGTGGGATCCGGTGTTGACGCCCGAATCGGCGCTCGAAGCGGTGGCGGCGGTGCCCGAGCCGATGTCGGCGGCGCTGCCGGCCGCGGGCGCGGCGATGCTCTTCCGCCGACGCAGGGCCTGAGTCGATCTCACAGAGGTGAAGCCATCCCCGGTGGCGGGTCGGAAAGGCCCGCCGCCGGAATAGGCAGACCGGCAACAGCCGCCCACTCGTGTGCACTGGTGTCGCCTGCCGCGGCAACACGCGGGCCGCGGGCATGTCCGCCGGGCGGTTCATACGATGCCGCTGGTCAGACCGACGGATCGAGGTAAGTGATGCGTGCAATGACGACGACAACCCCAAACGCCCCACGCGGCTTCACGCTCGTCGAGCTGCTCGTGGTGATCGGCATCATCGCGCTGCTGATCTCGATCCTGCTCCCATCGCTGCGCGGGGCGCGCGAGTCGGCGATGCGCCTGAAATGTCTGGCCAACCTCCGCGCCCACGGGCAGGCGATCATCGCCTACGCCGGCGAAAACCGCGGGTCGTTTCCGTATCACGAGTTCTGGTACAACCAGTCCGGTCGCAAGGGCGATGTGAGCAAGTTCGGCATCTCGCCTTTCGATGCGACCGACAAGACCGGGCTCCGCAACGAGGCCGGCACGCTCGCCGAGCGACCGCTCAACGCCTATCTCGGGCAGAACCCCGAGGCGGCGGTGTGCCCCGCCGACCGGGGCGACGCCAACAAGCCGCTGGTCTTTCACTGCGGCGACGCCTACGGCACGAGCTATCAGATCCAGTGGAATTCGGGCGCCGCGGTCGCGGCGTTCGGTGTCGTGCCCGTCACCGGCGGCGCGACGCTGCGCCCCGAAGGCGGGCGGACCATGCTCGCCAAGACCCACCCGGCCGCCAAGCTCGGGTCGTCGATCAAGTTCGGCGGAACCACCTACCGCGGCGACTGGTCACGCAAGATCATCATGGGCGATTTCAACTGGCACGGTAACCGCCCGATCACCGACGCCCGCGTGCTGTTCCACCGCCCTACCGAACGAAATGTCCGACAACAGAACATGCTCTTCGGCGACGGCCACGCCGAGTTTTTCGTCTTCCCACGCACCTACGGCTCTCACGCCCTGCCGGTCGATGCGTCGGCCAACGGCTTCTGGTGAGCATCCCACTGTGGAGGAACCCTCTTGAACAACTGGCGCACCCGTCCTGCTGTATTTGCCATCATTGCAATCTACGCCACCGCGGCCTGGCTCATGCCGGGCGTCGCCGAAGCCGCCGACCCGTCGCACCGTGTCGCCCGGCTCAAGGCCCTGCTCAATGACTCGACCAGCACGCATGTGATGGTCGTCGCCCATCGCGGCGACTGGCACTCGGCCCCGGAGAACTCGCTCGCGGGCATACAAAGCTGCATCGACATGGGCGTCGATGTCGTCGAGCTCGATGTCCGCCGGACCGCCGACGGACGCTTCGTTCTCATCCACGACAAGACCCTCGAGCGCACCACCAACGGAACCGGCCGGGTTGCCGATCACACGCTCGAACAGCTCAAGACGCTCCGCCTCAAGCGCGATTCGGGCGAGCTGACCGATCAGCAGATCCCCACGCTCGAAGAGGCCCTGGCGCTGTGCCGCGGAAAAATCCTCGTCTATCTCGACAAGACCGAAGACGAGATCGACCAGGTGCACGCGGCGGTCGAGGCGGCCGGCATGGCCGATGGCGTGATGTATTACGGCCGGCTCGATCAACCGGCGCTGCGCGCCCGGTATGGCGCGCTGCTCGACCGCATCTGCTATCTGCCCAAGGTCGGCGACGCCACCCCCGACGTCAAAGCCTATCTCCGCGGGTTTGCCGACATGCGCCCGCCGGCGTTCATCATCGATTTCGCGGCCGACGATGCGGCGGTGGTCAGGGAGATTCCCGCGATCCGCTCATCGGGCGCACGCGTCTGGGCCAGCCCGCTGTGGGACACCCTCGCCGGCGGACGAACCGACACGCTGGCGCTCACCGATCCCCACGCCAACTGGGGCTGGCTCCTCGACCGGGGCGTGACCATGCTCTGCACCGACCGCCCGCGGGAACTGATCGCCTATCTCCAATCCCGCGGCCTTCGACAGGAATAACAGGCCCCCAAGCTCGGCACCCGGGCGGCCGATCTCGCTCGCGTGCCACCCCGGCGGGCGTCATTCCGCCTTGATCCGGCGGATGATCAGATGATCTCGGTGGATCTCGCCGCCGGTGGGCTCGATCACGACATAGAGCTGCACTTCACCTTCGCCCCGCCACGACCAGTAGACCTCGCCGCCGTCTTCCACGGTGTAATACCGCGGCTCGTCATATCGGCGGGCCATGCCGTATTCGTCGCGGTATGCGCCGGGCCCCGACGAGAAACCCACCCCCACGCCCAGCCCCACACCGGTCGATTCGATCCGCGGCTTGATCGGCGGCAGCACGATCCGCGCAAACGCCCCGGGCAGGATCGTCTGCGGCTTGATCGGCCGCGCCTGGCCCTCCGGGTCGACCAGGCTCGATTGCGGCATCAGCTCGATCACGTCGCTGGTGTTGTTGAAGACACGGATCACCAGGCGATTGTCGACGTTGTCAAAGCGATATCGCACCGGGCCGCTCTCGTAGCCGCCGCTCTCTTTCGCGGTGATCAGCGGCTGAGGCACCTCGGGGCGAACGATCGTGTAGTTGTAGTTCGTGCAGCCGCCCGCGACGACCGCCAGAAACAGGGCCGACAGGAGCAGCGCCGGTGTGCGAATCGGATGACGCATGGGCATGGGATCAAGCGTAAGCCGAGTCGATGCCGGCCGCCAATGGTCCGGCCACTCGCCGCCAGACACCGCGACGCGCGAGCACCCGACATCGCGACGCGTGCACACCCAACACCGCGACGCGTACACACGCAGCGGCGTCCACAGCCCTCGTCGAGCGCTGGTTCCAACCGGTCTCACCAACCGGCTCCACCGATCGGCCTCACCAACATGCCACATCGACGGGCCACATCGGCCGGCCGCATCGACGACCCAAACCGCCGGCGCTCTTCACCATGGCCGGGGTCGTCGGCCGTCCGTCAGCCAGGCATCGTCGCTGGTGGCCAAGCCGCCGCTCGGATGCCAGATGCCTCCGGGCGGCGGTCTCACCGACGTCGAAGCGAGGGGTGTAGTGATGTTGCGGTGGCCTATTGGCCGCCGATCACTTCGCTGCCGCGGCCCGAAGCGGGCTGGGCGGTGTCGCTCACCGACTCGCGGTTGACATCGCGCATGAACCGCACCACATCGCGGCTGATGCCGCGGTCGAGCAGGTAGCGCTCCTGTGACTGCGTGAGCGCAAAGACCTGGCCGGTGGCGCGGATGCGGTCTTCGATCTGATCGTCGGTCAATCCCGCCTCATCGAGCGCGGCGACTTCATCGAGCGTGACGAAGCCGTCGTTGTTGATGTCGGCCGACGCCGCGTCGCGCGCTTCGTCGACCGTCGCCGGGTCGTTGGTGGCTTTGCGGTTGGCTTCACGCGCTTCTTCGACATCGTCGTCGTCGTCTCGGCTCTTCTCGACCTGCTGCCCGATCAGATAGCCGCCGCCCGCGCCAAGGGCGCCGCCGATGAGGCCGCCGAGCAGGCGATTGTCTTCGCCGCCGATCAGCGCGCCCGCCGCCGCCCCACCCACACCCCCGGCCACCGCGCCCTGCGTCTGCTCATCGCCGGGAAGGTTTTCGCACCCGGTCATCGGCAAGGCGAACAAGGCCGCACTGATCACAACGGCAATCGGCGTTCGGCTGACGTGAATCGACATGGCAACTCCTGCATGGATGGTTGGCTCGACGGCACAGGCCGCCGCGACAGCGGACGACCCTCTCGACACCCTGCCAACCTGCGAATGCCATGCCTCTGCCGCCGGATCGCGGCGGGCAATCTTCCCTGCGCCCCGCCCCGCCGACGGGCGAGGCAAGAATGCCGACGGGCGTGGCAAAAAGAAGAACACCCGCCTTGCGACGGGTGTTCGACTGGATCTTTTGGATCAGCTTGATCAGGCCGGTCGACCGCGATTGATCTTCGCCCGCAGCCTGGTGCGGGTCCGATCGGTCGCGCTCATGCCGGCCGCGATCAGGCGCGACGGCGACGCATCGCCACCAGGCCGGCGGCCAAGGGGGCAAGCAGGGCCATCGACGGCTCGGGGACGACCGAGAACTCGGCGCCGGTAAACCGGATGAAGGCGTTGGTGCCCGAGGTGAAGTTGCTCGTCCCGATGAGGGCCGCGCCGTTGTTGACCGTCCAGGCCTTGAACGGGTCGGTCGAGAGCTTGTAGTCGCTCAGGCCGGCCACGGGCGACTTCACGCCGTTGGTGGCGAAATCGAAGAGCGCTTCGTTTGCATTGTTGCGGGGGACGCCGATCTGCAGCTGACCGCTGACCGTGCGAGACTGGGCGACGCCGATGTAATACTGACCGGGCGTCAGGCCGAAGGCGGTGCCGGTGATGGCGTTGGCGGTGCCGCCGCCGCGAGACGCAGCGATGGCGGTGCCGTCTTCCGAGAACAGGGCCAGCACCTGGGTCGTGCCGTTGATGTATGCCGAGAAGCTCGCCGGATCTTCGATGGCGATCTTAAACAGGTCGGCGTCGGTGTTGGCCCAGAGGCGCATTTCGATGCGGACGAGCGGGTCGCTCGTGAGCGGATCGCGGACGGTCACCTCCGCATTGGACAGGACGCGGCCGCCGACGTCATAAATGAAGCCGCTGAAGCCCTGAAACACTTCGGCCGACCCCGGGGGAACCAGGATGGGCGAATTCACAAAGCCGTCCTTGGCGACCCACACGGTGGCGGCCGAGGCGAACGAAGACAAACCAGCAACCGCCGAAGCGGCCATCAGTAAAGCGAAGCGGCGCATATCTCATGCTCCTTCCGGACACGACCGCCCGAGCCCTGGTCTGACAACAGCGTCGGAAGCGGGACAACACGCGATCAATATGTCCAAATAGTTAAGAACGTGCTCAGAACTCAAGAAGAGGCGGTGGTTTACGTCTTCTCCAATCTGGAAAATACTTGACGATCGGGCGGTGTCAAATTAAAAGTCTGTTACCACCGTTCTACCCCTCCTGTCTCCAATATCTGTCTCCCCTCTCGGAAGGAACCCAAATCATGCGGTTTTCTCGTTCATTTTCTGCGGCCCTGCTGTTGTCTATGGCTGTCGCCGCACCCGCTTCGGCCGCGGTCGAAGACGAAGCGCTGCGCGCCGCAGCCACCGAATACACCGAAATCTTCAAAGCATCTCGTGAAGCCGGCGACCGCCCCGGCTGGGTCGATATGGGTGAGTTTGTCGACAAAGCCTATCAAGATATAGCAATTGAAGAACTCACGCTCGATCAAGTGCAGAAGATGTTTGAAACCGTTCCCGTCGCCTACAGCAAGGCGACCAGCGCCAAAGTCGCCGCGCTGCTCGAGTCGGTTTCTAAGAATGCCGACGCCCAGGGCGGTCGCGCCGCGGCCATGATGATCTCGCTGGGCAACATGCAGACCCCCAAGGAGCAGCGGCTGGCCACGCTCGACGCCGCGCTGGCCCACCCGGGCGTCACCGCCGCGGTCTCTGCGGGTTATGCCGCCGAGATCTTCGGCGCCGCCGCCGGCCTCACCCGCGACGAGCTGCTCGCCCGCAAGACGCCCCTGCTGGCGCTGACCGACTCGATCACCGCATCGTCGTCGCCCATGTTCTACAGCCGCGGCGCGGGGTTCGTCATGGCCATCGCCCGCACGCTCAACCCTGACGAGATCGCCGAATTCGCCCCGCTTCGCGAGAAGATCGCCGCGTCGGCCGCCGAGCGCGCCACGCAGGAGGGGCTGGTCGAACGCGACGCCAAGCGCATCAGCGACGCCGCCAAGCAGGCCGCCGGCGCCTTCGCCCGCGGCGAGCTGCTGAATCACCCCGCCCCGCCGATCGATTTTGCCTGGTTTCACGACCCCTCCGACCCCACCCGCGTCGTCAAGTCGCTCGACGACCTCAAGGGCAAGGTCGTCGTCATCGACTTCTGGGCCACCTGGTGCGGCCCGTGCATCGCCAGCTTCCCGCAGGTCAAGGCGCTGCACCGCTACTACCGCGGCTACGACGTCGTCGTCGTCGGCGTCACCAGCCCCCAGGGCTATCACATCGGGCCCAACGGGCGCATCGACACCAAGGGCGAGCCGCAGAAGGAATTCGCCCTGATGCCCGAGTTCATGAAGGAAAAGGACATGACCTGGCCCGTCGCGTTCTCTGAGCAGAACGTGTTCAACCCCGACTACGGCGTGACCGGCATCCCCAATGTCGTCATCATCGACACCAACGGCGTCGTCCGCCACGTCGGGCTCCACCCCGCCAAGCCGCTGAGCGAGAAAACCCCGCTCATCGACAAGTTGCTGAGCGAGGGCGACAAGCCGGTGCCGGCGATGCTCATGGTGCCCAAGAAAGACGAGGAATAACCGACGGGCCGGCGGGGTGACACGGCAGCTCCCTTGTCACCCCGCTCCAATTTCACCCAGTTGTCACCCCGGTGCCATCAGGCTCCGGTTTCGGCCGAGCTGCTGCGGCCGGGCGGTGACCGCCTCGCTGTACCGCCGCACTGTTGCCAACACACCGTTTGCCAACTCACTACCGGCCTTTTGCCGTCGCCGTGTGCATGGAAGGTGATCTGCGGCTGGTCTTGGGCGGCTGGTCTTGGAAAGAGCGACACGAAAAAGAAACGGGCGTGTGACGGCTTTCGTCACACGCCCGTTCGCTTATTTCGATTCCAGAACTTCCGATGAAAGCCGCTCGCCGACGCCCGCCGTGAGCAGAATTTGCAAAGGCCGCAGGCAAAAGTTCCCAAGGGCGCGAGCAACCCAGTATCGACCATCCTGCATTCATCAGCGGCCGCGGGAGGATGCGGCCCACTGGCTGGGACCGATGTCCGGCCGATCTCAATTCGCGCGCTCGAGCCCGGTCCAGAAGACCTTGGTCTTGCCGTCAACGTCGGTCAGCCGCAGCAGTTTCCCGGGCGAAACGCGTCCGCCGCCCGCGTTGTAATACTTGTTAGGTGTGCCCGGCGTCTCGCTGTGGCTCATCATTCGGATGCTGCCATCGAAGAACGCCATGTTCCATGAATCTTTGCGGATGCCGTGACGATTGATGAAATTCATCCCGCCCGCGTTACTGAAACCGACGTCCATAGATCGGGTCGAAGCTCCCCGATCGTAATACTCGACAAAGAACCCCGACGCGTCGGTCAACATCATTGTTTGTGCAGGTGTCCGAATCTTGTCGAGCCGCTTGGACTCCTGCTTGCGCAGATTGACACCGACGGTGAACAGGGATGGGGGCAGGTCGGGCGGGTTAAACGCGGTCTCGCCGAGCGTGCCGCGGACGCTGACGTTGAGCGCATAACCGTTCTTGCGATGGTCCGCGGTGTCCAGCGTCGCCTGGTTGCACTCGAAGATGGTGTTGGCCAGATAGGCGTATTTGCCGCCACCGGTGTAGTCGTCGCCCGCGAACGGCCGCTTCATCAGGTTCTGCCAGATCGCCACGTGCCACGTGCGGCCGTCTCCGGCGCGCTCGGCCGGCGGGAGCAGGCCGCGGTGTTCCGTGGCGTAAATCAGCAGCGATGACGTGATCTGCCGGACGTTGGACGCACACGCCAAATCACGTGCCTGGACCCTCGCCCGCTGGAAAGCCGGGAGCAAAAGTCCAATCAGAATGCCGATAATTCCGATCACAACCAACAGCTCGACGAGCGTGAACGCGCCGCATCGATTCCCGTTGACCCCCCTGGGTCGCCGGTTCAACATAATTCACTCCAGTTCAACTCTCCATCACCGATCCTCAAGAACACTTTCCCCAGCCGCCTCGGTGAGATTTGAGTTGCATCGTACCGTCTTGCGGCTTAATGTCGCAAGGGAAACCGCGACTTTTGAAGGATGTAGCAACGGACAGGAGAATCTGTGATACACCGACCTGCGCAGGGGTCCGCCATTGTGGCGGCCGTGATCGGGGCGAGCTTTGGGGGAACAGCGCTGGCCTTCAACCCGCCTACGACGGTTAATCCCGAGGCGATCAAGCAAGCCAGCATCGGCGTCAATTACACCACGACCCAGTCTTTCTCGCGGACACTGCTCTTCAGTTTCGCGACACCGACGGTCTTCTACCCCGAGGTCTACTGGTTCAAGTACACCAGCAACGGCGAGGCGATCGTCAAGTTTGACACGCTCGGCTCCGACTTCGGCACCAACGGCCCCGGCGGCGGCTCGGGCGGCGGCCCACTGCTGGGCGCCTACAACCAGTCGCAGATCGCCGTCTACCGCGCCGACGGCACGAATGTCGCCATCGCCAAGGGCACCCGCGGCATCGACGGAGACCCGGACACGATCTACCCCAAGTACTCCTCCAACGCCGGCCAGTGGTATGTGCCGCAGGGCTTGAGCGAGGCCTACTTCTACAGCAGCGCCCCCGACAACCCGCACTGGTCCGCCAGCCCCACCGACCCGGGCCCATTCAGCGGATGGGCGGCGCCGGGCAACGAGGGCAACTCGCAGAAGTACTTCCCGCCGCATTACCCCGTGGCGCTCAACGAGTATCAGGTCTGGGATACCGCCTTGAGCACGGTCGTGCTCAACCCCGACGGGACCGTCTTCGACAACGACACCAGCACACCGGGCATCCAGCCCCGTCAGCAGCCCGGCTGGCGCTATTTCGATCACGCCCGGCATGGCCCCGGCACCCCGTGGAACCGGTTTGACCTGCTGCCCGCGGGCGACTATTACATCGCCGTGTCGTCGGCCTCACCGGTTTTCGCCGGCGACACCTACGTCGAAGAGGTGATGCGCTTCCCCGTGCACTTCAACCCGACGACAGGGCAGGCGAATCAGCCGCAGCTCACGGCGCCGATGACCGGCTTCAGCTATTACCAGCCGCCGTCGTCGCAGGCCTACTACGGCACGATCCAGCTCAACGTCACCACCATCCTCCCCGGCGACGTTGACCGCGACGCCGATGTCGACTTCGACGACCTGGGCCAGCTCCTGGGCGCCTACGACAGCGTCGAGGGGTTCATCATCGACTACACCGATTTCAGCTACGAGCTGCTCGACCCCGACTTCAACGCCAACGCCGACTTCAACTTCGACGAAGCCGTCGGCTTTGACGACCTGGGCATCCTCCTGGGCAACTACGGCAACGGCGTCCCCGGCGCCGTCGTCGGGCAGCTTGATTCGCAGGCCATCGAAGCGCTGGCCGCGGTCGGCATCGTCGTCCCCGAGCCGTCGTCGGCCGGCCTCATGCTCGTCGCCGGCGGCGCGCTGCTCCGCCGACGCCGCTGAGCACGCCGGGTGACCAAGCCAACACCCTTCGCCGCACACACCGTGTCACCGGCCGGTCTCACAGACAGGCGCCGACACCTTGTGTGCGGCGTCGGCGTTCCTATGATCTGACGTTCCCGCGGCCGGGCACCCAGCCCTGCGGCGGACAATCCGGAGAGGTGGCCGAGCGGTTGAAGGCGCAGCACTGGAAATGCTGTATCGGCTTATACCCGATCAAGGGTTCGAATCCCTTCCTCTCCGCTTCTCAACGCCCAGGCCGCTGACAGGCGCTTCGACAGACCGGTCGTCGTCGAGGCGTGTCCGGCGCTCGGCGTGCCCGGGCGGTCTGCGTATCCGGGCGGTCGGCGTATCCGGGCGATCGATGCCTGTCGAATCGCTCGCGCCCGATCGGGCGGAAGCCCCTTCTGCCGAGCGAATCCCTCCCTCCGCATCAGACCCCCTCCTTTCGCATCGAACGCAAGCCCTGGGCATCAGGCGATCGGTCGCACTCGTCGGTAGCACCCGTCGATCGCAGCCGGCGGTCGCCCGCAGCGGTCGCCGTCGGCGGCCATCGCGTCGGCGACCCCCGCGCTGGCGGCGTCGGCCCCGACCAGTTGGGTTGATGCCGCTTCAGACGGCAGGGGCGGCCAGCGGCAGGCCCAGCGCCTCGAGGGTGCGCTTCTCGACCACCTCGGGCGTGCCGTCGGCCGAGACCGAACACAGCAGGTTTCGCGCCGAGTAGAAATCGGTGAGCGGGGCTGTGCTGGCTCGGTAGGCCGCCATGCGAACGGTGACCGCTTCGGGCCTGTCGTCCTCGCGCTGGATCAGCGATGCGCCGCAGTGGTCACAGGTGTCGGCGGTGCGCGGCGGATTGGCCGTGACGTGAAAAACAGCTTTGCATTCCGTGCAGGTCCGCCGACCGCTCAGGCGTTCGACGATCCGGTCGATCGGAAGCTCATAGCTGATGACCGCGTGGAGGGCGACATCCAGGTCGCCCAGCAGGCGCTCGAGCGCCTGGGCCTGGGCGACGGTGCGGGGAAAACCATCGAGGAGAAATCCCCCGCGACAGGTGAGACAGGCGCTGCGCTCGCGGACGATGTCGAGAACAGTCGCGTCGGGGACAAGTTGGCCCAGCCGCATAAAGCCCGCGGCCTCGCGCATTGCAGGGGAGCGTTCGTCGTCGCCCAGGCCCTTCGAGGCGCGGAAGACGTCGCCGGTAGAGAGCTGGCAGGTGCCCAGGCGGGCGGTGAGCAGCTCGGCCTGCGTGCCCTTGCCGACCCCGGGCGCTCCCAGCAGGACCAGCCGCCACACCCGCGCCGGCTCATTCGGCGGACGGGAACAGCAGGAGCAAGGTCCCTTGATCCAGGCGGCGCGGTCCGAACGGGATGTCGTATCCATGCTACGCGCATCTTACGCGTGCCCCCCGGCCGCAGAAGGGGCACACGCTGTGGCCCTCGGTCGCAGCCAGCCGACTCGCCCGGCCGACCTGAGCGCCCGCCCGCCTGAGCGTCAGCCCGCCTGAGCGCCGGCCCGCCTGAGCGCCGGCCAGCCGGCCCATCAGCGTGATCAGCCCGAGCGGGTGCGAACGCGACACGTTCGGTCGCCCGTATCGGCCGGGCGGCCGGGTCATTCCGGGGCAATCGGTTCGTCTCGTCCGCCCGGGCGGTCGTCGCCCGAGGCGTGCGACGGCTGGCTCTCGCCCGACATCGGCGGCGGCCTCGATG
>CAZBOE010000063.1:0-5701 GCA_964493365.1 uncultured Tepidisphaeraceae bacterium | reverse complement strand
CCTAAACGCCGTGGGCGTCTGCCCGGTCAGGTTGCGGAAGACGATCGTCAGTCGGTTCGGATTCGGAAACCCGCATTGACGCGCGACCGCCGGAATATCCAGATCCGTCCCGGCCAGCAGTTCGCGCGCGCGAGCCACCCTCGCCCGGTGGATTTCGTCGAGGATGCTCCTGCCTAGGATGGCGCGAAATCGCCGCTCCAGCGAACGCCGCGACACCGCGATCTCGGCCACCACGTGGTCGGCGCGGAGCGTCGGGTCGCCCGCACGCCGGCGAATCAGGGCCATCGCCGCGGCCGTCTCGCTGTCGTCGACCGCCAGCACGTCGCTGCTCCGGCGCGTGACAACGCCCACCGGCGCCAGGCGCAGGTCGCGCTCGGGCGGAGCTTCGCCCGCCAGCAGCCGGTCGAGCAGGGCGGCCACCTCAAAACCGATCCGCTCGAGCGGCAGAACAATGCTCGACAAGGGCATCGGCGCCATGGCAGTGAGAAACTCGTCATCGTCCACCCCCAGCACGGCCAGTCGCTCCGGAATGGCCGAAATCATGGGCCCCGCGTCGTCGAGCAGGTGAAGGCTGCACCCGTCGCTCATGGTGAACAGTCCGCACGGCTTGGGGAGCGACTCGGCCCACTGCGAAAACACGGGCATTCGCGCGTCCAGCAGGTGTGCCGCCGGAAGGACAAATCCGCGCTCCTCCAGCCGGCGACGATAGCCCGCCAGCCTTTCGTGCGCGACGTGCATGTCCATGTATCCGGCAAAGGCGAAGTGCCGGTAGCCACGCTCGATAAAGTGCTCGGCCGCCATCTCCCCCACCGCCAGGTCGTCGGCCAGCACACTTGGAAAAGGCACCTCACGCAGGTGGTTGGTCATGCAGACCGTCGGCAGGCGGAGCCTGCGAAGCCGCTCGAGACACGCCTCGTCGGGCACCTGCGCGATCACACCCAGAGCCCCCATCTGCTGCGGGTCGGCCGGCGGGCTGTAATCCCACACGGCCTTCATCCTCAGCCGCCAGCGTCCGGTGCCTCGGGCGTACTTCACAATGCCCCGAAGCACCCCCCGGCTATACCCGCTCGAGGTGTCGGTCATCATCACGATCGTCGGGCGGTGTCGCATCGGGCGACATTATCCGCCCGGAGGCAGGTGACGCAAAACGACGGCGCTTCTACGCAAAATAACGTGGGCGGGTCTCCGAGGCGGAGATAGTTTGAGACCATCGACGTTCCGCCCTTCGGCTCCTGTGGGCCGTGGCGGGCGCCCCACATCGGAGGAGACATCATGAATCACGCATGTGTCACGTTTCTGGCGGCCGCTGCCGCGATGACCGGTATGACTGTGTCGGTTTCCGGCGCGGTCCTGATGACCACGCAGGCCTTTAACCCGACCGCCGGCCCGCTCGATCAGTTCACCCACGACGACACCGGCGCGCCGCTCAGCGGGCGCGACTACACCGACAACGGCTCACCCGGCCAGTCGTTTACGGTGCCCGGAACCGGCGTGGTCTATCTGGACGCGGTCGCGATCAAGATCATCCCCTCGACCGTCGGCTCCAACGAAGGCCCGGTGCCGCTGACCGCCGACAGCACCTGGGGCCTGCAGATCGCCCGGTATGACAACATCGCCAGCGGGGGCTTCGGCTTCCGCGAAGACCACGAACCCAACAACGCGCCGGGGTTCAGCCAGTCGTATACCGACACCTTCATCAACGGCACGCTGCGCCAGGCGCAGTGGGAGTCGCTGCCGTCGGCGGTGCTCGATCCGGCCAGCGAGCCCGTCTGGGCGGTGTTCACCTTCACCGGCGAAGACCGCCTCGCCCTCGAGGGCGGACGGACCTACGCATTCAACCTCCACACCGACACCGGCTGGGTGCAGATCATGACCTCGGGCGTCGACTACGCCGGGGGCGAGGCCTTCAACGCCTGGAACTCGCGCAGCGCCTTCGACGACAACTACGTCCGCGCCGACGGGGGCGACCGGACGTTCCATGTCAGCCTCAGCGTGATCCCCGAACCGGCAAGCCTCTCGGCCGCCGGCCTCGTCGGGCTGCTGACGCTGCGCCGCCGGGCACGCTGAGCCGCCCCGCGAAGTGATGGACGGATCGGCCGACGACCCGCAAGCCCCCGTGCTTGCCGGGTCCGGCCGATTCGTCCGCACGCCACCGTCGCTGCACCGATCGTGAACCCGTCGCACGCTCGGGCTGGGCGCACATCGACGTTGTGCGGCGCTGTATACTCGCGCCCGCCCAAGTGGCCCCAAGCCGCCCGGGGCGAGAGGCCCCAAGCCGATAAGGTCGCGGCCGCAGGCTGACGACCCCGGGCGCTTCGCAAGTGCCCGCCCGCGCCGCGTGGTCGCGAGCGTCAGGGGCTTTCGAGCCCGCAGGCCCCGGGGCAGGGACATCACCCGCTTCGGGTGTGCATGGCGATGATCGCGAAAGGTCAGGCGATGCCGGTGCCGCAGCGTCCGCTCCACCACCTCGCGCCGCCGACGGGCTGGTGCAACGACCCCAACGGGCTGATCTGGCACGCCGGCCGACTTCACGTCTTCTACCAGCACAACCCGCACGACACGCGGTGGGGCCCGATGCACTGGGGCCATGCCAGTTCACAAGACCTGCTCACCTGGGACCACCATCCCCTGGCGCTTCGCCCCGAAGCGCCCTACGAGATCCACCCCGGCGGCGGCGGCTGTTTTTCCGGCTCGGCCGTCACGCTCCCCGACGGACGCCTCGCGCTGTGTTACACGGCCCACGGACACGACGGCCGGGGCGACTTCGAAACCCAGGCGCTGGCGATCAGCCACGACGGCCTGGCCTTCGAGCGCCACCCGGCCAACCCCGTCCTGCTGCCCGGTCGCTATCCCCCGGGCGACTTTCGCGACCCCAAGGTCTGGCGCGACGGCGACCGTTACCTCATGGTGGTCGGCACGCGCATCGATGGCCGCGGCGCGGTTGTCCTGTTCGCCTCGGACGACCTGGTGACCTGGCACGACCTCGGACCGATCTACCGCTCGGACGCGACGATGTGCGAGTGCCCCGACTTCTTCGAACTCGCCGGGCGACACGTGCTGATCTACAGCCCGATCGGTGTCGTCCCCCGGCGGGTGCGGGCGGTGGTGGGCGATTTCGACCGGGCCACGCACCGTTTCACACCGGTCCACACGCAGGTGCTCGATCACGGGCCGGACTTTTACGCGCCCCAGACCACGCTCGACCCCGCCGGCCGGCGTCTCATGGTCGGGTGGCTGGGAAGCTGGGAACGCGACACACCCGCGTCGATGCGCAGGGCGGGATTCGCGTGGATGATGACCCTGGTTCGTCAGCTCGACCTTCAGGCAGACCGAGTGATCTGTCGGCCGGCCAGCCTGCCGGACCCCATCGCGATGCCCCGCGTGTCCGCTGTTTCGCCAGCGGCGTCGCAGGTCGGCCCGGGCCCGAACGCCCCCAGCGCCTCGGCGCTGCCCGACCCCACGCCCGGCGGCAATCCGAGCGCTGGTCGCCCCGGATTCATCGGCGCCATCGAACCCGGCCGGCGGATGGCGCTGCCCGGGCTCGACATCGTCTTCGCAGGGGGTGTGGTCGAGGTCGCGCAGGATGTGGTCCGCAAGAATCAGCCCGCCCGCCTCGTGCACCGGATCGACGGCGTCAGCCAGCGCGTCGAGGTCATTGTCGATACCTGGGCGGCAGAGCTCTGGATCGACGGGCAGTCATTCGCGACGTTTTGCATGGAGCATCCCCCGGCCGCCCCGGCGAGCTGACCGACAGCCGCCGAAACAGACCACCCGCGCGGCTTGCACCCCTCATCCGCTGGCCCGGACACAGCGACGGCGAAATCAGCCGTTGTTGCCACGAGCACGACAAACCCCTTGCCCGACTGCCCGGGGGCGTCGCCACAGTCCCGGCGCATCACTGCCGATCGTCTTCGCCCTTCGCCGCACGAGGCAGCGGCTGCGGGTCGCCCGGCGGCACGATGCGGAAGCTCTGCCTGACCACCTCGGCGGTTTGCACCGGCGGCTCGGTCTGACGACCCCATTGCCACGCGGCCACGGTCACCGCAACGGGGAACTTCGCCCGCGGCGGGATCGTGGTGAAGAACAGCCGCCCGTCGCGGATGACCGCCGGGCCGCTGACGACAAAGAACTCGACCGGCAGGCCCGCATCAGAGGTGGCCGACAGCGCGATTGACTCGGTGCCCGCAGGCACGTCGGCGATCGGGGGAAAATCGATCGACTGCTTCGCGCCCTGCGTGTGGCGCAGGGCGTTGATCTGCACGCCCACCGGTTGCACGACAGTGCGAATGTCGGCGGTGCCGGGATGCCGAATCGCCAGGTAGCAGGCCGCGGATCGGTAAGTTCGGTCGAGGGCGATTCGGAATCGGCCCTGGCCCAGCGGCTCGAGGGGCCCGCAGAGCCACTCGACGGTCGGCTCGCCCGGGGCCGCGGGCAACGGGTCGCCCGCGCCGACGGCGAAGGAATCGACGATGGCCTCGAGCATGCGCGCCCGGACGGTGAACGTCCGCCCGTCGTCCTCGAACGACACCGACTTGATGTTGGCGATGCCGTTGAAGTCGAAGGGAAGCACACCCCCGCGCCCGTCGACCACACCCGGAAGCTGCGTGCGCGCCTGCCAGTTGATCGATGCGATGTCGATCGCGGCCGGTGCAGTGCGACGATCGAAATACCAAGGCATGCCCCGCTCGGCCTCCGCAACCTCCGCCCAACGGACGGGCCCGCGCAAGGCGTGCCCGGGTACCGGAAGCCCGGCGAGATAGCCGTCTGGCATCGACACCGGCCGGAGGCGCGACCCGGCTTGGATCCGTGCAGTGGGTTGGCTTCGTTCCGCGTTGCCGATTGACTCCGCGGTTTCAACTGACTGTGCCGTTTCAATGGGCTCTGCCGACTCGATTGGCTCTGGTGTTTCAGCTCGCGCCCCATCGCCCTCGGCCACAAGCCGGGCTTTCGCGGCCGCGTCGATGTAGGCGGCGAGATAGTCGACAACGGCCGGCGAGCAGTCGAAGTGTCCGCTGGAGCCGTCGATCACATAACTCAGCGGCCACCCCGGATTCTCCTTCCTTCGATCGACCACGCCGCGGTAGATCGACTCAACGTTGTTCCATTTCGTGCGGATGTCGGTCTTGTCCTGCGACCATTCCTGCGCTGTTCCGAAGATGACCAGCGCCGGCACACCCCGGTTTTCGGGCGGAAAGTGGTTGTTTTTGATCCACACGCCCGCGATGCACCGCTGCGGGCGGGCCTCGATCAGCGCATCGACCATCAGCAGGTGAGCCGATTCGCCCATGGGCAGCCACGGCGCCGTGGCCACCTCCGCATAGCCCGACACCTCGGCAAGCCCCGCCAGGAGCTGATCGAGAAAGCCGACGATCACGCCGTGCTCGCGCGGCATGTCTTTCCTGAAATTCATGAACGTCGGCACACACCAGACGATCGCCATGTCATTCTCGGCCGCCACCCGCCGAATCGCCGGATGCCCGACAAGCATGTGTTCCGGCACATTGGTGCACAGGATCAGCAACCCCCGGACTCGACGGCACTGCTCGGGAATCCACAGGTAGGCCGTCGCAGTGTTGCTCGACCCGTCCGGCCATGCCGAACACGTCGCGGTGTAGCTGAACTGAAACACCTGGTTGACCGGCGACAGCGTCGCGGCCGTCGCGCCGCCGACGTCAGCGCCGCCGACGTCAGCACCGTCAAT
>CAZBOE010000062.1:9952-21309 GCA_964493365.1 uncultured Tepidisphaeraceae bacterium | reverse complement strand
CGGGCCGCCGTCAGCATAGCTGCCACCGTTGGCGTGTGATCCGTTGTTCATTGTGTCGCTCGCTCTCCGTCCGTTCGCAGGACGGCGTCAAACAGGCTTCGATACTGCTCCACGATCTGTCGCGCCGTCTCTATACGGGCCTCAGGCGAGGTCGGCATGTGAAAAATCACCTGGCATTGTGCCGCCCCGTAGTGCCTCATGCGGATGTCGGCCGCCGTACGCTGCACTTCGTTCATGTCCGGCACGATCACGCCCGCCGGCGTCAACATGAAGTTGAGCACCGTCGGCGACCCCGACCGATCGATCCGCCCATAGACAAAGTCATACTCGGTCGCATTGATCCGCAGTCCGTCTGCCTCAAACGAGATCTGCCGGTCGTCGTTGAGCGACCACCCCTGGTTGACATAGCAGACCGGTGGATAGTGCCCCACCAGCGCCCGGGCATCGCGGCTGTGGACGAACAGGAAATCGACCTGCGCCCCCGTCGCCCGGTTGTACATCCGGCGAGACATGATCACGTTGGGCGCCAGAATCTCCACCGCCGGCTGCGGCACCGCCATCTCCGTGGCGCTCCAATCGCCCATCGTCATCGGGATGCTCATCGCCGCCGACCGCGCCCGCGCGTGGTGCTCGTCCACGTCGGCCGGACGCCGCCAGCTCGACGCTTCGACCACCACCCCCACCAGCAGCGTCACCGAGACACCGCACAACGACAGATCCTTGATCCACCGACTCATTGGTTTGCCTCGTTAAGCCTGCACCAGCGCGAACGGAGACACCGGCACAAACGCCCACCGCAGCACACGCACGATTCCCGTCAGCAGCAGAAACGCCAGCACCAGCATCGCCCAGCCGCTGATGTCGTGGAACGTCGCCGCCGTCTCCGGCGAATAGTGCCCATACACCCACACCGTCGGCACCAGCCTCACAATGTTGCACGCCATCGCCGTGATCGGGCTGGCCACCAGGATCAGCGTCCGCACCCACGGCTTGAGCGGCGAAACGAACGCGAACGTGTAACAGACCAGCACCAGCGTAAAGACCATCCGCATGCCGTTGCATGCCTCCGCGATCGCCACCGGCACACCGTTGTATGTCAGCAGCGCCCCCGACCGCTCGACCGCCATCCCCAGCACCTGGCACACCACGTGCGTAATGTCCGCCGTCACCGTCTGCATCCGCACCGCGATCAACTGCCTGAACATCGTCGGAAGCGGCATGATGAACACCAGCGCCCCGAACGCCGCCATAAACTTCACCAGCACATCCGTCCCCAGCACGGTGAGCATGCAGCCCACCACGATCATCACCGCACCGCCATACCACATCGACGGCTTGTCGATCCGATAGCCCGACGACCAGATCGCCCAGCCCAGCGCGATGAGCGCCGGACCGATCCATCGATTCACAGGGCGACACTGCCGCCACCGGCCGATCCGCATCCAGACCAGCCACACCACAACCAGCGGCACGAGGAACACATGGTTCGACTCCTCGTCGATGCTGGCCGTGCGGAAAATGTCGACCCACGCCTGCCAGGTCGCGGCGACGCCCGCAATGATCATCGCCACCGTCAGCATCAGGTGCTGCGGCGTAAAGTGACGCGAGCCGACTCGGGCACGCTGCTTCACCTCCGCCGCGCTCACCCGCGCCGTCATCTCGCCAGGATTGGTCGCTGTCGTTGTCACGGTTTGACTTTGCCTCGCCTTGACTCGCTAACGCCGGATCGCCCCGCCTGACACCAGGCGGTCAGTGATCACCGCGTTCCTCCCGACCCGCGCGCCCGGCGCGATCACGCTTCTCACCACCACCGCGCCCGCCGACACCCGCGCCCCGGCCAGCACAACCGAATCATGCAGCCGGACCCCCGACTCGATCGTGCTCCCCATCTCCGCAATCCCAAACATCGAACGCCAGCTCTCCATCTCGTCATCCGCAGTCTCAGGCCGACCCGCCAGGGTCGCATGGTGCTGCCGGAGTGCCGCCAGGTATTCCTCCGTCGTCGACACCCGCATGCCCGTCGCGGCCGATCGGTTGAGCACCCGCACCTCTTCGCTCCGCGCGATCACCGGCAACGCCTGCTCCTTGAAGTCGATATACCCCAGCGTCGGAATCCGTCGCAGCGCACCGCATTGAACCAGCGTGAAGCCCGACGGCGTGCCGTCCTGGTGCCCGACAATGCACACCGCGCCGCCCACCCCCGCGATCTCGCTCACCAGCGTCGGCAGCGGCTCCAGCAGCAGCTGGCCCGCATTGGCCACCAGCACATAGCTGCCGTCGTCGATGTCCTGCGTCACGTCGCGCAGCACGCCCCCCGTCCCGCGATACTCAAACGGGTCGCACTCGATCGTGAAATCGACCACGCCCGCCTCGTCCGCCGGGCCGGCCGCCTCGCCGCCCGATGCGCCATTCGTGGTGCCGCCAGTCTTACTTGCGCCGCGCAGCCCGTTGGCTACATCCGCCAGCCCGCCGCTCTCGACGTCGGCCGCACGCCAGTGCCGCCTCGCGACCGGACGCGGGGTCGATCGATCCAGCAGCAGCCTCACCTCCAGCGGCCTCCCGATCATCGCCGCCAGCGACGTCAGGTTTTCCGTCCAGATGTCCAGCAGTGTCTGGTGGCTCGTCACCGGCAGATCCAGCACCGACCGCCCCGTTGCGCTCACCAGCGGCGAACTGCGCACCGCGCCGGCCAGCAGAATCACGCGGCAAAGCTTGTCCAGCGGCGGCCTATGCAGATGCTCCGCCCGGGCCGGAATACCGCCCGCCGCCGCGCCCTCGCCAGACCGACCTTCGCGTGAAACCGCGTCACCCCCACGCGCCGCGCGGGCCGACGGCATGACCGCCGCCACGACGCCCGAAGCGGGTCCGGCCAGGTTCACGGAAGTAGACACATCGGTCGACATCAACCTTGACCCTTCAGACTCCAACATCACCCACCCCCTCGGGCCGCCGCCCGTCCGCAATCACCCGTCACCCAACCAGCCCCACACGCCTGTCACCACGCGCCAGTCACCACACGCCAGTCACCGCTCGACTGTCACCACTCGGGCCGTCACCACCTGCCCGTCGCCGCCTGGCCCTCTCCATCCGCCCGTCACCGCTCGATCCTCACCACTCGTGCAGTCACCAAGCGGCAGTCACCACCTCATCAGGCCCGCTCTCGGTTGACTGCTCCGATAACCATTATGCAGCCCATACCGCGTTTGAGTGGGCGGGCTCCGCCCCCGTCGGCTGTGCAGCGCTTTCACGCCAGCCGATAATCATCCGGTTTGCCGACGGGAAGCTGATCCAAGAGGTTCGAGTAGCGCAACCCTTGCCCCGGCAAATCCTTCCGCCGGGTCAGCCCATCCCACTGTCTTGCCATGCGTATCGGTCTGCTGGCCGTATAACTAAACAATCGATCGTCTCGCAGGCGCCGAAGCCGGTATGGATCGCCTCTGCAGGCAACCTCGTGCGCACCGGTTGATCACCAGCCGCACAGACACCACACCACGCGCCAGGCTGTAACGCACACCACCCCACCAACACGAATGATACGAGCTTCCAACACCGATCAGATTGACCGCCGCCCCGATACCGAGATCAGTGCCGATCGTTCTCAACTTTGATGCCCCTCCATGGTGCATCCTGTGCCGACCCCTTACGGGCCGTGGCCGGCACGACAACCCCAACTCACAAAAACAAACCGCTGTCGAATAGACGTTTAGATCACACGGCGTCCGGCATCTTCCCCGCGGACGCCGCACCAGCGTTGTCTTAACATAGTGCATGCATCGACTTCGCTGCAATTGAAAAGCGCCCTACAAGTGTAATCCGCTGCCCGAACAACCACAATCAACCCAAGGGGCAAACAGGATACCATCCGAAAACAACGCGTTGGCTCCCGATCTGCAATGCACCCGTTCGCGCAGTCAGTGCGCGATCGACGCGTTGCTGCTCACTCGTGATGCAGCGCCAGCCAAAAACCCCCTGTTTTCCGGGCCTACAGGTATTCCCGACAGCTGTATAGGTCGTATACCTACTGCCCCCGTCGCAAACGGGTCACAGTTTACCCATAGTGACAGCTCCATGTCAGTGGAGCACCCCGTTTCGGCGGCAATCTTTCGATTCCACTTGCAAAGCGCCGGACTTGTGGTTGTATGCGGGTGTGAACTGACATGCATTCGTTCATCCGGATAGGGTGAACAGGCTGTCAGAACACCAGGGCGAGAGCTGTTCAGTTTAGTTGCTTCTCTGGCACTGTTGTTGCATGGGCCTTGCGGATCGTTGTGCGGATCACGTTTGTGAGCCGCCGACGTGCGGGAGGTTCAGAACGAGGAGAATGCCCTGTACGCGGGTGCGGGGCGATACAGCAGACGACCGGGCGGGGAATGTTTTGTGGGCTGCTGCGGTCAGTCGTCGTAACGGTGCAATAGCACCACAAGGAGCGTCGTATGTTTTCTCGTAAGACCATTGCTGCGTTGGCGATGTGCGCCACCGCCGGGTTCGTCCCGATGGCGTCGGCCGACACCATCACCGTCTCGTACGATTCGGTGACCGGTAGCCCGGGCAGCTATGTGTTCAACTATGCCGTGACCCTCATCGAGCCGGTTAACACCAGCACCCCTGGTGCCGACTCGCGTATGGTCGCGGGCAACTTCTTCACGATCTATGACTTCGGCTTCGTCAATGTCGCCGGCTCGACGATCCCGGCCGGCTGGGTGCTGACGCAGAGCCTCACGGGCGTCAATGTCCCGACCGTCAGCCCGTTTGATGACCCCACGGTCTTCAACGTGACCCTGACCTGGACCGGCGGCACCGTTGATGCCCCGACCGATCTGGGCATCTTCAGCTTCGCGACGTTCGCCCCGACCGCTGCTCTCAAGGCCGGTGCCTACGCCTCGGTCGACCTGCTCGAGCTGATCGACAATGACATCGAGGACAGCGGCAGCCCGTTCGTCCCCTCGTATCACTCGTCGACCGTCCCGATCCCGGTCGATGCCTTCGTGCCCCTCCCCAGCGCTGCCTGGGGTGGCCTGGCCCTGCTCGGCGTGATCGCGGGTGACCGCATCCGCCGCGCTCGCAAGGCTGCGAAGTAAGTCTTCTGATCAAGACTTTGACAGGGGACCGACCTCACCGTCGGTCCCCTTTTCTTTTATTCCGCCGCGGTCGGGTGTGGGCCCGGACCGGATCCGGACGGATGGGCTGTTCCGTTTATGAGGAAGGGAAGGATGCTGCTGGGTGATCGAACGCCCGGCCGTGGCCAAGTTCTCCATATTCTCCAAGCCTCCCGAGCTGCCAAATGCGACGTTCTTCGTCGTTGTTAAGCAGTTGGGTCAAAGTGCCCTCCTCCGAGGGAGGGCAAGGAGTCTGGAGATGTCACGGAGGCTGTCGGCTGGGGCTGCAGGTGATCTGCACGCGAGCAAGGTTGCGTCGCGCCGGGGTGTTTCGGGCGGTGTGCTGTCGCGCCGGGCGGACGCGAAGGGGATGTTGCGCGCCGCGGCGGCGGGGTCGCACGCGGGGTTGACGGGCGGCCACGAGAGTCCGCGCCGGCCCGTGCGTCTGTTCGGGGGGCTGGGCATCATCGATCACCTCGAGCCGCGCCGGTTGTTCAGCGGCACTCAGGGCAACGACGAGCTGGCGGGCACGCCGGCCTGCGGGTGCCCGGGCTGCTGCGGGTTCCGTCAATCGCTGGGGGATGTGAACGTCGAGTTTTTCGAGGGCGATGACACGCCGACCGAGCCGCTCAACAGCGGGGGCGTCAAGCATCCGCTGAGCGCGCTGCCCGCGCTGTCGAGCCGCCCGGGCGCGACGGCCAAGCTGCACCTCGATTTCGACGGCTACAACGCCTACGTCTGGAACTTCCTCAACAACGTGCCCGCCACGCCGGCCTACAACACCGATGGCGACGCCACGACCTTCTCCGACAGCGAACTGGCCGACATCACGCAGATCTGGTCGACGATCGCCGAGGCTTTTGCGCCGTTCAACATCGACGTCACCACGGTCGATCCGAACAACCTGACGGACAAAGTCGGCGCCAAGGTGATCTTCGGGGCCGGCAGCTGGGCGGGCGCGGTGCTGGGCGTCGCGGCCACCGGGTCGTTTTACAACGTCAACACCAATACGGCCCACGTCTTTTCCACGGGCAGCCAGGCAGGACGAATCGGCGCCCATGAGGCGGGGCACATGTTCGGGTTATCTCACCCGAGCTCGTGGGCCTCGACGAACAACGCGGTGCCGATCATGTCGTATGCCTGGGCAGGCCGGCAGATCTGGCAGACGTCTGAGCTGGCGACCCTCGCGGGCTCCGACAACGGCTTTGGCTATGCCGCGGACGACCGGGCGGGCACAACCGGCTCGGCCACCGCGCTGACGCTCAGCGGAAACACCGCCTCGGGGTCGGGCGTGATCGGGCAGGTGGGTGATGTCGACATGTTCCGCTTCACCGTGGAGGACTCGGGCTCGGTGAGCATCGCGGGCAACGTCGCGCAGTATGGCGCCATGCTCGACATGACGCTGCAGTTGCACAACGCATCGGGCACGGTCATCGCGACGTCGGCGACCTCGAGCTTCAGCGAGTCGATCACCGCCGACCTGGCCGCGGGGACCTACTACCTCAGCGTGCGCGGGGCGGGCGGATATGGCGACGTGGGGCAATACACGCTGTCGGTGACGCTGCCTTCGACGACGCCCGAGCCGCCCCCGGCGCCGGTGGCCGACGCGGGCACGGGATACACCGTCGGCGAAGGCGGCCAGTTGCTGCTCGACGGTTCGCTGAGCACGGGCGACGCCATCAGCTATTCATGGGACCTCGACGGCGACGGCATCTTTGGTGAAACCGGCGCCGGTGCTACGCACGGCGACGAGACGGGTGCGACGCCGACATTCGTGGCCGCCGACCTCGACGGGCCTACCACGCACAACGTGACGCTGCGGGTCACCGACTCACTCGCTCGGACGAGCAATGCCGTCGCGACGATCACGGTCACCAACGTCGCGCCGGTGACCAACGTGGTGGGCGACGGCTTCTCGACGCAGTTCACCCCCTACACGCTTTCGCTGAACGCCACCGACCCGGGCGGCGACACCATCGCCTCGTGGCGGATCGACTGGGGCGACGGCGTTGTCGAGATTCTCGACGGCTCGGCGACGTCGGCCGGGCATTACTGGGGCCGGTCGGGGGCTTATTCGGTCACGGTCGAGGCGCAGGATTCGTCGGGTGAATGGTCGAGTGTCGAGGCCAAGACGGTGATCGTGCTCGAGGTCACGCCGGCCAACACGAGCAACGCTTCGCCGGTCACGATCAACGAGGGCGGCAGCCACACGCTGAACCTGTCGATCTCGGGGCTGCCCCCGCTGGGGACGATCGACTGGACGGTCGACTGGGGCGACGGCTCGACCCAGACCCTGACCCTGCCGGCCGGCACGCTGCCGACGCCCACCCATGTCTACACCGACAACGGCACGCGGCAGATCGTGGTGTCGGCCGACATCGGCGGCTCGCTGTTCACCTGGAACGGACCGCAGGTGACGGTGGTCGATGTCGCGCCCGTGATCACCGTGGGGGGCAGCAACGCGAACACCGAGGGCGGCTCACACTCGCTGACCTTCTTGGCAAGCGACCCGGGCGCCGACACCATCAGCGGCTGGCGCATCAACTGGGGCGACGGCACATCGGTGCTTCTGCCGGCAAGCGCCACGGGCGCAACCCACACATGGGCCGACAGCGGCTCGTACAACGTGGTGATCAGCGTCATCAACGAAGACGGCGAGTTTGCCCACAGCGGTCACTCGGTGTCGGTGGCCGACGTCGCGCCGACGATCACCGTCGACGGCGCGGCCGTGGGTGTCGAAGGCACGAGCTATACGGTCACGTTTTCGGTCAGCGATCCGGGTAACGACACGGTGAGCAGCTGGCAGGTCGAGTGGGGCGACGGCACCACCAGCACACTGCCCGGAACCGCGACCAGCGCCACCCACGCCTGGGTCGACGGCGGCACGTTTCAGATCGTCGTGCGCGCGGTGAACGAAGACGGCACGTTTTCGGCCTCGGGCCCGACGGTGACGGTCAGCGATGCGCCGGTCGACATCACGGTGAGCGGGTCTGTTTCGGCGGTCGAGGCGGCGAGCTATCTGCTGAGCTTTTCGGCCGTCAGCACGATCGAAGACGCCGTGAGCACGTGGCAGATCGATTGGGGCGACGGCTCAATCACCACCGTCGCGGGCAGCGTCACCTCGAGCGCCCACACCTATGCCGACAGCGGCGTTTACCAGATCGTCGTCCGCGCCATCAACGCCAACGGCGTCTATGAAGAGGCGGGCCCGGCGGTGACGGTGGCGAACGTGGCCCCTGTGCTCAGCGTGTCGGGCGCGGCGCAGGTGAACGAGCTGGCCAACTATCGCCTGACGATCGGCGCGAGCGATGTCGGGCTGGATACGATCAGCGGCTGGACGATCAACTGGGGCGACGGCACCACCACCACCCACAGCGGCACGGTCAGTTTCATCGATCGCACCTACCAGCAGTTCGGCACCTACGTCATCACCGTGACGGCCATCGACGAAGACGGGTCATACACGGTCGCGGGCCCGACGGTGACGGTGAAGGAAGTGACGCCGGGGCTGATCGTGACGCCGCCCGGCACGACCACGCTCGAAGGCGCGACCTACACGCTCAGCCTCCGCGCGACCGGCGCCACGGCTTCGAAGATCAACCGGTGGGTCATCGACTGGGGCGACGGCCAGACCACGACACATGATGTCGCCAGCGGCGCGACGACGCTGCCGGTGTCGCACGTGTACGCCGATGACGGTCAATACACCGTGCGGGTGACCGCCCATCGCGGCGACAAGACCTACACCGCCACGCCGCTGGCGGTGACGATTCACGACCAGGCCCCGCAGATCGGCGTCAGCGGGGGCACGTCGGTCGATGAGGGCGGGGCCTATCAGCTTACGGTGTCGGGCAATGACGTCGCCGACAGCATCGACGCATGGGAGATCACGTGGGGCGACGGCACGACCACCACCACGGCCGGCGGAAACCGCACGATCACCAAGGTCTTCGCGAGCGGCGGGCAGTACGCCATCCGCGTTGTCGCGATCGACGACGACGGCCGGCGGTTTGAGGTCGGGGGCCCGAGCGTCAGCGTGAGGGAAGTGGACCCGACCGTGACGGCTTCACTCGACGCGGCCGGACACGCCACCGAGGGCGCGGCCGTCGTCGCGCGGTGGGCGGTCAACAACCCGGGCAATGACACGCTCTCGGCCATCCGCATCGACTGGGGCGACGGCAATGTCAGCGAGATCGCCGGGTCGCTCAGCGGCAGCTTCGGTCATGTCTATGCCGACGACGGCACCTACAGCGTCAGCGTCTATGCGGTGACGCCGCGCGGCGTGTTCGCGGCATCGGCGCTGACGGCGACGATCTCGGACATGTCATCGACGGTGACGCTGTCGACGCCCTCGAAGATCAACGCCAACCGCCCGGCCACCATCGGCCTGGCCTATGCGGATATCGGCAACGATGCGGTGACGCAGTGGCTGATCGACTGGGGCGACGGCACGACCGCAACCGTGGCAGGCGGGGTCTCATCGGCATCGCACACCTACGCCGCCCCGGGGAGCTTCACGGTCAGCGTCACCGCCACCAACGACGACGGGCGCACGGCATCGGCGCAGGCGCTCGTGAGCGTTGCCCCCGAACCGTCGGCCGACATCGACGTTGAGGTGGTCGCGGCCCAGGCCGGCCGCGCTTCGAAGGCCACGGTGAGCATCAGCGCCGTCGAGATGACCGTAACCCGCTGGACGATCGATTGGGGCGACGGCTCGACCTCGGAGCACTCGACCGGCACACCGGCGGCCGAGCATGTTTACTCGCGCGGCGGGGTCTATTCGGTGACCGTGCAGCTTTGGTCGGGCAATCAAGTGGTCTCGTCGGCCGGCGCAACGGCGATGGTCGCTCAACCGCCCATCAGCGAGCCCGAGCCCGTGGACCAGGGCGGCAACAACAACCAGCCGCAGCCCGAACCTCAGCCCGAGCCCGAACCCCAGCCCGAGCCCGAACCTCAGCCCGAGCCCCGGCCTGAACCCCAGCCCGAACCGCAACCGGAGCCCCAGCCCGAGCCGCAACCGGAGCCGCAACCGGAGCCTCAGCCGCAACCCGAACCCGAGCCCCAGCCGCCCGAGCCGATTCCGCTCGACATCGATGCGTCGGTCGATGGCACGGTCACTCGCAGCGGCGGCGTGATTGTCAACGTGACGCTGTCGCGTTCCATCGACGCGGGCATGCTTCGCATCGCAGACAGCCTCGATCAGCCTGTGTCGTTTACGGTGGTCGAACAGAACGCCGAGGGAACCACGTTCCGCCTTGCGCTCGATGCCCCGGGCGGGCAGTGGGATGCTTCTGACGGCGGCGCCTACACGCTGAGCGTCGCAGGCGACGACACCGCGACCGTCGACATCGATCTCGACATCGACGACGCCGGGCCTGATCTGGAGATCACCCCGCGCGGCGAGATCTCGGGCACCGTCGTCGGCGGGTCGCGCGGGCGGGCGACCGTCAACATCACCAATGTCGGTGACCAGCGCCTGCGCGGCCGATCGGTGGTGGCGGTGTATATGTCGGCCGACGACACGCTCGATGCCTCCGACATGCTGCTCAGCGAAACGAGCATGTCGCTCAACCTGCGCGAGGGTCGCGGTACGGGCAAGCGTATCAACATCACCTACCCGACTGACCTCGACAGCGGCAGATACACGCTGCTGGCGGTGATCGACGCCGACGGGGCGCTGGACGACGCCGATCGATCCAACAACGTCGCCTCGCTCGGTCAGATCGACTATGAGCGACCCTTCGTCGATTTTGCCGTCAGCCCGCGCCGCGAATGGAACGGCCAGCTCAAGGCCGGCACGCGCAACCGCGTGACGCTGACGCTCACCAACGAGGGCAACACGCGCTCGAGCCGGCCTGTGCTGGTTGAGGTGTTTGCCTCGACCGACGGCGTGATCGATGAATCCGATGTGCTGCTGGGCACCGCCCGCGTGCGCAACCGGATCAACCCCGATCGCTCGATCACGGTCAAGCCGAGGCTGAACGTGCCCGCCGAGGCCGCGGGGGCGGGATTCAACCTGCTGGTTCGCGCCGTCTCGGAAGAAGCGGCGGCGGCATCGCAGACGCCGCTGAGCTTGCCGGCCAGCGCGGTGGCGCATCGCGGTGGGGCGGCGGCGGGTGCATCGGTCTGGCCGGCGCCGGTGTCGACGGGCCTGTTCTCCGAAGCGCCGGTGGCTGACGCAGACCGCCTGCTGGCGGCATGAGCGCGCGGCCGACGTGATATCGCCTTTGCGCGACGCGGCGAGTATGTTTCGCCGCGATG
>CAZBOE010000062.1:0-9933 GCA_964493365.1 uncultured Tepidisphaeraceae bacterium | reverse complement strand
CTGACGGCGACTCACAAGCGGACGGCGCGCCAGATCGCTCTGCCGAACCGGGCGTCTTTCCGGCCGGCGGCGGTGGCGCAGCGCCGCCGGGATCGCTGTCGGTGCCGCCGGGGTTTCCTGCCACCGTCGGCGACTGGTTCGTGCTGCACACCCGCAGCCGCCAGGAGAAGGCGCTGGCCGACGACCTTCGCGCCCGCGGCATCGGCTGCTTTCTGCCGCTGGTGGCCGTCACGCGGCGCTACGGCCGGAGCAAGGAACACGTCGAGCTGCCGCTGTTCCCGGGATATGTCTTTCTGCGCGGCACGCTCGAGCAGGCCTATGCCGCCGACCGCACCAAGCGCATCGCCAGCATTATTCCGGTCAACGACCAGCAGACGCTCGACTGGGAACTGCGCAACATCGGGCTCGCCCTGGCCAACAGCGCTGCGCTCGATCCGTTTCCGGGGGTGGTGAAAGGCGCGCGGGTAGAGGTGCGTTCGGGCCCGCTCCGCGGACTGCAGGGCATCGTCGAAGACCGCCGACGCCTCGACCGGATTATCCTCCAGGTTGAAACCCTCGGCCGCGCCGTCAGCCTCGAGATCGATGCCGCGCTGGTCGATGTGATCGGCTGAGTTCGGCGTCGCACACGCCGCGCCGTGCCGCACATCGGCAGCACCGCCGCAGCACGATCTCCACACAGCCGCCGCAACAACGCCGCGACAACCGCCGCGACAACCATGGCGACGACTGCCGCGACAACCCGGGCGACAACCGCTGCGATAGCCACGGCGATCTGGAAGTTTCGCGCGAAGCTGGCTAAGCTAACGTTACGCCAACGCGGGCGTAATTCAGTGGTAGAATGCCAGCTTCCCAAGCTGGACGTCGAGGGTTCGAATCCCTTCGCCCGCTTTAACACCACGCTATTTGGAAGACAGGCTTACCCCTCGCTCGCGGGGGAGTGTCTGGTTTGGCCATGGGTAGCGGGTGGGGCGGGGAGTTGACTGCTCCCAAGTGGCGAAGGTGGAGCGGCGTTGGGCTTGGGGTTAATCAACGAGGCTCATTCGACGAGGGTCATTCAACGAGAGTCAATCAACGAGGCTTAATCGACCAGGCGGATGGCGTCGCCGTCGGTTCGGCATTGGCCCTGTTGGCGGAGCAGGTCGATGCCACGCTGGATCGATTCTCGGGCGGCGGCGTTGAGGCGGCGTGTGCCGAGCAGGTTGGCCGTGGCTCGTTCGAGCTCGCTCGCGGGCAGGCCGAGGTGTTCGCGGAGAACGGTGAGCGCCGCGGCCGCGATCTCCTGGGGGCAGATGTGCTCGAGCGGCCGGGGTGGGGTTCCGTCGGGCGGGCATCGGACGGTCGTGTACTGGCTGTGGGCCAGGCCGGCCGGCCAGAGAAAATCGCCATCGCGGCGGATGCTGTCGCCGGCCGACAGCAGGATGTCTTCCAGTCGCTCGGCGACCCGGTTGGTCACACGTGAGAGGCCCCAGGCGCGGGCGATGGCGCTGAATGCCGGCGCGACGTGCACGGGCCCCTGGCAGTTGACCAGTCCGATCAGATCGTTGTGCAGCCGCACGGCGGCGCGGGCGGCGTAGAAGAGGTCCTGGCTGCGGCCGCCGCCGGGGAAGTCATAGGTGACATAGTCGACCACGTTCGCCGGCCGCAGGCCCGCCGACGATTCACGGGCGCTGGCAAAGGGCTCGCCCGATGCGTCGAGCTGCGGCGCGGCCGGCGCGGGGAAAGCGTCGTCGTCTGGCGAAAGGGTGTCGAGCTCGATCGCCGGCGTCGCATCACCTTCTTCGCCCGAGGCGGCAGGCGCCCCGCGACCGCCGAGGTGCGCGGCCTGATCGGGCGACGCAGCGGCGGGAGCGGCACCCGAACCATCTGCCGCCGCGGGCGATGCCTGCGAGGGGGATGCCTGCGAGGGCGATGTCTGCTTCGGGAATGTCTGGGCGGGCGTCAGTGGCCGCACGGTTGCCGTTTGTCGAGCCGCCGCCGCCTGCTGTGCAGCGTCGATCGCCGCGATGATCCGCTCGAGGCAGCGGTCGTGATTCTGCAGCCAGTCGGTCGACCACACTCGGTGCAGCCGCCAGCCCAGCCCCTCGAGCACCTGCTGCCGCAGGCGGTCGCGGTCGCGGGCGGTCTTGGCGCTGTGATAGCTGGCGCCGTCGCACTCGATGCCCAGCAGATATCGCCCCGGGTGATCGGGATCGCGGACAGCCAGGTCGATTCGATATCCCGAGCAGCCCACCTGCGTATCGACCTGCCAGCCCCGCTCGCGGAGCGCCTTGCACACCGCCATCTCGAAGGGCGATTCCCAGTCGTCCGTGCCGCCGGGCGTGACCACTTCGCGGAGCACTCCGGGGCCGCGCTCGGCGTAATCGAGAAACGTGCGCAGATGAGCGAGCCCGCGGGCGCGCGAGCGTGAGAGGTCGATCGACTCGGCCTTGATCGAGGAAAAGACGATGACCTGTTCGCGCGCCCGCGTGATGGCGACATTGAGCCGGCGTTCGCCGCCGTCGCGGTTGAGCGGGCCGAACCCGAGCGAGACCTTGCCCGCGGCGTCAGGGCCGTAGCAGATCGAGAAGAGGATGACGTCGCGTTCGTCGCCCTGGACGTTCTCGAGGTTTTTGACGAAGACCGGTTCGTCGCCGGCGGCGAAATACGGCTGCCACTGGGGCTGGGCCGCCAGCCGCTCGTCGATCAGGTCTTCGATGAGGATCTGCTGGGCCGACGAGAACGTGACGATGCCGATCGTCCGGCGGTCGCCGCCCGCAAAACGTGCGAAGAGCTCGTCGACTATCGCCTGCGCTTCGACGGAATTGGTGCGGCTGCCGCCTCGGTCATAGCGGCCCTGGGGGAAAAACCGCATCGAGACGCCCAGGTGCGGCACCTGCTGGGCGGCCGACGGAAACGTCAGCAACTGGTCGTCGTAATAGTGGTGGTTGGAAAAAGCGATGAGGCTCTCATGGCGGCTGCGATAGTGCCACTTGAGCCGCAGCTCGGGCATGGCCGAGGCCACGCATTCATCCAGGATGCTCTCGAGTTCTTCGATGTCCGCATCGTCGCTCGGCGGGGTGACGCCATCGTCTTCGCCGGCGCTTTGGAAGAAGTTGGTCGGCGGCAACTGCTTGGAATCGCCGACCACGACGGCGCGGGTGCCTCTCGCCATCGCGCCGACGGCATCCCACACCGGAATCTGCGACGCCTCATCAAACACCACCAGGTCAAACGGCGGGAAAGACGGGTCAAGATACTGTGCGACCGAGAGCGGGCTCATCAGCCACACCGGCTTGAGCCGCGGCAGCAGGGTCGGCAGTTCCTTCACCAGCCTGCGCACGGGCTTGTGATTGCGCTGCAGCGACAGCTGTCTCCGCAGGACGCCGATCTCCGAATTGGGAGACACCGTGGCGGTATGGGCCGTCGGCACCTGCGACGAGATCTGTGCCGCAACCAGCCTGCGGCTGAGCTGCTGGGTCGCCCGGTCGGTCTCGCGAAACTGATCGATCAGCCGCTGCCGGCTTTCGACGGTGAAGTCGCGCAGCGCGGGCTCCGTGGGCAGCACCGCCGTCAGCCACGCCCGGGCATAGCCATGCTCAAACGCGCCGGTGGCGTCCTGAGGCTCGAGGCTGCCGTCGTCGAGGGCGGTCAGCAGCGGGGCGAGCTCGGGCACGTCGGTGCGCAATCGCTGGCGCTGCCATGCGGACCATTCCGCCAGCCGCGGCAGGGCGTCGCCCCAGCGCCGGAGTGTGGCGCGGAGCGTGGGCACGAGCGGGTCACCCTCGCCGCCGGTCATGGCGGATGGGGAAGCGTCGAGCACGTTCTTCACAGCGACGAGCGACTGGTCGAGCGACGTCGCCGCGGCGGCGAGGGTCGATGCCGCCTGTCGTGCCGGCGAGGCTTCGTCGAACTTGTAGGCATCGGGGTCGAGCAGGGCGACGATCGATGCCTTGACTGTGTTCGAATCGACCGCGCCGGCCGGATAGGTGGCCAGCGCGCGCCGGATCCGGCCGGCCCAGTCGATCGCTTGAGTGACATCCGCCCAATCGGCCTCGCCCTGATAAACCAGTGATCCGAGCAGTCGCGCCGCCGGGGTGCCTGCGGATGACAGGGCTGCCGTGCGTCTGACTACATCGGCGCCGGTGGCAAGGTCGCACAGGAGCGATTTGTCGTCGGGCATCGCCGCGCCAGCCATGACGGCCCTGATCGGCGCGACGGCGGCCCGGCGTCGGAACCAGCGAACGACAGGAAATGCCGCCAGCGCGGCGCGAAGCCGGGCCGACACCGCGTCATGATCGAGCTTGAGAAAATCCGGCGTATAGCGTGTGAGCAGATCGGCGCGGCCGGCGTCTCTCACGCGTCCGTTCTCGGCCAGGGCCGACAGCTCACGCGACAACGCATCCCAGCCCGGCTGCTCAATGATCGCGCGCGTGGGGCAACGCCGCTCCAGCGCCAACTGCGCCAGCGACGCCATCGAGCGCGCCTCACCGCCGGTCAGGCGGTCGGCCGGCGTGTCGATCGAGAGGGCCCGAAGCCAGGCGGCCAATGCCGCCTCCAGCGCGTCTGCCGCTCCGAGCGCCGCGCTGATGGCGGCCTCCGCCTGGTCGGCCAGATCGAGCCGCCACTGGATGACGCGGACGCCGCGAAGCGGGTGCGTGGCGGTATCGCCCGTCGCGCCCGCGGCCACCGCTGCCTGGGCAACCGCCTCGCGCAGCTCACTGAGCCGGTCGGCCGACATGCCTGCGGGATCGCTCAACTCCGGCGCGACGCGCCTGAACCGCTCGACCTCGGTCAGCCGCGACACGACCTGGTAGATGCTCTCGCCGCTGCTGCGGCGCTCGTGAATCGCCCTGACATAGTCGTTGAGCCGGTCGCGAAGCCGGTGCAGTCGCGCGGCCTCCTCCTGCCATCCGCCGGGCGGCGCGATCGTCGCCGACTCCAGCGCCGTCCGTAGCTGCTGAAGCACCTCGCGCTTGCCCGCCTTCGACGAGTGAATCTCGAGCGAAAATGGGCCCAGCCCGCAGGCCGTCAGCCTTCGCTCGACCACCTCCAGCGCCGCCTTCTTCTCGGCCACGAAGAGCACTCGCTTGCCCGAGAAGGCCGCCCGGGCGATGAGGTTGGTGATGGTCTGGCTCTTGCCCGTGCCCGGCGGGCCCTGCAGCACAAAGGCCTTGCCCGCCAGCGCCGCCTCGACCGCGGCCGCCTGTGAGCTGTCGGCGTCCATCGGATAAACCACCGCCTCGGGCTCCTGCCGCCGATCGAGATCGCCCTCGACCGGAAACGGAGCGGCATCGCTCGCTTCGGCGGCGCGGTTGAGAATCTGTCGAACCACCTCGTTGCCCGCGACCGCGGCCAGCCGCTCGTCGAGGTCGGCATAGAGCATGAACTTCGCGAACGAAAACAAGCCAAGGTGAGCCGAGTCTTTCACCTCCCACCGCGGGACATCGACGATCAGGCGGGTGAATGCATCGAGCGCCGCCCGCACGTCAAACCCGTTTTCGTCTTCACCGACCGCCAGCACCGGCGAGGTGTCGATGCCCAGGTCGTGTGACAGCTTCTCGAGCAGCGTGACGTTGAGCTTCACCTCCTCGTCGAGCGCCGAGATGCGAAACTGTCCGGGCGACGGCCGCTCGAGCTTCACCGGCACGAGCACCAGCGGCGCGACACGCCTGGTCTCCGAGGCAGGCGACTCAAACCAGTGAAGCGTGCCCAGCGCGAGAAACAGCGTGTTGGTGCCCGTCTCCTCGACCGCGAGCCTCGCCGCCCTGAACAGCTCGACCGCCGATGTCTCAAAGGTGTCGGTCAGGTCGGCGCGCAGCAGCCCGCGGGCCAGCTCCTCGCGGAGCATCTCGGCCGGAATATCCCGGCCCGTCCGATCGCGCTCGAGCGAAAGGTCGCGCGGCCGGCGCGGGTCGAGCACACCCGACCGCGGCGCCAGTTGCAGCAGCTTTCCGCCGGCGAGCTGATCCTCCAGCCCCGCGATATCCGGCACGAGCAGCGGGATGACTTTCTTCGCCGATGTGCGGAAGTTGAGCAGCGGGTTGCGCAGCGACAGATCGAGCAGGCGGCGCTTCCACGTGTCGAGCCGCTGGGCGGCTTCGGGGGCAAGGCCCAGGTCGCTCGTACGGTTTTCGCGCCGCCGCGGAACGACCGTCCGCCCGGGCTCAGCGCCGTCGGCCCGGTCGCTTCCCGATGGCGAGCCCGGCGAGCGTGCGCCGCCATCGGATGATCCCGGCGGCGGCGTCTGGACAACCGCGAAGCCATCACCGCTCTTGACCCTCGGCGGCAACGGCCGAATCCCCGCCCGGCGGGCGGCGCGAATGTCCACCGCCATCAAAAACTCATCGGTCGCCGCGAAGTGTTCGGTGCCCAGCCTCACCGCGTCGGCAAACGCGATGTGTCGGCCGTCGCAGACGCTGGTGGTTTCAAAGACCACGATGTCGCCCAGGCGGATGCGGTTGGTAATGCGTGAGGCATCGTCGATCGCCGGCTCGGCGAACTGCTCGTCCCTAAGCCAGGCGCCGACAAACGCGTGGCCCTTGATCAGCATCACCAGGGGGTGAAGCCCGCACTGCTCGAGCACCGCGGCCGCAACCAGCGACAGATCCAGGCATGTCCCCAGGCGGCTGCCGTCGAGCACCTCGGCGGCGCTGCGGACTTTCTGCCCATGGTCTTCATAGCTCGCCGGCGGCGTCACATATCCGATCCGCGCCGACCGCAGCGCCTCATACACCGCATCGACCACAGCCAGCGTCCGCGAAGGGGCGCCCGTTTGATATCCGCTGAGCGACGGGTCGCCGGTCGCGGAGTTCAGGTGCTGGCGCACGGCACCCAGAAACTGCTCAATGGCCGGATGGTTCGGCGAGACGAACGCCGCAAGAATCTCCTGCAGCACGGCCACGCCCGGCCACTCGTTGAATGCCAGCACATCGATCGGGGCTGTCCACCGCCCGAGTTCGCCCGACGCATCCGACACCGTGACGCTGATCTGCGCTCGCTCGCGCTCGAGCTGATTTGCCAGCCGGTGTGGGTCGAGGGCGAGGTCGAGCTTGACGAGCCGGCGTGTCTCGCCCGGCGACAGCCGCGCCAGACGCTGCTCGGACGCCGGGGTCAGCACGCCGCTCACGGCAACCGTCGCGACGATGTCCTCGAGAACCTGCTCGCTGAGATTGGTCAACTTCAGCTCGCGCACCAGCGGCACGTCGTTCTGTTGCAGGGCGAAGTTGATGACCGGAATGTGCTGAACCTCGATCCCCACCCACGGTCCCCCCGCTCGAGGCTGACCGTCGGGCGCACGAACCGGCATGATGCCGGTAACCGCCGGATCGGCCACGGTTGGATCGACCGCAACGCGATCAATCTCCGCGTCACTTGCCATCGTTGGATCAGCGTCCGCCGCAAGACGGCTCGGTTCAGCATCGCCCGATTCGCGCAACGAGGCATGATTGCCAAGTGCTTCGCCCGCGGGCGGAGTGCGTTTCGAATCAGGATCAGATAAGGCGCTGCGACTGACAGCGTCGTGGTCGGACGAACTTTGATGTTGGCGATCGTCCATGCAAAGACCCCGCAAGGAGCGGCAAGGCTACCCCACGGTGCCCGATCTTTCACGCGGTTTTCCATGCAAAGATGTTGGCTGTGGCCATGCTGGTCACGTTCCCGGTTAGCGAACACGGGCCGATGAGTTGGCGACGTGCCGCGACCACGCATGGTGGGAAGTCATCTGCCGATCGCCGATGGCTCGACACTCGACCTGAATGCAAGAGCCCCGCACGACCTGCCGTTCGGAAGGATCGTGCGGGGCTGGCCCGATTCCGCAAATGGGGACGTTCACCGCCGTCGGCGACGCAGCAGCGTCGGCGCGCTCGCCAGAAGCAGGCCGGCCGTGGCCGGCTCCGGGATCGGCAGCGGTGCGCTCACTGCGAGGTTGTCGATGATCCAGTCGGCGCCCTTCTGCCCGCCGCCGGTGCCGAAGCTCATCGCCGTCACCGCGCCGGTCCCGGTGCGGAGCAACAGGTCGTCTCCGACAAGCGCCCCGTTGAGGTAAAGATCGTATCGGTTGGCGGCCACGGTATGGCCCGTCCCCAGCAGGTAGTCGAGCGGCAACGACGTGCGGTTGAAAACGATCTGAACGAGGTTGCCTGCGGTCTCGTTGAATGTGCCGGCGGAAATGTCGGCCAACGACCCGGAGGAAACATTGCTCGCCCCAAAGCCGCCGATGTTGGTGCTGTTGGGGCTCGAGAACGTCACCCGCATGTAGTTGTCAACGCTGCCCGACGACGATGCGTTGGTGTTGGCGGATCCCAGCGCAACGCGCAGAAAGCTGTTGCCGTCGGTGCCGACGTTCGGGCCGGCCGTGAAGCCAAAGCTCAGCACGCCGGTCAGGAACGATTCGCCAAACGTCTCGCGCACGATCACCGCTGTGGTCGCGCGATCGACGATGCGCATGGCATTCCCTGTGCCGATGGCGGAGGTGGCGACGGTGGTGACCAGCGTGTCGCCGTCGTTCGCGCCCGTGCCGACGAAAGCCGCCGGCTCGATCACGGTCACAGACGCCGGCGCGGATCCGACGGTGTCGGTGGCAAAATCGTTGATGAACGCGGCCCGGGTCAGTGACGGTCCCGCGACAAGCAGACAGGCCGATGCGGCCCAGATGGTACGATGCATAACAGTCCTCCTTAAAAAAGTGGCTGATGTGATCAAATAAGACCCGGTCCGAGGCGAGCCACGCTTCGGCCGGGAACGAGGTGTTCGGGAAGGACGACACGAGAATCCAGATCAGCCGCGATGCGCGATGCGGCGGCCCCGACCGATTCGATCTGCTTCATCAGCAGCTCGAGCGATGCGGTGGCCAGGTCGGCCGCCGGCGTGTCCACCTGGGTGACCCACGAAACCGTGGATTGCGCGCGTGTGTCGACCGAAAAGCTCATCACGCTGAGGTCCTCGGGGACGCGCAGCCCGGCGGTCTGGGCGTGTCGCAGAAAAATGGCGGTGTCGTGACCGTTGTAGATGAGCAGGGCGGTTGGCCGCTCCGCGTTCGGTGTCCCCAGAAGGCGGGGCACGTAATCGTCCGCGTCCAGTTCGATGGTCTGAATCCTGTCGCCGAGCCCGGCATCGCGCATGGCCGCGACATACTCCTCGCGGCGGTCGACGTTGCTGTAGTGTTCGCCGTGCCGCTTGGGTGTGCTCAGGTAAGCGATGCGGCGGTGGCCCATCGACAGCAGGTGGTCCATGGCCAGCCGAGTGCCCTGGCGGTCGTCGAAACAGACCTGCGGGACCGGCAGATCGCTGCGGAGGTTCAGCAACACCGCCGGCAGCCGGTGCTGTGAGATGAACTCGTCAAGCCCGAGCGGCATCGGGTGAGTGACCAGGACGCCGTCCATGCGGCCGTCGCGCAGCTTGTTGGCCCACTGATCGAGCGGACCCCGCGCCGGAATCAGCAGCAGCTCATGATCGAGGTCGGCCAGCCGCTCAACCAGCGCCGACACCACTTCCGAGCGCTCGATGTAGTCTGCCGGCCTCCCATACACCAGCCCGATCACCTGCGTCCGCCGACGGGCGAACGACCGGGCGCGATAGTTCGGCTGATAGTCGAGCTCCCTCGCCACCTCGAGAATCCGCTGGCGCGTCGCCTCGCTGACCTCGCCGGGCTTGTTGTTGAGCGCGTAGCTCACGGCCTGCTTTGAGGTCCCGACGCGCCGAGCGATTTGTGCGATGGTGGCTGCCATAGTCGGAGCGGTCCGATGTGTGTTCCACATCATAACTTGACCGGTAAAGTTGTCAAGTAAATAACAAGATCCTGTGAGCACATCGGGTTTGTCGAGGGGAGTGGGAACGACCAGGCAAAAAGAAAGGCCGCCCTCAATGAAGAGGGCGGCCTGATCGTTGATCGAGCCAAGTCACCGGCGACGGAGGCCGTCAGCCAGTGAGTGCTAAATCGTAAATTGACAGAGGTTT
>CAZBOE010000061.1:19248-21566 GCA_964493365.1 uncultured Tepidisphaeraceae bacterium | reverse complement strand
GTTCATTCCAGTTCGACATCTCCGACAACCTCCGGATTCATCTGCCTGCACTTCACCAGCACAACCACCGGTCGATGGGGCGGCGAACAACCTTACCGCAGTAAACCTGTTGGCGGCCAACCTGATGGCGGTCCATCAACCCGGGTTTACGTGTCGGCGGCTCCGCCGACACCCTCCCGGAAAGACGACGCCGCGGGCCCGCGCGTATCGCATTATCGCGGAGACCGGGCGATTATTTTCACTGAAAACAGAGCGGCCGCCGACGGCAACCGGTGCGACAGGGCCTGTGGCCGGCGGGCCTGAGGCCGGCGTCGCCGCGAAAGGCCTGGCTTAACGGTGCCCGGCGTCAATGGGCCCAAGCCGACGGGTGCCAGTGCAGTGCGGCCCAGTAGGACGCCGCGCGGTTCGACGGATGCCCGGCTCGACGAGTGCCCGGACGACGGTTGCCGATACGGCAGGTCCGGTACGGCGTGCCTTGTGCAAACGCCACGCGTGCCTATGCACATGCCGGTCGAAGCGGCGCTGCCGACCGGGCCCCGGCACGGTTGTGCTGCAGTTTTGCCGCGGTTCTTCTGCGGTCGTCCGCGGGCTTGGCGCGATTTCCTCGCCCTGCGGCGCTGTTACTGGGTCACCGGACGCGCCGCGAAGTATCGCTTGGCCTGCCCGACGAGATAGAAGCTGCCGGTGATGCAGATCAGGTCTTCCTTGCTGACCGCCCGGCGGGCGATCGCCATCGCGTCGTCGAGCGTCTGGGCCACCTGACACATCTTGCCGTGCATCTCGTTGTAGCGGTGCGCCAGGTCGTGCGGCGACGACGTGCGGATGTTGTCCACCGGCACGAAGATGACCTTGTCGGCGCCCGAGGCGATACGCTCGAGCATGCCCGGCACGTCTTTGTCGGCGCAGCAGCCGAAGATGACCACCATCGAGTCATAGCTCACGTGCTGGCCGATCGACTTCATCAGCGCTTCGATCGACGCGCCGTTGTGGGCCCCGTCGACGATCACCCGCGGGTTCTGGCTCACCAGCTCCATCCGCCCGGGGACGACCGTCCGGGCAAGCCCGTCCATGCAGCGGGCATCGGAGAGGGCAAACCCGCGCGACTTGAGCTTGTCGACGATCGCCAGCGCCAGCCCGCAGTTGAGCGCCTGGTGCTCGCCCCACAGCGGGACGGCCAGATGCTCAAACCGGCTGTTGGCGGTCGTCAGGCAGATGCGGTTCTGCGGGCCGCTCATCCGGCTGGATTCGAAGCGGAAGCTGAACTCGATGCTCTTGCCGCACACGTCGAACGGCGCACCGATCTTCTCCGCCGTCTCGCGCAGCACGCGCTCGACATCGGCATCCTGGTGGATCGTCACCGCCGGCACGCCCGGCTTGAAGATGCCCGCCTTCTCGGCCGCGATCTTGGGCAGCGTGTTGCCCAGTTGCGCCATGTGGTCTTTGGAGATCGAGGTGATGGCGGTCACCTCGGGGTTGAGCACGTTGGTCGAGTCGAGCCGACCGCCCAGCCCGGTCTCGATGACCGCGATATCGACTTCCTGGTCGGCGAAATACTTGAACGCGGCGGCGGTCAGCGCGTCGAAGTAGGACGGCATCGGCTTGATCTTGCCCACGTGCGGCTCGACCTGCCTGATCACAGCCGCGAAGTCGGCGGGCGAGATCATCTCGGGCGCAGCGCCGTCTTTGGCGATCATGATCCGCTCGCGGATGTCGACCAGGTGGGGCGACGTATAGATGCCGACCTTGAGCCCGTTGGCCGACAACATGGCCGCGAGCATGGCGCAGGTGCTGCCCTTGCCCTTGGTGCCCGCGATGTGGACCGACTTGAACGCCTGGTGCGGGTTGCCGATCTTGCGGAGCAGCGTCCGCATACGGTCGAGGTTGAAGGTCTCGGGGTTGTAGCGCACGATCCGCAGCCGCTCATAGTCGCTGAGCGTCGTGAGGAAGCGCATTGCCTTGGCCATCACCGGATCGACCGCGACCAGCCCCGCTGCGCCGACCGCGGCGGCAGATCCCGCCGAGGCGCCGCCCGTCGAAGACCGCCCGCCGGGCAGCGACCCAAAAGGCCCGATCACCGACGAGCCCATCACCGACGAACCGACCGCGGGCGACCCGTTTCCGCCGGTGTGGATGCCATTTTTCTGGCCGTCGCGTCCGCCCGACTTCATCACCGGCGACTTCATCACGGGCGACTTCACCAGCGTCGACTTGACGAGCGCCGTCTTGACCAGGGGCTTGACGACCTGCTTCTCAACTGCATGCTTATCTGCCAGCTTGCCCGTGCCGACCGCCACCGAGACCAGCGGCTTGGTCAGCTT